>CAKKQZ010000059.1 GCA_919902445.1 Omnitrophica bacterium GWA2_41_15 | reverse complement strand
TTGCCTTTACCAGTGTTTCTTCGTATTCATCAAGCGGCTTTGAATCCGCAACAATACCCCCGCCTACTCCAAAATAAATCTTATCATTTTTTTTAAAAATAGTGCGGATTAAAATATTTAAATCCATGCTGCCGGAGAAACTTAAATAGCCGAGGCATCCGGTATAAATGGAGCGCCTGTCTGGCTCGAGCTCTTCGATTATTTCCATGGCGCGTATCTTAGGGCAGCCGGTAATCGAACCGCCGGGAAAACAAGCGCGCAATAAATCTATCCTGTCTTTACCCTTGTGGAGTTTCCCTGAAATCGTTGCCGTAGTTTGAAAAACGGTGCTGTATTCTTCCAATTCTCTCAGCGCGTTAACTTTGACAGAATCATATTCGCAAACCCTCCCTAAATCATTTCTTTCTAAATCCACAATCATCATTAGTTCTGCTTTATCCTTAGCGCTATTTAGAAGTTCGTTTTTCAATCTCTCGTCCTCTGATTTATTTTTAGAACGCTTTCGCGTGCCTTTCATAGGGCACGTAATCACATTATCGCCATCCAGCCTTAAAAACCTCTCCGGAGATGAACTTAATATCTGAAAGCTCCCCGTATCAAGATAGGCGCTAAAAAAAGAAGGGCTTAATTTGCGAAGGCGCTTATAAATTTCAAACCCGGCAAGGTTGTTTATCGCCTGAAACCTCTGTGAAAGGTTAAGCTGGTAAATATCCCCATTTTTTATATATTCTTTTGCTTTATTTACCGCAAGAATATAGCTATCCTTAGTAAAGTTTGATTTCAATTCAAGTCTATTATTGGCCTCCGCCGGTTGTTTTGATTTGCGGGAATTTATCCCGTATAGGAGCTTTTGTATTCCTTTAAGGTTTTTTTCGCAAAGGGATTTTGCTAAATAATATTTTGTTTCCGGTAACCCCGAAGTAAATATATGCAATATCCTTTTGGTATTATCGATAATAATAGCTGTATTGTAAAAACCAAAGTAACATTCCGGTATTTTTAAATCATCCGGTTTATTTCTTTTAAGCCTGTTTTCTAATAAGAACCCTAAATCGTAGCTTAAATAACCCACCCCCCCTGCGCAGAAAGGAGGATAATTCTTAGGGAGGCTGATTCTGTATCTATCCAAAACTTTTCTTAAATCTTTAAAAGGATTTCGCTCTTTCGTCTCTAAGACAAAAAACGGGTCGATCCCTAAAAATGAATACCTCCCTGATGAATCCGAATTAAGGCTGCTATCAAGAAAAAATGCGTCCCCCTCATTTTTTAAGGCCTCAAAAATCTCAAAAGGCTCGAACCTTAATCTATATGAGTTCAAGGTGTAATATGCCATCTATTCTAAAGGTGCGTTCTTCTTTCCTTAAACAGCAATAACCTACCAGGTAGCTACGGTTATTCTCCTGTTTTATTTCTTTAGGAATTACTTCCCGCTCCGACACTTCTGCCCCGGAACTCGAAAGGTATTTTATTTTAAAGCTTATCCCTAAATCAATTGCTTCCTGTATCTGGGCTGTCTTTTGGGCATTTACGTTCTCTAGAAACCCGTGATTAATAGCAAAGAGGTTTGAAAAATTCTCAAAATCCGATATACCCTTTACCAGCAATATCTCTTTTAGCTTATTAAATACCCCTAAGGTAAGTTCCACATCGGAAAACGCACGGTGTTCCTGCCGGATTTTTATGCCGAGCTTATCAGCCACAAACCATAGCGCATAGCGTTCTAAAGCTGGCAAAAGCCTTCTTGCCATCTTTAAAACATCAACTACTATGATACCTTCTAAAGCGCCTGCGCCAGTAAGTTTTAACTCGTTGTTCAAGAACTCCAAATCAAAACCCGCGTTATAGGAACACAGGCAGCTGTTTCTTATAAACTCAAGGAACGCGGGCATTACTTCCTCAATCCGGGGGGCGCACTTTAGCATATCCTGCGAAATCTTATTCACTGCGAAAGCCGCTTCGGATATGGGCCGGTTAGGATTGACTAAGGTTTGAAATGAGGCAATCTGTTCTTTCCCCTTAAATCTTATTCCGGCAATCTCAACTATCCTGTCTCCGCACTGCGCCTCGAGGCCGGTGGTCTCAGTGTCAAAGATCGTAAATTCTACTTCATTAATATCTTTGTCCATTTCTTCGTTTTGCGATATATGCCGGCACTAACTTGAGCGGATGATAGGAAAGTTTGGTTTTCTTAAGGTTCTCAAGGCCTGAATCATCCATGATGTTTATATATTGATAACGGTTTAATTCGCTGCAGAATTTCGCGAAGATAAACTGCGCCAGCCCTTTTACGGATAGGTCCGTTATTTCATAGAGAATACAGAATGTATCCTTATGCAGTTCATACCCTATAGTGAAGCCCTTTATTTTCCTGTCAACCTTAACCACCGCGCCCTTGAAATTTAATTCGCGGCAGTGCCGGAGGGCATTCCTAAGAGAGTTTCTGCTATCGAGCATCATCGCCTGATAAATGTAGTCGGGATTGGCGGCCTTACGCATCTTCATCCAGCGCTCATATAACTCAAGGCATTCATCCGCATAGCTCCGGGAAAAGGTGAGATATTCAAAGTCATATCGTTTTACAAAATAATTAAAGCTTGCGCGCTGGGATTTAAATTTATTTCCCCTTAAAGCTGCTAAGTCGCTGCGTTTGCAAACATAGTCATGCGATTTTTGCACACAATCATAGCCTAAAATCCTGTAAGATTCGATGTGCGATGCCTCTAGATTTTCTATGCGCGAGGCCTCTTTATTTTTATTAGACGTATCCATGATTTTGAAAGCTTCTTGCGCAGTTTTCGCGGCGCGACAATTGCCCAAAGGAGGAAGGTAAAGAAACACTCCGAAATCATCCTTAAAAAATACGCACAGGCAATCAGCGATAATATCCCAGCTTATATCAAAAAGCCCTTTCCAGATATAAATATTCTCGAAAGCGTAAACCGAAAGCCCGTGTTCTTCGCGCTTTAAGAATTCATCGAATAGTTTTTTATCCTTGAGTGAGAGGTTTTTAAGTCCCATAGGCTAAATAATTATTTCCTCAAGGTTTGTAGCTTCTGGATATGCCTGAATAACCTGGGGATTATCCTTAAAAAGCTTTTTGCACTGCCGGCTGCTAAACAATTGCGCTAACTCTCGCGAATATTCCTTCAATACAGAAGAACCTGAATTCTCTTTTATAAAGGGGCAATTTAAATCCAGCGCCAGAAAGGCCTTATCCTCTTTCTTGTTTATCAGAAAAGGGTAAAGTTGGCATTCAAAGGGGCGATTAGCATAAATATTGCATCGGTTGCCTTCGGAATTTAAAAACGGGCAAATAAAATTATTTAGTTTTTCCGCAGAAGGCGTAAGCCGGATTTTTTTACTGTATAAATTCGCAAAAGGAATGATAGGTTTTATTTCTTCATGCAGAAGCGTGGGAGACCAGATTGAATCGGGCTCTTTAAACCTGCAGCAACCCCGGCACTTTAGGCAAAAGCCTTCCGGAACAAACTGTTTTAACATTTATTGATGGCTCAGTAGCTACTTTACTATACTCCCTAACTTCATCTTCTTTAGTGGGCTTACAATGAAAACCCCTGCCTCATCGGAAGCAGCAAGGATCATCCCCTGGCTCTCAACGCCCCTTAGCATTGCCGGTTCCAGGTTATCCACAACCACCACCTGCCTGCCTATCAGCTCTTCCTTTGAATAAGAATTTTTTATCCCGGCAACAAGCTGCTTAAGTTTATCCCCCAGGTCAACGGTTACTATATAAAGTTTGTCCGCGTTGGGATGATCGCTAACCTCTTTTATTTCAGCTACTTTTAACTCTATTTTCCTGAAATCATCAATAGTAATCATTTTGCCTCCTCAATTTGCCCTCGTCTACATGCCGGAAAATTGATCCCGAACGAAGTAAGGGATGCCTATTATAATAACATAAGCGCTGATAAACTTAAAGTTTTAAAATTGAAATTCTACGGACATTTCTATTTGATAAGCGCTATTGGCGTTTCCGTCCCCGCGGACAAAAGGGCTGAATAAGCTTCCGGATGTATCATCCCTCTTTTCTCTATAATATCTTCCTGGTAGAAAATATCCAGCCAAAAAACCAACGACGAGATTCTTATTAAATTTATAATCTAAAGATAAATCTATTTCATAACCTAATTCCTGCGATAGGTATTCTCCTTGGCCGTCAAGTGTCCCGACGGGCTTTGTAAAGGACCTTATGTAATATAAATCTAAGCATAAAGGCACCTCTTTAGCCAGCTCCCAGCTAAACCCCAAAGAGGGCATAACCAGATCATCAAAATCCGCTGAAGCAAAAGTCCCGGGCCGCGGTACCCCGTAATCTAAACCATAGCCGCTTCCCATGGCTATAACGGGCCTGGCAGCGCTATTGATTCCGCCGCTGATAGAATCCCCCAAATTCCTATTTAAAGGCGAGGTATAACTAAATGCCCGGTTCTTACCGCTGATTAAGGTTGAATCCTGGTCCTTGGCCATATCGGGGGTGGCCTTGTTCCCTGAACAGAGTAAGAATTGAATATAAGGGGTAAGCTCTTTTATTTTGTACTCCAATTTTGAATATGCAAAATAACCTGTATGATACACATCCTTGTGTTCGGAACTTGCGCTCTCTGCCTTGCCAAAATTATGCGCTAATTCTATGGTCGAAGATAATTTATCCTGGCTTAGGCTTAAAGACATACCAAGCGTGCCTAAGATATCCCGTTTTATAGGCGCAGAAAAAATATTATCTCTTTTGCCCGAGGAAGTATAATCTGATAAAGCTCCTATATAAGGGTTAAGGCAAATTTTATTTATATTGAATTTCGCATCGGTAGCAAAAAAATTGCTGGCATTATGATTATACTCAAAGCCCTGCTCTTTATCTTGCGGCACATTTGGGCCAAGGGGGTTTTTATAGACAATGTCCGGCCGGCAATAATAGAGCCTCCAGATAAAATCTTCTGATTCTTTATAAAGGGTGAGCCCGTAATTTTCAAAGCTTCCATTTAAGCTAATGCCGGTACCTACCTCATAAGTATATAAGCCTATTTTTAACCCGAGGTTGTCAAATAGGGGGGTATCCAGCCAAAATTCTTCAGCTTGAGGAAGGAGTTTTTCATTACGATACTCGCCAACAGTGCCGCCTGAAGTCATCGGGCCCTTAACGCCTCCTTGAGTCTTCGGGTTATGACGCACAAATAAAGGGGCGCTAAAATCCGAAGGCCCGTTTCTCTCCAGCATCAGGTAAAATGTCGGCCCTTTATTTTTAGATACGGCCTTAAGGCCCAAGTGGTAATCTATGCCCAAATAAGTAGAGGCATCATCTTTATTACCGCTATCCAGATCCGTTACATTTGTGAAGGTTATGAGGTCATTCCTTAAATAGGTTTCAAGGAATAAATTAAAATTCTCTGTTTCTAATAAAGGCGAGCCGAAACATAAGCCTTTCAGAAAAAATATCCACGCCAGGAATATAAGCGGCTTTTTGGGCATTGCGGAGGATAAATAAAAACAGTAATATTATGGGGAGGCACCCCATACAAGAGGATTGGCGGGGCTGACGGGATTCGGACCCGCGACCTTCTCCGTGACAGGGAGACGCCCTAAACCAGACTAGGCCACAGCCCCTAAATAATTTTGAGTTCTCTTAGTTGGCAGAGTTTTTATTGTACCTATAATTCTATTAATTGCAATAATCTTTTTTCTAAAAACGAAAACCCTATAAACTAATAACTAAATGGTGGGCGGTACAGGACTTGAACCTGTAAGCCTCCTGAATGTAAGTCAGGCGCGCTAACCAATTGCGCCAACCGCCCAATAAATTCTTATGTTCTAACCCCAGCCGTAGGCTGGTCCGCCTCCGGCGGAAACTGAACTAACCGCCCTCTTTATATACGGTTAAAACTTTCCCAAGACTACAAGGGTGAAGACCATAACGAACAGTGCCACTGTTTCGGTCATGCCTAAGACAGCCATATAATTTGCAAAACCTTTGCCT
>CAKKQZ010000058.1 GCA_919902445.1 Omnitrophica bacterium GWA2_41_15 | reverse complement strand
GACGATGACATATTAAGGCGCGGCCGCGACAGTATAGACTGGGATGTAACCCTAAGCTGGAATTTGGGGGAGCTTATCTGGAACGGCGATCAAACAAGCATTGATGTGCGTTCGCGTCTTATGGTTGAGCTGCGTAATAATACATTGGATGAAGTGACAAAGTTGTATTTTGAGCGCATACGGGTAAAAATGGAGATAGATAATTTATCCATAGAAGATAGAAAGAAAAGGACGGATAAACAGTTGCGCTTTCAAGAACTCACCGCTTCCTTAGATGCGCTCACCGGAGGTTATTTTTCTCAAGGACTAAAGAAGATAACACCCTGAAATATCTTGCAATTCCCGCCTCTTTGTGATAATTTATAAATTCACCTACCATTATTTTATCAACTAAATTTAATCCCTCGGTTTCGCCCGGGATTCAATTTCCGACAAGCTGGAGGGGTAAATTGAGGAGAATAATATGAGTATATTACATTTTAGCGATGCGGATTTCAAAAAAGAGGTTTTGGAATCCGAACTTCCTGTTCTGGTAGATTTCTGGGCAACCTGGTGCGGGCCATGTAAAATGATAGCGCCTATTTTAGAGGAATTAGCCAAAGAATACGTAAAGAAAATAAAGATAGGAAAGCTCGATGTTGACGAAAACCCCAAAATCCCTTCCCAATACGGGATAATGTCAATCCCAACGCTTATCTTCTTTAAAAAAGGAGAGGCCGTTGAGCAGTTAGTCGGAGCGCTGGGTAAAGCAGAATTAAAGCGTAAAATCGAAGAACACCTTAAATGAAAAAGATATTCATTGCCGCGACCTCGCAAAACGACGGTAAGACTACGGTTGCGTTAGGGTTAATCTTCAACTTTAAGAAAACATTCAAGAGTATCGGATTCATCAAGCCGGTAGGCCAGAGGTATTTAGAAGAGCAAGGGGCCAAGATCGATGAAGATACTATCCTTATTGATGAAACGCTAAAAATTTGCGGCATAAAATGCAAGAGAAAGGATATGAGCCCGGTTGCTGTTGAAAGGGGCTTCACAGAAAGTTATATCCTTAAACCAAACCAAAAAGCGATAACCAGACAGATACGGGATGCCTTTAAACGGGTAGCCGGCGGACATGATTTAGTTATTATCGAGGGCACGGGGCACGCCGGAGTCGGTTCGGTATTTGACCACTCTAATTCACAGGTGGCAAAACTTCTCGGCTCTAAAGTAATCCTTATTTCTTCCGGAGGAATCGGAAGGCCGATAGATGAAATCGTATTAAATAAGGCACTGTTTGAGAAAGAGGGAGTTAAGCTCTTGGGTGTGATTATTAATAAGGTCATGCCTGATAAATTTGATAAGATCAGTGGCCTGGTTAGGAAAGGGCTTAAGCGTAAAGGCGTAGATGTGTTAGGGGTTATTCCTTACGAGCCTATGCTTGCCCGTCCAACCCTTGAGCAAATTCTAGAAGAAACTGATTTTGAGGTTATCTGCGGTAAGGACTTCTTAGAGCGTTCTGTGTCAAAGGTTATAGTGGGCGCTATGGAGCCTCATGCTGCCGTAAAATATATTGTTGACGACAGCCTGCTAATTACTCCGGGTGACAGGGAGGATATGATTATGGCCGCGTTGGGGTGTTTGCGCAATTCAGATGCGAAAAAACTTAAGGTAGCAGGTATTGTTTTGTCAGGGGGCATTACTCCAGAAGAGCCGATTATGAATTTATTGAACAAAGCGCAGATACCGGTTTTATTATCCAAGTCAAATACCTATGATGTGGCTACCTCTGTCCATGATTTAACGGTAAAAATCAGGCCGCGCGATACGGAAAAAATAAATACGGTGATAAGGTTAATAAAGGATTACGTGGATATAGATAAAATATCCAAGGGGATGTAGGATATGGATATCGTCACAAAATTACGCAATCAGGCAAAGTCCAGATTAAAGACGATAGTCCTGCCGGAATATGAAGATGAGCGGGTGTTAAAAGCGTGCAAGATTATTGAAAAAGAAGGCATTGCAAAAGTTTTACTTCTTACCGAGGATAAGGTTTGCCTTAAGGAGAAGCAAAGGTATATCGAAGAATTTTACCAGATGCATAAAGCTAAGGATATAGGCTTAGAAAGGATAAAGAAATTATTTGAGGATACGCTTTATTACGCGGCTATGATGACGCGCGAAGGAAAGGTGGATGGTTTGGTTGCCGGGGCAAGCCATACTACGCCGGATATGGCAAGGGCTGCTATCCGGTGTTTAGGAGTGGATGAGCGCATTACTATCGCCTCGAGCGCTTTTCTTATGGCAGTGCCTGATTGTCCGTATGGGGATGAGGGTAATTTTGTTTTTGCCGACTGCGGGATTATTCCTGACCCTAACCCCAGCCAGCTCGCATGTATTGCTTTATCCGCGGCAGAATTAGCATCAAAACTTTTAGGATTGAATCCCCGGATTGCATTCTTGAGTTTTTCTACCCACGGCTCAGCAAAAATTAAGTCCATCGATAAGATATCCGAAGCGCTAAATTTACTTAAAGAAATATCTCCGGGCTTACTCGTTGACGGAGAACTGCAGGTTGATGCGGCCATAATACCGGAGGTGGCAAAAATAAAATGCCCTGACAGCCCGATAGGCGGAAGGGCAAACGTTTTAATATTTCCTGACCTTGAGGCAGG
>CAKKQZ010000057.1 GCA_919902445.1 Omnitrophica bacterium GWA2_41_15 | reverse complement strand
CGGTGTCGAGAGCTTGAAAAGCTCTTGTCCTAGACCAGGCTAGACGATGGGGACTGATTTTATTCTTCCTCTTCTGCAATTACCGGGGCAACACAGGAAACCCTGTCCTTATCCTGAAGCTTAATCAGGCGCACGCCCTGGGCAGAGCGGCCGGTCTCGCGAATATCCTTTATGGCGCAGCGCAAGAATATGCCATTTTGGGTAATTACCATAAGCTCATCCTTATCGCTGACGCTCTTTAAATTTACCGCCTCCCCGTTTTTGTCCGTAACCTTGATATTAATCACTCCCTTGCCGCCACGGCTGGTCAGGCGGTATTCGTCAATTGTGGTGCGCTTGGCAAAACCTAAGGACGTAACCGTAAGTATAGTTGAATCTTTTTGCGGCACAACCATATCAATAACTTCATCTTTTTTAGCCAGGGATATCGCGCGCACGCCATGCGCGGCTCTACCCATATCGCGCACATCCTCTTCGGAGAATCTTACGGCTTTACCCTGCCTGGTCCCGATAAGCAGCTCCTGCTTTCCGTCGGTCATCTCTACGCCGATCAACGCATCATCCTTATCTAAAGCGATCCCGATAATCCCGCCCTTGCGCGGATTGCCGTAAGCCTCCAGCTTGGTTTTTTTAATTTGACCGAGCTTAGTCACCATCACCAAATATTTATCCGGGGAAAAATCTTTTACCGGAATAGTTGAGCTGATTTTAGCCACCTGCTCCATCTGCGCCAGATTAACAATCGCTTTTCCTTTGGAAACGCGGCTAGCCTGGGGAATTTCATAAACCTTTAGCCAGTGCACCTGGCCCTTGTCAGTAAAAATCAGAAGGTAGTCCTTGGTAGAGGCAACAAAAAGATGCTCACTAAAGTCTTCTTCTTTTAACTCCGCGCCGGTTGCCCCCGTGCCACCGCGCTTTTGCTTGCGATATGCGCTTACCGGAAGACGCTTGATGTATCCGCCGTGGCTTAAAGTCACCACCACATCCTCTTCGGCAATTAAATCTTCGACTTCCAGTTCTTCTGCCTCACCCACGATATCCGTGCGCCTCTCATCGCCATATTTTTTCTTTAAATTCTCCAGCTCTTCTTTGATAATTCCGTCGATTTTTTTCTCCGACGCAAGAATCGCGCGGCAGAGTTCGATTTTCTTTAAAAGCTCGGCGTACTCCGCGTCAATTTTATCGCGCTCAAGAGCAGTCAAACGCTGCAGCTGCATTTCAAGGATCGCCTGCGACTGAAGCTCGGAAA
>CAKKQZ010000056.1 GCA_919902445.1 Omnitrophica bacterium GWA2_41_15 | reverse complement strand
CGGAGTGTATTTCAGCAGGATAAAGGATTTTGATAAAGAGCAGATTTATCAATTTATCCGTAAATATTATCCCGAACAGGTACGGGAGAAATGGTGGGACGGGATTAGAGAAGACACTAAACAAGAAAAAGGGGGCGAAACAATGGAAGACCGCAGGATATTTGAGAGGTTTGCAGTAAATTTTCCGGTGAATTTTTTAAACTTAAACAACAACAAGGAAGGATTAGCTCAATCACAGGATGTCAGCGCGAAAGGGGTAGGTTTTACAGCCGACCAGGAACTTCAACCAAAAACACCTTTAGAGCTATGGCTGCAGATACCAGATAACGCAGAGCCGCTTTACACCAGAGGAGAGGTTGCTTGGTCTAAAATGGTAGAGCCGGATAAATACAAGGTAGGCGTTAATCTTGAGAAGGCGGATTTAATGGGCCTGTCGCGTGTTTTAAGGGTTTAAACTAAAAACTAACAAAAATCTTGACTGCTATCTAAACTTGTGTTAAATTTTAATATTACGCCTTTCTTTAGGTAGGAAAAGCCCGCGTTACAGCAGGCGGTCGAGGAGAAAAATGTTTAAACTACGTATCGCTATCAGTACTTTATTAATCGGTTTTGCTCTGTTTGCAGGTTGTGCACCTAAACAGGAAACAGGAAAGCAGGTAATTACTATTTGGCACTGGATGACGGACAGGGAGCCGGCATTTCAGGAATTAGCCAAGCGCTATGAGGCTAAGGCCGGGGTTAAGGTGAACTTTGAGCTTTATGCCCCTTCCGACGCATATTCTCAGAAGGTGCGCGCAGCTGCGCAGGGTGAAAACCTCCCTGATATTTTCGGAATCTTAGGAGAAAAAAGAGATTTTGCCTCTTTTATAAAAGCCGGCCACATCTTTAATTTGACGCCTTATATGGAAGCAAACAACGCTGAATGGAAGAGTAGTTTTTTCGGCAAGGCCCTTGCTGTAAATGAATTTAACGAAGGCAATAGCTACGGTGTGAAACCCGGGACCTACGGCGCGCCGATAGATATTATGACTATCCAGATGCTTTATAATAAAAATTTATTCCGGCAGTTGGGGCTAAATCCCAGAAAGCCTCCCGTAACATTTGAGGAGCTGCTTGATATAGGCAAGAAGATTTCCGCCGCAAATCGTGGCGGGTCCGCCTCTGGCGGAAAGCAATCAGGTATGCAGGGGTTGGTTTCAGGATGGGCAGAGGTATGGATGATAGATTGTTTTGCCAATAACTATGCCTTTAATATTATGGGTAAAGATAAGGTTTTAGCAACAATCAAAGGGGAAGTCCCTTATACCGACACTGATTGGATTAAGGTCCTTACTTTTTTTAAACAGATGCAGGAATCAGGAGTGCTGGCAAACGGCGTGGTGACTATGATTAATAAAACCGCGGAACAGCTCTTTGCCAATGATAAAGCGGTGTTTGCCTTTAACGGTTCATGGTGCGTAAATGTTTACAAGGGAATGAATCCTAAATTAGATTATGGCGCAATGCTTCCTCCGGCGGCATCAGAGAAATTCCCTATGGCTATCTGGGGAGGCGCGGGTTCATCTTTTATGGTGAATGAGCGCTCCAAAAATAAAGAAGAGGCAGTGAAATTTTTACAGTGGCTTACCGGCGCTGACCAGCAGGCTTATCTTGCCCAGTCCACAAATAACCTGCCTGCGAACAAGAATGCCACAAGCAAGATTCCCGATATTTTGGCGCAGTTTGCCGATAGCATGGAAAATGCGACACATCCTAATGTATGGGGCCTTTCTGAGTTTTCTGTTGTTATCGAGGCATTTGATAAAGGCATACAGTCGATAATTATCGGAGAGAAAACCCCGGAACAAGTGGCTTTAGAAGTGCAGAGAATTAAGGAACGGGAATTAGCTAAAAAGCGCTTAGTCCGTTAGGCCGGTTATTATAAAAATAGAGAAATTTGAAGAATTAGATTGACGAATGAAGATTAAATCTACATTAGAAAATTATGTATTTGTCTTGCCGGCGGTATTAATATTCGCGGTATTTTATATCATTCCTTTTATCTGGGTTTTTCAGTTAGGTTTATATGATTGGGACGGCATACTTCCCACAAAGATTTTTGTCGGATTGGACAACTTTAAAGAAATTCTCTTTGACAAAATCTGGTGGCAGTCAATGGGGAATGCCGGGTATATCACATTAATCGCATTAACATTTCAAAATGCCCTCGCATTCCTGCTTGCCTGGGCCTGCGACCGGGAGATACGGGGAAAGAATCTTTACCGCGTGATATTTTTTATCCCTCCGGTTTTGTCAGAGGTTGTAGTGGGTTTGGTCTGGCAGTGGATTTTAGACGGCAATTACGGGTTATTAAACAGCTGGTTGGCGCATCTTGGCTTATCACATCTGGCAAGAAGTTGGTTATCCGAACCGCAAACCGCGCTGACAGCTGTTGCTATTGTGCATTGCTGGAAGGGTTTTGGCTGGGGGTTCCTGATATTTTTGGCGGGGTTACAGACTATTCCGCGTGAACTTTACGAGGCAGCGCGCGTTGACGGCGCGAATGCCTGGGTGTCATTTAGAAAAATTACCATACCGCTGATGATTCCGGTCGCGGTGCTGGTTGCTATCTTAACAGTTTTAGGCACAATGCAGGCATTTGTTTTGATTATCGCCATGACAGGCGGAGGCCCGGCCTATCACACGCAGGTACCAGCTTTAAGGATACTTGCGTCAATGCGCGGTTCATCCAGGTTTGGCTATGCCTGCGCGCAGGGTATAAGTTTCGGCGTTATTTTAATGGCAATATCTTTTATACAGTACAGATTTTCTAAAAAGTCGCGAGTTTAACGTTATCCTAGGGACACCCTTCCGATTGATTCCAAGGGTGTCCCTAAAGGGTGCCCCATGAAGACAGGTGCTTATTACAAGACGAAAAAAGCCAGCATCAATTTATTGATCCATCTCTTTCTTTTAAGCGTTGCTACTACCTGCTTATTTCCTTTAATCTGGATGGTTTCATCCAGCTTAAAGAGCCAGGATGTAATTTTCAAGGATACATCCTTACTCCCAAAGGCCTTTCATTTTGAAAATTATTATCGCGCCTGGATGGAGGGGGGTTTTGGCAGGTATTTCTTAAACAGCATTTTTTATACGGTTGCAGTAGTAATCGGTATAATCATTATTTCTTCAATGGCCGCGTATGCGTTTTCGCGTTTTCGTTTTCCCGGAAGGAATATTATGTTTTTTATGTTTATGGCGGCGATGATGATTCCTATACCGGGAAGCTTCGTCGCCCTTTATGTTTTGTTAAACAAGCTGCATCTGAGGAATACATCATTCGGCTACATTTTATGCATGATAAACGTCGGCCTTTCCACAAGCATCTTTTTGCTCAAAACTTTCTTTGACAAGATGCCCAAGGAACTGGAGGACGCTGCCCGCATAGACGGATGTTCAAAAATCGGCCTGTGGTGGCACGTGGCCTTGCCGCTCTCTAAGCCGGTCCTGGCTGTTGTGGTTGTGTTTAATGCGCTTAATGTCTGGAATGAATATATCTTGGCATTGATTATTTTCGACAGCCGTCCGCTTATGCCGCTGCAGGTTGCTTTAACAACCTTTCAGGGTGAGTTCGTCACGAATTACCCGCTTTTAATGGCCGGCCTGACCATAACCGCCATACCTATTATTATAGTGTATCTGTTGATGCAGAAATATATAGTTAAAGGCGTTACGCAAGGAGCAGTCGTAGGATGAGGGTTATAAAATGAAGCGCGCATTAATTATTTTAGGAATATTTTTTGCGATATGCAATATGCGATATGCAATATGCGAACAGCCTTCTTCCGGGGAACTTATCGTCAAGGCATGGGG
Organism: Omnitrophica bacterium GWA2_41_15; assembly: GCA_919902445.1. Classification (GTDB taxonomy): domain Bacteria; phylum Omnitrophota; class Gorgyraeia; order Gygaellales; family Profunditerraquicolaceae; genus CAKKQZ01. Next base: position 19,854 of record CAKKQZ010000056.1, on the reverse strand, counting down.
GGCGCATGGAGTAAAGGATGAAGAGCATTATGCGTTAACCTTAAAATTTACCCAGCAGGCAATAGATTTCTATAAAGATCAGGCAGGCAAAGAGCAGGCATCCATAAAATCCCTCTCCAAAAACCGCCCCGATATTGAATCCGTGCAGGCATTAAATGACGTAGGCACAGCCTATTTTATACAGGGAGAGTGTTACCGCGATCAGGGGAAAACCGAAGAGGCTATAAAGGCATTTAAGGTAGTTTTGGAAAAATACTGTTTTGCGCAGGCCTGGGACCCGCGCGGCTGGTTTTGGTCGGTTGCCAAAGCTTCAAGGGAGAGTATAATAAAATTGAATCCGGAAGAACCGCTTCCTGCGCCCTGCCCGGGGACAGGCATTAAGAAGGCAGCTGAGGCAAGGGCCAGCCAGCTTCCTACAAAAATAGCTTTATACGATCCCGGCAAAGAAGAAATTGTAAATTACGAGAAATACGGGGAATTCCAGGATACCGGGACAAAGGATTATAAGTATATTGTCAAGGACCAGGAGGGCTTGATCGCCGCAGCCGGGGAGGGGGTTTATCCTAATACCACTTCAGTAAGATGGGACCCGGAGTTTAAAAAAGCGCGGGAAGCAAAACGGCTTGAGGGTTCGCAATGGGATTTTGTGCATTCCCCGGATTTAGAGGCGGCTTTTTTAAAATGGGCCACTTCAACCGAGCCGCAGGGGGTAAAATTATTCTATACGGGGTTTATCCTGGAAAAATCAGGCCTTATAAAACAGGCATTAAAATGTTATTATGCTATTGTGGTGCATTATCCGGCCAGTTACGGATGGACTTATTGGCATACCCCCTGGTATGTCGGGCAGGCAGCGATTGCGAAAATAAATTTCCTTTTGCGCCGCAACCCGCAAATAGGATACAGATTAGAAGGCGCGGATATAAAAATAATCAATGGTTTTGATAACGATGTTTCTAATGACACAGCAATAACAAGGCCCGGAAAGTTTGTTAAGGCAGGGATGCTTGATAAATTAAAGCCCAAAGCCTCCGCTGATTACTTAAGCATCAAAAAAAGGCGCGGTAAAGGCAAGGCGCATCTTATCCAGTATGAAACAGGGGATTGGCGCCTGCTTGTTGATAACAAGCCCTATGTAATCCGCGGGATAACTTATGCCCCTAGCAAAGTCGGCCAATCTCCGGATGAAGGCACAATGACCAATTGGATGGAGGATGATTTCAATGCTAACGGTAAAATCGACGGCCCTTACGATTCTTTCGTAGATAAAAACAATAATAATATACAGGATAAGGATGAGCCGGATGCCGGAGATTTTAAACTGATGCACGATATGGGGGTAAACACCATACGGCTTTATCACCATCCCTACAAAGTAAACAAGGAACTCTTGCAAGAAATGTATGATGCTTACGGCATCAGGGTAATCATGGGTGATTTTCTCGGCAAATACGCGCTTGGTTCTGGAGCGCCCTGGAATCCGGGGACAGACTATAATAATGAAGAGCATAAAAAGAATATGATGGAGTCGGTTTTAAGTATGGTCCAGGAATTTAAAGATGAGCCCTATATATTATTCTGGCTTTTAGGGAATGAAAATATTTACGGCTATGCCTGTAACGCTAATACCGAGCCGGATGTTTTCTTTAGATTTGCCAATGAAGTTGCAAAACAGATAAAGGCCATTGACCAGGAGCATCCGGTTGCAATATGCAGCGGGGATGTATTATATCTCGATAAATTCGGCAAAGATGCGCCTGATATAGATATATTTGGCACTAATGCTTATCGGGGAAACTATGGTTTTGGTTTCTTGTGGAAACAGGTTAGGGAAGAAGCGGATAGGCCGGTATTTATTACAGAATTCGGCTGCCCCGCTTATTCAGAAGGAAAAACTGTTGATGAAGCAGAGGAACTTCAGGCGGATTATCACCGTGGTTCATGGGAGGACATCGAAAACAATATGGCATTTTCAGCAGGGCAGGGAAACTCCATAGGCGGTGTTGTATTTGAGTGGATTGATGAATGGTGGAAGGCATACGAGCCGCGGGCACACGACACAAAAGGTTTATGGGCCGGGCCTTTTCCCGATGGATACATGCATGAAGAGTGGCTTGGAGTGTCTGGTCAAGGCGATGGAAAATTCAGCCCGTTTTTAAGGAGATTACGCAAAACATATTTCATGTATAAGAAACTATGGCGATAAATTATTAATAGTAGGGACAGGTCTCAAGCTGAATATAAACTGTCCCCATTAAGGGGACACCTTATAGCTAAGTTAAGAAACGTCCCTAATAAAATAGGAGGGGAAAGGAGGCAGTTTAATAACAAATAAAAACTGAACACCAATAACCTAGAACTTAAACAAGAGGAGGCGGGTATGAGAAAATTTTTAGTTTTAATGTTTGCTGCGTTTTTATTTATTACTCCTGCTTTTGCGCAAGACCAAACAAGCGCTGGAACAAAAGAACAGCCGGCTGCCGCAGCGAAGGAATTTGTGGTTTATAGCGATAAGAATGCGCGGGATAATCACTATATTCCTTCCGGTTGGATGGGTGATTACGGAGATATCAAGCTGAATGACCAGGCAATGGATAATCCTCATTCAGGGGCTACCAGCATGCAATTCAGCTACAGCGCCAAGAAATCCCAGCAAAAAGGCTGGGCAGGTGTTTATTGGCAGAATCCCGCTAATAACTGGGGAAGTAAAAAAGGCGGTTTTGACCTTACGGGGATGACTAAGCTCACGCTATGGGCGCGCGGCGTAAAGGGTGGTGAAGTGATTCAAAAATTTAAAGTAGGTGGTATCGGAATTGAGCCTAAGGCAACCTATCAGGACTCTACAGAAGTAGAAACCGAGCCCATCGAGCTCACCGATATCTGGAAACAATACACAATTAATCTTGCCGGAAAAGACCTATCCTATATCAGCGCTGGGTTTGGCTGGGTTACAACCTCGGATTTAAATCCTGATGGAGCTACATTCTACATTGACGATATAAAATTTGAAGCAGACCCTGCGATGAAGCAAGAGGGGAAAAAACTGGAGGGGATGCCATTCTATGTTTATTCTGACCGCACTTCACCTAAGAACCATTTTATACCTTCCGGTTGGATGGGTGATTATGGTGACATAAAATATGACGGTTCATCAAAAGAGGATCCCTACCTCGGGGATAGTTGTATTAAGATAGCCTACAACGGCAAAGCAGCACAGGGCGCGCGTTGGGCAGGTATATTCTGGCAGAATCCCTCTAACAACTGGGGTGGTGTTGACGGAGGCTATGACCTTTCCAAGGCAACAAAACTTACCTTCTGGGCGCGCGGCGCAAATGGCGGTGAGCGCATCGAAGAGCTTAAGGTCGGCGGCCTAATGGGTGAATATTCCGACTCAGACAGCGCCACGATAGGGCCTGTTATCCTGAATAAGGAATGGAAGCAATACACCATTGACTTAAAAGGCAAAGACATGTCTTATATCATCGGAGGTTTTGCCTGGTCGACAAATATCGACAATAACCCCGAAGGCGCAACGTTTTACCTGGATGAAATCAAGTACGAATAAACTTAGGGACGTTTCTCAGCTTAAATATAAAGTGTCCCCCTTACGGGGACACTTTATATTCGTTTTAAGAAACGTCCCTATTTTTTTGGTTGTAGTTTTTCTGTTGGGGGCCGGGCGTATTCCGGCGCATAAAACCTATGTTAAAAAACTAAAAAACGGCCATTATCAACTCATCGTGGATAAAAAACCTTACATCGTAAAAGGCGCCTGCTACAACCCTATACCTATCGGGCAGAATCACGAATATGACTGGTGGTCTGACCCCAATAAGCCCTGGATTGCCGATGGAAAATTGATGAAGGAGATGGGGCTCAACACGGTAAGGATTTATCAGCCGGGAGAGAACCCTGAGGCGGTAAAAAAGGTATTGAAAGATTTATATGAGCTTTACGGCATACGGGTTATTATGGGCCACTGGCTCGGATTTTGGGAGTATCCCTGCCCCTTTTACGGAGACAGGTTTTTTCAGGACAAGATAAAAAAAGAAGTTTCTGAGATGGTCAGGCTTTACAAGGATGAGCCCGGCATACTCTTCTGGAGTTTAGGTAATGAAAATAATTATTCCTGTTTACGCGATGTAAACATCTGGCCCAGCGAAGAAGTGGATAAAGAGCAGGACCCGCAGAAACAGAAGGCCATACGCGCCAGGATTTATTATTCCTTTGTTAACGAATTGTCAAAACAGATACACCAGATTGACCCCAGCCACCCGGTTGCCTTAGGTAACGGCGAAGTGGTGGGGCTGGATTTTGCCAGAGATTATGCCCCGGACATAGATTTAATCGCCTGCATAATATATAGAGGCAGGACATTCGGTAATCTTTTTAATTCGCTCAAGGCTTCCTTTGACAGGCCTGTTGTGCTGGCGGAATTCGGCGCGGACGCATACGACGCCTATTTAAAAAAAGAGGACCAGAATATGCAGGCATTTTTCCTGGAATCACAGTGGCGGCAGATTTACGAGAATTTAGCTAATAGCTCGGCAGGGGCGGGTAACTGTTTAGGGGGTACAATATTCGAATGGACGGATGAATGGTGGAAGCACGATGAGAATAACCCCGACAGCTGGAAGGCCCATGATACGGGGGCAGGATGGTCTAACGGGAGCTATTACTTTGATATAAAGGCGGAAGGCAATAAAAATATGAATGAGGAGTGGTTCGGGATCGTGTCTTTATCCGGGGAACTGGAAAACGGGCTTAATAAGCGCACGCCGCGCAAGGCATATTATGTTTTAAGAGAATTCTGGAAAAAACCAACCTTAAACAATACAAAAAAGAAGGTGAAAAAATGAGGGCGCTGAAAATTTCCTTGATTTTTATATTTGCCGTATCATCCGGCCTCTTTGCGCAGGATGAGAATAAATTGGTGGGCTTAAGCAGGCAGATTATAGAGGCAAAAACAAGCGCAGAGCTTTATGGGCCGCTGGAGGGGTTAAAAGAGATGTATTTTAAGGATGATAAATATCCTGATTTTATAGATTTTTTAAATTCACTAAGCGCAAAAAAGGATATAGCCGGGCCGTTTGTAAATTACTATATCGCCCTTACGCGTTACAGCCAGTTAAAGGGCCTGGAAGAAAAACAGCTCTGGGATGAATATTTCTCAAAAGGGAATGGCTATCGGGAGGAGCTTGAGCTTCTTGCGCAAAAAGCAATAGATGCAACAAGGCCGGATGAGCCACTGAATATTTACAGCCGGCTGCTCCTCTGGGAGTTTCATAAAAATGAGCAGGATAGTTTTTCTGAAGCTGCGCTGCAGGGCCTGATGAATTCTGTCTTGGAATATTCAAAGGCTGCAAATGACGCAAAATCGATAAAAGAGGCAGCGGATAAGCTTTATTCGTACGGAGAAAAAGGCAAAGCAAAAGAGTTGTATAAAATTTACGTGGATAAAATAATCTCCTCTGACATAAAAGATGAAGCCCTTGCTGGGCGCGCTTTAGGTTTTTATAAAGAAGGAAACCTGGAATTATCAGAAACGCTTTATGACGTTTATGTTGACAGGATTGCTAAGTCAGGAGGCAAAGAAAAATTATTACCTGTTTTAAAGGAGATGGCAAAAGATTTTTCCTATAAGGACCAGGGGTTTAAGGACCCGGCTTACGCCGAAAAGTTATTCAAGAGGATAGAGGAATTCGTAGGAAGGGATGTTTTTGATGAGGGGCTAATGTATTTGCGCGCATTTAACTTAGAGAAATCCCAAGAGTACCCCAGGGCAAAGGAGGCGTTTCTTTCGCTGCTAAAGCGCTATCCCGGCACTCAATATGCGGATGAAGCGAATTTCAAAGCCGCAGTTATCTATACCTATATATTAAGGGATATTAAAAATGCAAGGCCGATATTTGAGGCCCTTGCGCAAAAAGAGAGTATCTCTCCGCAGGTCTTATCCAGCTTTTATCAATTAGGGCTGATTTCACAGTGGGAAAATGATTTTGTAAAAGCAAAGGAATATTACAATAAGCTCCTTTTAAAAGCAGGAGCGGACTTTGCGCAAACAACCGCTATGGCTAAGGAAAGGCTAAAGGAGATAGAAGAAGCAAAGCCCCTGGAATATAATTTAAGGGTTTTTCTAGACTTAAGCTTAAAAGAAGAGAATAAAGAATTTGATATGGCGAAAATAAACTTAAGCGCCGCTCCTTATAAATCCAATAAAGAAGAAGCAGTCAATATTACCTCAACGGTTTATACAGCCGCCAGTGGTTGTATGGAGATACAGCTACAATATCTATGGTCAGGAGACCTTGGCGCAAAACAGCCCCTTCCTGCGGCCCAGCCTGCATTTGATACAACATACGCGGATAAGGGCACAAAAATAATAGGCCTGGTTGTAGTTTCCCCCTCTGGAGTTGTTGACCGCAGCATGACAATCGTGGATGTAAATTAATCTTGCAAAGCTCCCTATCCTTATCATTACTTATTAACTGGAGTTTTCCTAAAATTTTCCAATCTTCTTAACCCTTGACACGAATACGATTGAATTTAGACTTGAACCTTACGTGTCAAGGATGAGTTCGGACAAATAAGTTATGTCGGCCGTTTTTTCTAAATAATTCTCCATAACTTATGTCCTTACTTAAAATACCTTGACTTATAGTGCCTTTAGTAGTATAAATAAATTCATAAAGTTTTTATAAATCCCTATGCGAACAATAGACTTCCAAAAAGAAGGACTCAGCGAAAAAGAAAAGCGCAATATTGATATCCTTGAGATATTAAGAAGGCGCGGCCCCATAAGCCGTCCGGATATCTCCAAAGAGATGGGGATAAATGTCGTCACTATCTCTAATTATGTTGACGAGTTTATAAAGCGCAACCTCGTTTACGAAAAAGAACTGGATACTTCCGAAGGGGGAAGAAGGCCAGTATTATTGGATTTAAATTCCCAGGCAGGTTTTGTTATCGGTGTGGGCCTTAACCTTATGAATATGGTGGGCCTGTTGGTGGATTTAAAAGGCAATATCGTCACCAAAACCCAGATCGCCAGGCCTAGGCAATCGGTCAAGGAAATCTCAGAATGTTTATTGGAGATTGTACGCGAAATCCTGCGCCGTTCAAAAGAGCACGCTTCCAATATAAGAGGTATCGGAATGGGCATTGCCGGGCTTATCAATAAACAGACCGGTTCTATTCACTGGCCCCAGAAAATGGGCCACTATTATACCTATGCCTCCGTAGATATCCCCCTGAAAGATTTGATGGAAAAGGAATTCAATCTTCCCGTTTTAATAGAAAACGATGCCACAAGCGCCTGTTTCGGAGAGCATTGGCTTGATTTAGGGCATGGCCTTAAGAATGTCATCTATATGTTTTCAGGCGTAGGATGCGGCATAATGATTAACGGAGAAGTTTACCGCGGTTCCCAGGGGTATGCCGGAGAAGTCTCCATCTATAATTACAAGGAAGAGGACCAATTCGCTTGCGCGCTCGGCAACAGCTGTTTTATAAAACGATGGGAGATGGATTTAGGCATTGTTGACGATTTAAAATCGCTGCTTTCAGAGAATAAGGATAAGGCGCTAAAGTTTTTTAAGCTCACTTCAAGCAACATGGATAATGTGGATTTAAGAAGCGTCTTTATCGCAAGCCGCGCAGGCGATGAACTGGCAAGCCTTGCGCTTGAGAAAGCGGCTAAAAGGCTGGGCATAAAAATTGCCTGCCTGGTAAATTTTCTTAACCCCGAAGTCGTTGTCATAGGAGGGGGACTTGAAGAAGCAGGGGAAAATTTTTTAAACAAGGTAAGCTCAGCAGTCAAGGAATGGGCTTTTAGGGAGGCAACAGAGGATTTAAAAATTGTGTATTCTCAATTAAGGGAGAATGCGGTGGCGTTGGGCGCGGCCAGCCTTGTAATGCAAAGAACCTTTGCCCAATTGTGCTAGGAGGGAGGGGTATGGAACAGAGGACAAAATTTATTATAATCGGCCTTGCCGGATTAGCGTTGGCATTCGTGGTTTTATATATGGGCGCAGTAAACTCAAAACAGTCACTCGCGCGCGAGAGAGATGATTTAAAGAAAGAGAACGCTGGGCTTAGCGGCCAACTAAGTAAATTTCAGGATAATATCCGCGGTTACGAAAATAAAATCGCTTCATTAGATAAACAACTGGAAGATATTAGCCGGGACAGGGATGATTTGCAGCGTAAATATGAATTAGCAAATAAGGTAAAAGAAGAACTCATAAAAAAATTACAATCGCAGGAGGAAAAGCCTGCCCCTGCAAGTGTTTCACAGGAATTACCCGCGGGAACCGATGCCTACTGGGCCGGTATCTTAAAGCAAAAAACCGACCTTGAAATCCAATTGGGTAACATGCGCAGCGAATTAAAATCCACGCAGATAAATAATGAACAGCTGCAGAGGGATAAGGGTGCGTTGGAGCTTGATATAAATAACCTAAGGCATGAAACAGAAGATTTAAAGCGGCAGCTTGAGTACAATAAGAAATTAATGGATAGTTTAGCGCAGGAATTAGTAAGGGATAGGAATGACAAAATGCAGATTCAGGAGAGCTTTAAAGAGATAAGGGGAGAGAATACCACTTTAATGCGGCAGTTAAAGAGCCTGAATAACCGAAAAGTAAACCTGGATAGAAAACTGCAGGATTTTAGCGAAGAAAGATTAGCGCTTCAGCGTAGAATTAATGAGCTGGAGACGATGTTTAAAGAAAAACTCATTCAGGCAAATAACCTTAATAATCAGCTGGATGCCATACGCAGCGGCGTAAAACCAGAGATGCCGCCAAAAGAATCTGTAGTATTGCCGCCCATTGTCATAAAGCCATCGAGTGATGCTTCCGGCCAGGATTTTTCAGCCGGGCTTGAAGGGAAAATCATGGCTTTAAATAGAGAGAATAACTTTGTGATTATAGATTTAGGCGAAAACCAGGAAGTTAAGGTAGGAGATTCCTTCCAGGTGTTCCATGGGGAAAATAGAGTCGCAAATATTACGGTAATTCAGACACGCCAGGGTATTTCCGCCTGCGACATAAAGAAAGAAACCGAACCCATTGAAGTCGGGGATACGGTTAGATAGATTAACCGTCTTCATTCCCGCCTTCGCAGAAGGCCACGCGTATGTACGAAGGATGAAGGCAAAGGAAAAGCTGCTCGGCGGGATGTCACTAAATGGGCATGCTATTCCTGTCGGTGGGGTTAATAAAGGTACCACGAGCATGCCCGATGGTTGTTTTCCATAAATGACACGCACCAAGAAACCTTCCTCCAAAAAGGCTGTCTCTATTGAAGATGTTGCCCGCCTTGCCGGTGTATCCATAACTACTGTTTCACGGGTAATTAATAAGTTTGCGACCGTTAAGAATAAGCATCGCGTCAAGGTCCTCGATGCCATTAAAGAGCTTAAATTCCAGCCTTCAGTCTTTGCGCAGAGGCTGGCAACGGGAAAAAGCAATGTCATAGCGCTTGTCATACCGCGTTATGAAGGCGTATTCTATTCTTTTTACGCGCTCGAATTAATACGCGGGATCGGCACGCTTTGTAGTGTTTTAAAACTTGATTTGTTGCTACACCTTACCGATACGCGCACGCGCCTCAATTTGAAAGGGGTGGGCGGGGTAATCTTTGCGGATATAATCGGAAACAGGCACCAGCTTGAAGACGCATTAGCTCAAAATGTACCTTGCGTTGTGATAAATAATTATGTAGAGGATCTGGATGTATCTTGCATCGCTATTGATAATTCCGGTGGCGCGCAAACAGCAGTTAATTATCTGGTTGGTTTAGGCCATAAAAAAATAGCGCATATCGCAGGGGATTTGGCCACTCAGGCAGCGGCAAAGCGCCTGGAAGGTTATAAGCACGCCTTGAAAAAAAATAATATACCCTTAGGCGAGGAATACGTATTTAAAACAGATTACTCGCGGGGCCAGGCGCGCATTGCTGCGGAAAATATGATAAAGGCCTTTGAGCCTGCAACCGCTGTGTTTGTGGCTTCTGATTCGATGGCGCTTGAAGTAATGACCGTAGCAAGGGAATTGGGTAAGGAAATCCCTAAGGATTTATCCATAATAGGTTTTGACGATAACCCTTCCGGCTTAGATGCGCCGGTGGCACTGACTACCGTAAGGCAGCCCTTAATAAAAATGGCTGAGGAGAGCGTTAAGGAATTAAACCGCCTTATGATTAAGGACAAGGATACAAAAATAAAAAAGGCCCTTCTGCCCACAGAATTGGTAATTAGAGAATCCTGTAGGCCATTGTAATCCCCCGTCGGCTTAAAAACTGTTTTTGCCACAATTTATAGTATATCAATTGAATAAATATACCATATATAGTATTTTCTCACTTGACAAACAATGTATCTTTTGTTATACTGCAAAACGCTATTCAGATAAAAACATTTAAACTTTATGGGGAGCGCGCATATGGAATTAAAACTTTCTGGTAATGCCTTAAAGGTATTGGAGCGCAGGTACCTTCTTAAGGACGAATCGGGTAAAGTCATTGAAACGCCTGAGGAATTATTCCATCGCGTGGCTGCCGCTATTGCGCAGGCAGATAAATTGTATGGAAAAACAGATAAAGAGATCTCAAATTTAGAAGAGGCCTTTAACCGCATTATGGCTTCCTTGGAATTTATGCCGAATTCGCCGGCATTAATGAATGCGGGCAAAGAATTAGCGCAGTTGAGCGCTTGTTTTGTTTTACCCATTGAAGACTCAATGGAATCTATTTTTGAAAGCCTCAAAGCTACGGCCATGATCCACAAAAGTGGAGGAGGAACTGGATTCAATTTCTCGCGCCTGCGGCCAAAAAATTCTGTGGTAAGAACCACCGGCGGCATTGCCTCCGGCCCGGTTTCTTTTATGAAGGTTTATGATGCGGCAACCGAGGCGGTAAAACAAGGCGGATCAAGGCGCGGGGCAAATATGGGGATTTTGCGGGTGGACCATCCGGATATCCTTGAATTTATCACCTGCAAAGAAAATGATAAACACATTACCAATTTTAATATTTCTGTAGCCATTACCGATGAGTTTATGCAGAAATTAGAAAAGCAGGAGGATTATGATTTAGTTGACCCGCGCACGCATCAAGTTGTAAAGCGCCTTAATACCAGGGAGGTATTTGACTTAATTGTCAAACAGGCGCACAAAAACGGTGAGCCGGGAGTAATTTTTATTGACCGCATGAATGAATTTAATCCTACGCCAAAACTGGGAAGGTATGAATCCACAAATCCTTGCGGAGAACAAATTCTCCTGCCTTATGAAAGCTGTGACTTGGGTTCTATAAATCTTGACCGCATGTGTAAAAAAACGGGAAACAGGAATGAGATTGACTGGGATAAATTAAGGGAGGTAACGCATCTGGCGGTGCATTTCCTGGATAATTTAATCGACGTTAACAAGTTCCCCCTTCCGCAGATTGAAAAAGCCACTAAACTGACGAGAAAAATAGGCTTAGGCGTAATGGGATGGGCAAGTTTACTCATACGTTTAAACATACCTTATAATAGCGATGAGGCAGTAGCGCTCGCTGAAAAGATAATGTCATTTATCCTGGATGAGGCGACAAAGAAATCGCTGGAGATAGGAAAAACAAAAGGCTCATTTCCGGCATTCAAAGGCAGTATCTATGACAGGAAAAACGGTTCTACAAAAATGCGCAACGCTACTCTTACGACGATCGCGCCTACCGGGACAATAAGCATAATCGCCGGGCCCTGTTCTTCAGGCATTGAGCCGTTATTCGCCTTATCGTATTATAGGAATGTAATGGATAATGACAAGTTAGTTGAGGTCGAGCCGTTATTTGAAGAGGTAGCCAGGGAGCGCGGATTTTACAGCCGCGACCTTATGGAGAAAATAGCAGAGAATGCTTCAATACAGGATCTCGAGGGAATACCGGAGGATGTTAAAAGAATATTTGTCACTTCCCATGATATCTCGCCAGAATGGCATGTGCGCATGCAGGCAGCGTTCCAAAAGTTCGTGCATAATGCAACCTCTAAGACCATAAACTTTCCACATGAAGCAACTATGGAAGAGGTGAGAAAGTCATACCTATTGGCATTTGAATTAAATTGCAAGGGTATTACTATCTACCGCGATAAGAGCCGCGAAGAGCAGGTTTTGAATGTTGGAACTACAAAGGAAAAGCCGGATCAGATAACCACAGCAGATTTTAAGAAAGAGATTGCCCCGCGCCCCCGCCCCGAGGTAATTATAGGCACAACCACAAAAGTTGCTACCGGCTGCGGGAACCTTTATATTACTATTAATGTGGATGAAAAAGGTTTGCCTTTTGAACTTTTTACCCAGATGGGTAAAGCAGGCGGGTGCGCCGCATCGCAGCTTGAGGCAATAGGCAGGCTGGTTTCTTTGGGGTTCCGTTCGGGTATTGAGGTAAAATCAATTATTGAGCAGTTACGCAATATCCGTTGCCCTTCACCTTCATGGGAAAAGGGGCAGCGCATATTTTCCTGCGCCGATGCCATTGCGCGCGTAGTGGAGAAAAGATTAGTCAATAGCCAGGCAGTTAAAATTGCTGTTGAAACAGCGGCAAACGTTGCAATGAAACATTCTAACGAAGATGGGCATGCCGCTGTAGATTTTACTAATAAGGGGGATATCGTAGGGGTTTGCCCTGATTGCGGCGGCGCGCTTCGCCACGAAGAAGGATGCGTTAAATGCCAGGCCTGCGGTTTTTCCAAATGTTAATTTAAATAGGGACAGGTCCCAAGCTGAATATAAACTGTCCCCGCGTAGGGGACACCTTATAGCTAAGTTAAGAAACGTCCCTAACTAATAAAATATGAAAAAGATACTGTATATAGTTTTAGACGGGCTCGCAGACTTACCAGTCAAAGAATTAGGCAATAAGACTCCGCTTGAGGCAGCTGTAACCGTTAATATGGACAGGCTTGCGCAGAGGGGGAAAACCGGGCTTGTGTATCCGGTTGCAAAAGGTATTGCCCCTGAATCGGATATTGCGGTAATAAGTTTATTGGGATACGACGCGCATAAATATTATACCGGGCGCGGGCCCCTTGAATCTTTTGCTGAAGGGTTAGCGGTTAATGACGGCGATGTAGCGTTAAGAGTAAATTTTGCCACTGTAGCGGATGACGGAAGGAGTATCAAAGACCGTCGCGTGGGAAGGAATCTTACCACTGAAGAAGCCACAGCCCTTGCCAAGGAGATAAATTCTAAAGTCACACTTTCCAGCGCTACCTTTGAGTTTAAAAATACCATCGGCCACCGGGGAGTATTGGTGATCAGGGGTGTTCGTTCGAAATTATCCGGCTGGATAACTAATACCGATCCGGCCTATGGCCGAGAAGGCTCATTTGGAGTTGCTAAAGAAAGTTTCGAAAATTTTGTGGCGCAGTCAGCGCCGATGCCCGGATATGAGAATTCACCTTCGGTGAAAGAAGCAGCATTGCTTTTAAATGAGTTCACTCAGAAATCGCACAAAGTTTTAAATGAATCCTTTCTTAACAAAAAAAGATTATCAGAAGGTAAATTTCCGGCAAATATAATCCTTTCGCGCGACGCGGGCGACCATCTTCCTAAATTCTCACCCTTCGCAAGTGAATTTAACCTTAAGTTCGGCTCATTCGTGCAGATGCCGGTTGAAAAGGGGATTGCGCTCTTAACCGGACTTGAGATTATTGATGTCCCGGAATCAACAGGGCATTTGGACGTGGACTATCCTATCTGGGCAAAAGTGGCGCTTGAGTCAGTAAAGAAATACGACGGGATTTATATACATATCAAAGGCCCTGATGAGCCGGCGCACGACGGAGATTTTAAACTGAAGAAGGATATTATTGAGGCGATAGATAAATACTTTTTTGCAAACCTTTTGCCTGCTTTAGACATTGCAAACATAATAATTGCCGTGACTGCGGATCATTCTACCGTCTGCGCAATCAAGGCGCATTCGGCTGACCCTGTGCCGCTGTTGGTTTCAGGCGGGACTATTAAACCGGACGGCTCAATGAGTTTTTCTGAGAAAGCCGCCAAGCTCGGCTCGCTCGGTGAAATCCTCGGCCGCGACATCATGCCTCTCCTTATAAAACTAGCCAAAGAATAGGGACGTTTCTAAAATCAGCTATAAAGTGTCCCCATTAAAAGGAAAAGAGTTCATCAATTAACCCGTGAATCTTATTTTTTAAATTATTGCTGCTCCATTGGTATTCATCAGCCCGCCTTACAAGAAAAGCTCTTACAGAATTGTTTTCGATATACTTAAGGCATTCTAAAAGATACGCGTCTTTTGCGATTATTCTGCTTTTAAATCTTCCTTGCCACAGGTGTCCGACTGCGCCGTATTTATAATTAAAATAAATTGTGTAACTTAGGTTAAGTCCGGACATGATATTGTTCAAAATTTTACCTTTATCTACCTCTAAAAGAAGATGCACATGATTTGGCATGAGGCAGAAGCCGTATAGTTTAAAGCGGTACTTATTTTTATACTTAAGCAGCAGTTTCAGGTATTCCTGGTAATCGCTTGGTTCCCGAAAAACCTTTTGTTTTTGGTTGCCTCTTGTGATAATATGATATACAGTGTTGTCCATAACAACCCTTGGTGTTCTAGCCATATTTACCACCTCCTATTATAAATAGACGTAAGAAAGTTTAATTTCTAACTCAAAATTTTTAAGGATGGGGACACTTTATAGCTGATTTTAGAAACGTCCCTATTTATGAGAATGTATGATGTAATAGTTATAGGCGCTGGGCATGCGGGAATAGAGGCAGGCGTTGCTTGCGCGCGTATGGGTTGTTCTACGCTTTTGCTCACGTTGAATGCCAAAACAGTTGGCCTGATGAGCTGTAACCCTGCTATCGGCGGGGTCGGGAAGGGGCAGCTGGTCAAAGAAATAGATGCTTTAGGCGGACAAATGGGCCTTGCGGCTGATGCCTGCGGTATTCAATTCAGGATTCTGAATGCTTCAAAAGGAGCGGCAGTTCAGTCTTCGCGCGCCCAGATTGACATGTATAGATATAACCGTTTTATGATTGAGCTGGTTAAGAATACCCCGAACCTTGAAACCAGAGAGGGGGAGGTAAATAAATTAATAGTCGAGGGCAAAAAAGTAACAGGGGTCCTGACTCAAAAAAGTGAAGAGCTTCGGGCAAAAGCAGTAGTGGTTGCTACCGGAACGTTTCTGGATGGGTTAATCCATATCGGCTTAAAAAATTTTAGCGGCGGCAGGCTAAATGAGCCGGCAGCGCATGGGCTAGGAAGCAATTTAAGGGAACTCGGATTTAATGCCTTAAGGTTTAAAACAGGCACCTGCCCGCGCCTTGATAAAAACACAATAGACTTTTCGAAATTGATTATTCAAAACGGAGATGAACCGCCAAAACCGTTTTCTTTTTCCACTAAAAGATTAACCCAAAAACAGGTTCCCTGTTATATTACATATACCAATAAGAAGACACATGAAATTATCCGTAAAAATCTAAGCCGTTCTCCGCTTTACGCAGGAGTGATTAAGGCAACAGGGGTAAGATATTGCCCTTCAATAGAAGAAAAAAGCGTTAAATTTGCCGACAAGGAAAGGCATCAGATATTTTTAGAGCCGCAGGGCCTTGATACTAATGAAATTTATCCTAACGGAATATCAACGAGTTTACCCGAAGATGTGCAGTCGGAATTAATCCATTCTATTGAAGGATTAGAAAATGCTGAAGTAATCCGTTTTGGGTATGGAATAGAACATACTGTAGTTGAACCGACCCAGCTTTATCCGACCTTAGAAACAAAGCTAATAAATAATCTTTATCTTGCCGGACAGATTAACGGCACAACCGGTTATGAAGAGGCAGCAGCTCAAGGTTTAATCGCTGGTATTAATGCTGCTTTGCGCGTACAAAGCAAAGAGCCTTTAATCCTTGACCGCTCCACAAGTTATACCGGTGTGCTTATTGACGATTTAACTACCAAAGGCACAAATGAGCCGTATCGCATGTTTACTTCCCGCGTTGAATACAGGCTTATCTTAAGGGAGGATAATGCGGACCTGCGCTTAAGAAGGATCGGATACAATCTGGGGCTTGTAAGTAAAACAGAATTTAGAGAAACAGAGGAAAAAATAGGTTCCATATCAAAAGGAATAGCTTTTTTAAAGAATACCCGCTTAAAACCCACTAACGAAATAAATTCCCGGTTAATTTCACTCGGCACACCCTTGATAAACAGGAACCTGACCCTTGAAGAGCTGCTTAAAAGGCCGCAAATAAAATTAACGGATTTAAAAAACCTTGGCCGCATAAGATTAGATTTACCAGAATCCGCTTTGTCACAGATTGAAATAGAAGTAAAATATTCTGGGTTTATCCAGCGGCAGTTAAAAGACGTGGAAAGATTCAAGAATCTTGAAAAAATCAAACTCCCGGAAAATCTGGATTATGCAAGTATAAACGGCTTATCCCGGGAGGTCCGCGAAAAGCTGTCCAGTTTTAAGCCGCTTAATTTAGGCCAGGCCTCGCGCATTTCAGGTGTTACTCCTGCGGCGATATCGCTTTTGATGGTGTATTTGAGGAAGTTTAACGAGAGTTAGCGGGTCCTGTCATGGGGCGCTTCTCGCGCATCACGCGCTTCGAAGCATCCCCATGCCACCCGCTAACGAGAAATTTAACTCCAAAGTAATAATGGTATAGATGCAGCTGGCAGGCATACGAGTGAATGCAGATAAACAAAATCTCAACTACTGAAGCAAAAATCGTAACAGATTCATTTTTGCAATACATATGACAAAAATCGATCAGTATACAAACCTTAAAAAGTTCTGCCAACAGCAGGGGGTGGATTTGTTCGGCGTGGCGGATATTTCCTTGATAAAGGGTGATTTTGCGCTTTCGCCGGAACTCTACAATGGCCTTGACCGTGCGGCCTGCCTGGGTATACGCATTTCATCCGCAATAATCAGGGATATAAAAGAAGCACCGACAAAGATTTATTTCCATCATTACCGCACTGTAAACGCGCTTCTAGACCAGGCCGCGCTAAAGTGCGCAAACTTGATCCAGAATAAAGGTTTTAATGCGCTTCCCATACCGGCTTCGCAGATATTGGACTGGGAAAAACAAAAGGGCCATCTTTCGCATAAAAAATTAGGGGTTATGGCCGGCCTTGGCTGGATCGGCAGGAATAATTTGCTGGTTAATAAACTACTGGGAAGCCAGTTCAGGATTGTCACAATTCTTACCGATATGCCGCTTAAAGCGGATAAGGCTTCAAAGGATAATTGCGGCACCTGCAAACTTTGTGTTACAATATGCCCGGCGCAGGCAATAAAAGAAAAAGTATCGGAATTTGACCATATAAAGTGTTTTGAAAAATTAAAGGAATTCCAGAGGCAGAAATTGGTTGACCAGTATATCTGCGGTGTATGTGTTAATATCTGCTGCGGAAAGCCATTAGCCAAGGGCAAGAAGAATAATCGGTTTTCAAGCCGAGAAATAAAAAAATAGCTGCATGTTACAAGGGATGATTTTGCGATGAAAGAAAAAATTTTGATTGTGGAAGACGAAAAAGATATTGTGAAGATGCTGGAGTACAATCTTAAGAAAGAAGGCTTTAGGACGGTTTCTGCTAGTGACGGCGAGGACGCCCTTGATTTAGCTAATAGGGAGAATCCGGATCTGATACTTTTGGACCTGATGCTTCCGGGAATAGACGGCCTGGAAGCCTGCAAGGAGCTAAAGAAGGAGCAAAAAACTGCCTCCATACCTATTATAATGCTAACAGCAAAAACGCAGGAGGCGGATAAAATAGTAGGGCTGGAATTGGGCGCGGATGATTATGTTACAAAGCCATTTAGCCCAAGAGAACTCATTGCCCGCATAAAGGCGGTAATCCGCAGGGGAAAAGAAAAAGAAAAGTTGCCGGAGATATTAAAAATAGCAGATTTAACAATTGATTTCTCTAAAATACAGGTGGGCGTAAAAGAAAAGCTTGTGGAATTAACCGCTAAAGAATTCGAACTTTTAAAGACTTTAATCAAGGCAAGGGGAAGAGTTTTATCGCGAGATTATCTTTTAGATACTATCTGGGGATTTGATCACGCAATAGAAATTCAGACCCGCACCGTTGATGTACATATACGCTCTTTACGCAAGAAATTAAAAGTCTGCGCAAAGTACATCGTTACCGTAAAAAATTACGGTTACAGGTTTGAGGCAGAGGAATAAACAGATGCCCATTTTTAATTCCAAAAAGCGCCTAAACGAACTAAAGCAAAATATCGAGCAGCTATCCGTTCAGGTAGCGCAGTTAAAGGTTGAGAATAGCGCGACGCAGGCAATACTTGGGAGTATGATTGAAGGCGTGATCGCGGTTGATAAAGATACAAAGATAATTTCTATTAATCCGGCTATCGAAGAAATATTTAAAGTTAAAAAAGAAGAAGCGGAAGGAAGATTCTTGTTAGAAGCCATCAGAAATAACGACATAGCCGAACTTATTAACTTATGTTTACAGAATAAGGCGCTGATTTCTAAAGAACTTATCCTTGTTTGGCCGGTGCAAAGCATTTTTCAGGTTAACGCTTCTCCTTTATTTGAAAATGATGCTGTAAGCGGGTGCGTTGTGGTTATACACGATATTACCGAAATCAGAAGGCTGGAAAGGATGCGCTCTGATTTTGTAGCGAATGTTTCGCATGAGTTAAAGACTCCGCTTACCTCGATAAAGGGTTTTGTCGAAACCCTGCTTGAGGGCGCTCTGGAGGATAAGGAGAACAGCCGAAATTTCTTAAGCATAATACAGGATCAGGCCGAGCGGCTTAACAACCTGATAAATGATTTACTGGAATTGTCGCATATTGAATCCAAGGAAGTCAGCCTAAAGTTAGGGGATCTTTATTTGTGCAAGTTATTTGAGGCTGTTGTTTTTGGGTTTAAATCTAAAATAAAGAAAAAGAATATAGAGATTAAGAATGAGCTGGCGGATACTGCGATAATCAAGGCAGACAAAGAAAAAATAGAGCAGGTAGTTATAAACCTTATTGATAATGCCATAAAGTTCAACAAGGAGAATGGTTCTATCCGTATTTTTTCCGAGGACTCAGGAGATAGGATTAAGATAATTGTGGAAGATTCCGGAGCGGGGATCCCTGAAAAAGACATCCCGCGCATTTTTGAGCGTTTTTACCGCGTGGATAAAGCCCGTTCGCGTGAACTCGGCGGAACCGGACTTGGCCTTTCAATAGTTAAAAATATCATCGAGCTGCACGGAGGCAGCGTAGGAGTAGAAAGCACGGAAGGACTGGGCACAAAACTTTTCTTTTTATTGCCAAAGGATTACTGAGTAATGAGCGAAATCTATCTTACCAGAAAAGGATATCAAAAGTTAGCAGAAGACCTAGAATATTTAAAGACTCTAAAGCGCAGGGAGATATCCAAGGCAATAGGAAAGGCGCGCGAGCACGGGGATATCTCGGAAAACGCAGATTACGATGCTGCCAAAGATGCCCAGGGGATGAATGAAAAAAGGATAGCAGAGTTGGAAGCAAAAATTGCAGGCGCAAGGATTATAGATGACGAAGGATTGTCAAGCGATGAAGTCCTGATAGGGGCAACGGTTTTATTAAAGGACTTGGATACTCAGGAAGAATTCGAATACACCCTTGTTTCGGAAGTGGAAGCGGACTATTCTCAAAATAAGGTATCAATAACTTCACCCGTAGGCGCCGGGCTTATTAACCGCAAGGAAAACGAAACAGTCGAAATAAAAATACCAGCCGGAACACTCAGGTATAAAATCCTAAAAATCTCCCGATAGCATTTTAAATTTTACACAGATTTTACATCA
>CAKKQZ010000055.1 GCA_919902445.1 Omnitrophica bacterium GWA2_41_15 | reverse complement strand
CAGGTCCGCGGGATACAAAAGATGATTGAAGAAAAACGCTACTGTGTAGATATCATCACACAGATCCACTCAATTATTGGCGCCTTACACAGAGTAGAAGATGAGATATTCAAGAAACATATCGATGGTTGCGTAGTACAGGCCTTAAAAGGAAAATCTGAAAGCGAGAAACAAAAAAAGATTAGTGAAATCGTTGAACTTATTTCAAGATTCAGAAAGGCAGCTTAAGTTAAGATATGCTAAAAAATATATTTAAAAA
Organism: Omnitrophica bacterium GWA2_41_15; assembly: GCA_919902445.1. Classification (GTDB taxonomy): domain Bacteria; phylum Omnitrophota; class Gorgyraeia; order Gygaellales; family Profunditerraquicolaceae; genus CAKKQZ01. The sequence goes on along the minus strand of CAKKQZ010000055.1, from coordinate 2,102 downwards.
GGCATTAGCCTTAATTTTAGTTAGCGTATGTATATTCAATAACGGCTTTGCGTATTCTAAAGATTTGCTCTCTTTGGATTCCTTGATTGAAGAAGCCAGAAAAAATAATCCGGATATATTGGCTGGCAAGAAGCGCTGGGAAGCTTCTAAGGCAAGAATACCTCAGGCAAAATCATTAGAAAACCCCTCATTGGGCTTTACTTTAGAAAAGATTCCCAGAGGTACATTGAAATTGAATAAGACCATGCCAGATGACAGAATGCTTTCCTTTTCGCAATTTCTCCCCCTCTTCGGCAAGCTCTCTCTTAAAGGAAAGATTGCTGTTGTGGAATCCCAAATGTTTGCCGCCGATTATAAGAATACTGAATTAGAAATTATCAATCAGATTAAAAATACATATTACGATTTGTTTATGAATTATAAAGAAATTGAGTTAAAGAAAGAAAGCCTGGAATTATTAGAAAGCATTGCTAAAGTTGCTGAAACCAAATATGCCGTTGGAGACATCGCGCAGGAAGAGGTTTATAAAATACATTCAGAGATTGCCAGTCTAAATAACGATATCGTAAACCTCAAAGAAGAAAGGTTAGCGAAACAAACCCGCCTTAATACCTTATTAAATAGGGAACCAGAAAGCAGCTTAGCTAGTCCTGATTTGGGCGAAGAGATTACTTTCCAGAAGGACATGAAATCGCTATACCAATCAACGCTACTTAATCAACCGGAACTAATTATGTTTTCTTATGCAGTAGAAAAAAATAAATATGCTAAATCATTAGCCAAGAGAAGTTTTTTCCCGGATTTAATGGCTAGTATTGTTCAAAGGGGGATAACATCAGGGACAATCGGGCCATGGGATTTGATGCTTTCTTTCAGCTTACCGCTTTGGTTCTGGACCAAGCAGCGCTACGAAGTAAAAGAGGCTATTGCTAATTTAGAAGAGGCAGAGGCAGCCTATAAGGCCATGCAGAATAGAGCATTTAGTGAAGTCAAGGATTTGGCTACAAAGATAGAGATTGCTAAAAACAAAATCAGGCTTTATAAAACTTCACTTATACCTATATTAGAGAGTTCAATTGAGTCATCAATAGCTGCTTTTCGTTCAGGCAGCGGTGATTTTATGATGCTCTTAGATGCTCATCGGATGTTGGTTGAAACCAGGATGAATTATTATAAGGCATTAGTTGAGTATAATATGAACTTAGCTGACCTAGAAAGAACAGTGGGTGTAAATTTAAAATAAAGAGGTGTGGTATGAAAAATAAAATTTCTGTTTTACTGGCAATAATTATGTTAGGTATTTCACTTTCTATACCTAAATATGTATCTGCTCAACATGAAGGCCATCAAATGCAACCTCAGGCGAAACAAGAAATAAAGACAAAGAAAGCAGCTAAGCAAAAGGATGTTTATTACTGCCCAATGCATCCATCTTATACTTCCGACAGGCCGGGAGATTGCCCTATCTGTAATATGAAATTAGTAAAAAAAGGAGAGGCGGAAAGAATAGAAAAAGAAGCCAAAGAGCCAAAGGATATTTGTATATTACATAATTGCCCAATGGCGATGGAAGGAAAAACCTGCCCGATGTTGATAAGCGGAGATGTCAAAGATTGTCCCTTTTGTGGAGCGCATCTGATTAGAGAAGATGAGGCAGAGGGAGAAGGTTTTTATGTAAGTCCTGAAAAACAGCAGTTAATCGGAGTCAAAACAGATAAGGTAATTTATAGGCCGTTGGCTAAGATAATCAGGACTGTTGGCAGGGTTGCTTTTGACCCTGAATTGTACAAAGCGCAACAAGAATATATTGAGGCAATTAATACTTTGGAAAAAATAAATGAGTCTGGGCAGGAAAAAGTTATCAAAAGGTCAGAAGCGCTGGTTGAGGCCGCAAAGTTAAAATTGAAGTTACAAGGTTTAGATATAAAACAGATTGAAGAATTGCAAGAAACAAAAGAGAACGACCAGTCTCTGCTTATTTCTTCTTCTGATGCTGACTTCACCTGGGTTTATGCCACAATTTACGAATATGAATTAGAATGGATAAAGCTTGGCCAAGAGGCTCTTATTACTGCTACTGCTTATCCGGCTAAGGAATTTAA
>CAKKQZ010000054.1 GCA_919902445.1 Omnitrophica bacterium GWA2_41_15 | reverse complement strand
TTGCATTACTTATGTTGAATGTAGTATTAACAACAGGCACTGTAACATCAGCAACAAATACAAGCGTGGAATTCTGCTTTACATTATTATTCACATCAGTAGCATACATTGTAAAGTTAATTACACAAGTTTCTATGCAGGTTAAAGTAGTAATGTTATGTATGCTTGCGTTTTTCCCAGAAATTGTGTAGTTAGCATAAGTTATAACTCCTGACATGTTGTAAGTTATGTTTGCACTTATTAAACCAGCTTCATCTGTTATATTTCCTGAAAAGTTTATGACATCATTTACTTTTGCATTACTTATGTTGAATGTAGTATTAACAATAGGAACAGTAACATCAGCAACAACAACCAAAGTACTATTCTGCTTGACATTATTATTCACATCAGTAGCATACATAGTAAAGTTAATTACACAAGTTTCAATACAACCAGTTATGGTTGTTATGTTGTGTATGCTTGCGTTTTTCCCAGAAATTGTGTAGTTAGCATAAGTAATTACACCACTCATATTGTAGGTTATATTTGCACTTATTAAACCAGCTTCATCAGTTATATTTCCTGAAAAGTTTATGACATCATTTACTTTTGCATTACTAACATTAAATGTTGTATTCACAACAGGCACTGTAATATCAGCAACAACAATTAGTGTAGAATTCTGCTTTACATTATTATTCACATCAGTAGCATACATTGTGAAGTTAATTACACAAGTTTCAATACAACCAGTTATGGTTGTTATGTTGTGTATGCTTGCAGATGTGCTAGAAATCGTATAATTAGCATAAGTAATTACACCACTCATGTTGTAGGTTATGTTAGCTGAAATCAATCCTCCTGCATCAGTTATGTTTCCACTAAAGTTAATAACATCATTTACCCTTGCATTGCTAACATTAAATGTTGTATTCACAACAGGCTTTGTAGTATCTGGTATGCTTATCAAAGTGCTATTCTGCTTTACATTATTATTCACATCAGTAGCATACATAGTAAAGTTAATCACACAAGTTTCAATACAACCAGTTATGGTTGTTATGTTGTGTATGCTTGCGTTTT
>CAKKQZ010000053.1 GCA_919902445.1 Omnitrophica bacterium GWA2_41_15 | reverse complement strand
TCTTCTCAAGAGGATAATCAATGAATTGCGCAAGGAATGGCTTGTCATACCTGCCTGCTAATCTTATAATGGCCTGCCCGGGAGCAAGAGAAAAATTGCTTTCCATCTGTTCCCTTGCCAGCCCCATTGACTCCGCAAAATCTTTCAGGTTTGAGCCTTCAGACAGGCTCAACAAAACCCGGGTATAAACGTTTTTCAGGGTATCAGAAATCGCCTCAGGCACCTGGCAGGAACAAACAATTCCCAATTGAAACTCCCTTGCCTCCCTGACCATTGAAGTCAAAGTCAGGCCGCCCATCATCCTCTCGAGGTTCTTGTCAAATATCTCATTCCCCTCATCAACTATCACAAGAACAGGCTTCTGCTTTACCCCCCTCATATTATTCGCAATCCTGTGCTGGAAAACATGGGAGAGTATAAGAGGAGTGAGATAAATCCTGCCTTTACGTCCGAGATTATCAATCTCAATAACAATGTTATAGTCATCAAGCAGCTTTTCAATCTTGTATCCATTCTTATGCGAGAACGCCTTGCCCATTTTGACAATAATTGAGGCAAGCCTGTTCATTGCTGATTCCCTGTAACGGGCTGTTCTTGTTATAAGCTTGGGGTCATCCCTGCTTATTGCATTGTACAAATCCGCCATAGTGGGCTGCCCTAACCTGCCAAAAAGCCTGTTCAAATGCTCAACAATATAATTATTCGTTCCGTCCTGAACGAAGTTAGCCTCTGATGTAATGTCAGCAAAGGCCGTGATGAGATTAACCCTTCCCACTCCTTCAGGTGCCTGCAGCGGATTCCACCTGAAGTTTTCATCATCAGTCCTGAATACAAGGGTATCGGGAATTTTTCTTATCAGATGCCTGTAATCTTTTTTTATGTCAAGAATGAGGCAATGAATCCCTAAGTCATTCGCCCTCTGTATTATGTTGTAAGTCAAAGTGGTCTTGCCTGCGCCCGGCCTGCCAACAATCAAGGTTCCCTGCATCAATTCAATTACATTCAAGCCAAATATTGCAGAAGTCTCAGGGCAGACACCGAGTTTTATTTCTCCGTCAACTTCATCATCTTCAGGGTAAGGGGAAAAAGGATCGGGAGAAAGGAGATTATGAATTACCGTGGGCTTTATCATTCTCAGGAGCTGTGCTTTTCTTTCTGAATCAGCAGGATTATGCGCGAGGGAAGCGAGGAGTGCTTTGATTCTTGGATCCTTGTCCAGCTTGTTGTCTGAAACGAATTTTATCAGTTCAATGACTTCAAGCTCTGGATTTGCCTGGGCTTCCTGCCTGCTATTTGTTCTTGCGTTATCCATAAAATCACTTACCTATACTTGAGCATGCCCTTGCAAGCAAATTGAAAACAATCAAGCCTGCAATGATTAAAAAACCCAAAAGCAGGGGATGATAAAGAAGAAAACACCAAAGAGAACAGTATACTGCCTCTCCGGGCCTTGCTTTTACATGAGTCATGCATATCATTCTCTTGCATCTTATGCAACGCCTATAGCAGCTATATTTATCGCCTATTATTTTATTGCAGAATAGGGCTTTGCATATCGCGCATTCCCCGCCCAAGTTTGCCCTGCCTTCAGAGGGATGCCCGCAGCCAAAAATCTTTATCCTGTCAAGCTCTGCATCTGTAATTCCGCCTGTCTCGTCCAGCCCTGTAACCTTCTGAATATCTATGATGGGCTCTTCCTTTCCATCCTTATCTACAACCTGCCTCTTGGCTTTTCTCTCTATGTAGTCCTTGCCTAACAGCTTCTCGTATTTTTTCTTTTCAATAGGATCCATAATCACCTCTTTATTGCTTATTTTCCTGATTTCAGTGAGGTTAATTTTGACACTTTATCAAATGTTTCCTTGCTTGTCTACGAATTCATTGATAATGTCGAATTCTGCCGCAGCTCGCTCAACGGCTGTGACAAATTCAAGCACAGATTCTTCTTTGCTGCTTTCATTGCGTTCTATGTCTGCTTCAACTTCTCTTTGTCTATTGCACAATCTTTCTATTCCTATGCCCGTCCCTATCCTTTCTCTTGTTTCCTCTGATTCGTTTGCCGCTTTTTCATTCAGAAATGTCGCTATGTTTGTTTTTAACGCTTCCAATTTAACTCTTGCTTTATCAAACATGCGTTCTATAGCCATTTCACCATGGAAAGACTTATCATCTAAAATATTCATTTTTTTATCCAGGAGGTTCTCAAGCATTTTGTTTCTTTCTGCTCTCGTCTTTCCTGCAAGGTTCCAGATTTCCTCTGCATAATCGTACGCGATTTCTGCCAAGTAAGTTTCTCCTGTCACCCTTCCTACTTCCTTAGCAACCTTTGTTATGCATTCCCTGTCTTCCTTTTTTTCTTCGAGCTCGCCCTCTATGTTTTTCAGGTCTTGCTCAATCTTTTTTATATCACCTCTGCGTGTTACTTCTTCTTTGAATAATTCGTTTACTTTTTCTACCCTTTCGCTTAGGTTTTTCGTTTTTACTCCCAGATTCTTGATTAATTTTCTTAAAACCAAATAATCTCTCTTTCCCTCGAACCTATCCATGTTCTGCCTCCTTAAATTCGCACTTTATATTTTTAGTAACCTCTTTTTTAGACTGCCATAATTTTAGCATCTTATCAAAAAACCTGCAAACAAAATAATGAACAGAAAGACAACGAACATAAAGCAAGGAATAGGCATGGTTAACCGGTATCTTTATTTCCTGTGGGTCCGATAAAGCCAAGTTTAATTTCTTTTAATTATAGCATATCAAGAAAGAGCATAAAAGTTGAATATGAGCCAGTTTTATGTTAACATTACAGATGTTGTCTTTTGCATCCCCGGTCGGTTCTGATAAAAAAGAGCAGAAAAGAAACAAAAAAATAAAAAGCGGAGGGAGGAAGACATGGCTGAATATGGCGAACCAAGAGGCGGATTCATAAGAGAGGTGGCTTGCCCGTTTTGTGGCAGGCTGGCTCTTGGGAACGTACCAGGCACCCCTGAAAGAAAAATAGTCCAGGGTTACATAAAAAGTTACGAAGAAGGCGTATATTCGACAAACAAATGCCCAAACTCAGGTTGCGGAAAAGCCTTTTTCACTCATAGATACAGTGACGGCTCATGGGTTGTAAGAAAAGATAATGATGCTCCGAGAAAAGTCTAATCTTGATTGTCTTAAATTATACATCATAATTCACTCTCTGCAGATTGCCCTGGCTGTCTTCAAACTGCAAGATTGTCCACTCGCCATTAATATCCCCTGATTTGTTATTCTTAATCCTGTAGAAACTTTCATGCAACTTCGGACTTGCTTTACTTAATAATCCTTCTATTTTCTCTTCCAATCTGCCTGAAGGGCTGTTCTTGTTTTTGACACAAACAGGGCAAGGCACATAGTCGCGAAAATAATATTCAATGTGTTCCCTGTCATTTATTCTTTTTCTGATTTCTTTAAGATATGCGCTGAAAGCTTCTTCTCCCCCCGCCTCTTTTGAGAAATATTCGACGCAACATAAAGGATAGCCCCACATTAAACCTAAAACATAATCATTCCTTATTTTGCTTGCCTCTTTTAGCTTATCAATCCTTTCTCTATATGCGGAAAAAAGCAGGAATCCATTGTATTCCTTATATTGCAATCCAGCGGGATCAAGTATTTTTTTAATTTCAAACTCGTCTTTTGCCTCGCCAATAGGAATCAAGCCATATGCTACGCAAATCATTTCAATCTTCTCCTTGTCAGGGATTTTTGCATTCTCAATCATTTCAACAAGCTTTTGCTCCATATAAAAATTGGCTGCTGTTAATTTATAAGCCTTTCTATGGAAACAGCCTGAAAGAATAAAAAGAGTAGAGGTAAGAAAAAAGCGTTAAGGGATGGGTTTTTGGCGGGATATTTATGGAAACATGCCTGCATCATCAGAGTGCTCAATGCAGGTTAATGCGTATGATGTTAAGGC
>CAKKQZ010000052.1 GCA_919902445.1 Omnitrophica bacterium GWA2_41_15 | reverse complement strand
GACTTCCGCGCCCTTCCCATCGTCACCCAGGCGATGAGTAATCTAAGCATAGGCCTTAGGGACAGTCCCCTGCGGGGACAGTCCCTACTTCAAGTTAACCTTGATGAAGAGTGGCAACAAATAGCGCGGATGGTAAGCTCTGGAATAATTCCTTCTGCAGAAAGGATAAAAGAATATGTCCAGGTATCTTTACTTAAAGGCAATTCAGATATGCAGAAAGTTGTCTCCTGTATTGCCGATATCCTAAGATTAGAAGAAGAGCGTTGTTATTCAACAGAAGCAATGCTTAAAGATATTCTAGTTGTGCTTGAATCCGGGAGGCCTGCTCAGGAATTAAAACAGATATTTTCAGGAACAGTATCTTAAGCTAGGGAGAGTCCCCTTGCCCCGCCTTCGGCGGGGCGGAGGGGACAGTCCCTTTATAAAAGGGGAGTCCTGCCTTTTTGAGAGCTCATCAGCCTAAAAAGGTTGCCTAAACAAACTCCCCTTTTATTTTTTTGTAATTTTCTGATTATTAAGTTCGATTATTAGCTGTATCGAAAAATTCGGATATTTATTCCTCTCGGCAAGGGGGCGTTCACAAGGGGGCGGAAATTGGTTTGAAAAGAGCATTTTTAGTGGTAAAATACAGCTAAATCGTAGTGAAAGAACTGCCTGCCGGAGTGGAAAAGATAAGTATAGAAATAGAAGAGCGATAAATTTTCTGTTAGATTTTGACCTTTTCTGCGTCTGTTATGGTAGGAGGAAAGCATGGATACAAGGATAGCAGTATTTAAAGGTAAGAAGGTACGAAAAACCATTCATAAGAATGAATGGTGGTTTTCTGTTGTGGATGTGTGCGGGGCATTAACGGATAGTATTGATGCGGGCGCTTATTGGCGTAAATTAAAACAAAGATTAAGAGAGGAAGGTAGCGAGGTCGTGACATTTTGTCACGGACTCAAATTAGAAGCGCCTGACGGCAAAAAATACGAGACCGATTGCGCTAATACAGAAGGGATATTTCGCATAATCCAATCAATCCCATCGCCTAAAGCAGAGCCATTTAAACGTTGGTTGGCTAAAGTTGGTTATGAGCGCGTGCAGGAAATTGAGAACCCGGAGCTGGCAACCAAACGGACAAGGATGCTCTATAAACTCAAAGGATATTCCGATAATTGGATTGAAAAGCGGATGCGAGGTATTGCCATTCGTGAAGAACTTACGGATGAATGGCAGAAACGCGGGGTGGAAGAGAAAAAGGATTACGAAATTTTAACGGCAGAAATCTCAAAAGCTACCTTTGGAGTCACGCCCAGCCAGTATAAGAAGATAAAACGGTTAAAACGTGAAAACCTGCGTGACCATATGGATGATTTTGAGCTTATCTTTACAATGCTTGGAGAAAGGGCAACTACCGAAATTCACCGCACTGAAGATTCGCGAGGTGTGCCGAAGCTTAAATCCGATGCCAAGGCAGGAGGAGATATTGCCGGTAATGCCAGAAAACAGTTGGAAAAAAGAATAAGAAGGCCCATTGTCTCAAGAGATAATTTCTTAGAGCAATCTAGAAAAGTCAAAAAATTGCATTATAAATAACCCATAAAACTAGGGGAGGTTTTGGGTTTTTATATGGGAAATGGCTCTAGAATGAAAAGATATTTAATAATTTTTATAATAGCTCTTGCTGTGTTAGGAATAACGGCAAGGGCTTATTGTTATAGCGCCGAAGTAGTAAATATTAGCGGTGATAAATATTTTCCTGCCGTAAAAGAGGCGCTATCAAAAGCAAAGAAGTCAATAAGCCTGGTGATGTTTATAATTGAGCTATCTCCATACAAAGAGAATTCAAAAGTTAACCAGCTTATTGATGGGCTTATTGAGGCTAAGAAAAGAGGGGTGGATGTGGAAGTTATCTTGGATCAAAATGTGGATTTCGTGCATATGCACCCCGCCGTATCGGATCGGCGGGTGTCCCGCCCTCTGCGGGAGGAAGCCAAAATTAGAAGCATAAGGGCTTACAAGCGCCTTAGAGATGCCGGGATAAGGGTACATTATGATGAACCAGTAAAATATACTCATGCCAAATCCATTATTATAGATAAAGAAATAGTTATATTAGGCAGCACAAATTGGACCGAATCTTCATTTGATAAAAGTATTGAAGCAAATGTTTTGATTAATTCAAAAGGATTAGCGGAAGATATCTTAAGTTATTTTAAGGCGATCAAGATAGATAGCGAGATAGAGAAATACCTTGATTTTATCGGCCCTTCTACGCCTGTAGCTTGGGAGTTTATGGAAAATCCAAGGCTTGCGCCCTTGATGATAAAAGCGCAAGATGCGCGGGCTTTTGATATTTATTTGTACTTGCTGTGGAAAAAAGGGGACACCTTTTTGTTAACGCTATCTTATGACGACCTCGCCAAACACCTTGGGATTTATGAAGGCTGGACAACCACAGATTATAGAAAGCAGATTATAAAAGTCCTTAGAAAATTAGAGCAAAAATATAAACTAATAAAATTTGAGCCGCGTTATGCGAAAGAAGCAGCGATTGAATTATTAGGGACAGTCCCCTTAAAAGATTCTGAAAAAGCTCTGGCGGGGACAGTCCCTATTCCTAACGATTATTTTAATTTTGGCTGGAATAGGATTTTATCCTTTAGGGCTAAGTTTTGTTATTTTATAAATCTTGCCTATTCCAGTATAAGCGATACAAAACCATATTGGTCGAAAAGTGTAGCCACAATAACTAAGCAGTTTGGCGGGGTAGGCCAAGATATCGTAAATAAAGGGATGGGTGAATTAAGAAGGAATAAATTAATAGAGGTAAAATATGATTCATTAACTGATAAGCCCTATGAAAAAAGAATGCCGAAGATGTATAAAATCTTAAGGTTTTATAATCCAAAAGAACTGGAATTAAAGCTAAAAGAAATAGAAGAAAAATATGGCAAAGAGATATATGTCAAAGCAAGAAAATACGCGGAAATAGTCTTTGAAGAGAATAATCCCGAAGTAATTGAGGATATAATCATAAAAACAAAAAAATATGGGGAGATAAAGTTAAAGAAGGCCTTTGATATAATCGCCCGGAAAAATCCAGATAATCCTAAGAGGATATATAGTTATGTGGTGGGGATAATAGAAAAGATAGAATAGACAAGTAATAATGAATAGGAGAAGAGGACAAGAGGAAGAAGATGAATTAACAATTGCGGGGAATCGTGATATAATAAAGCCCTTGCGTCTTTACAGGCGTGAGGGCTCTATGCGTAATTTAAGGGAGGAATTAGAATATGGATAAGTATAAATGTTTGGTTTGCGGTTACATCTACGACCCTGCAGCCGGAGATTCAACTCAAGGGATTCCTGCCGGAACATCTTTTGAAGACTTACCCGATACCTGGGTTTGCCCAGAGTGCGGGGTAGGCAAGGATCAGTTTGTCCCGACACAATAGTTTTATAATTTGGGTGTCGGGATCCCGACCCAGATAATCTAAATGATTGAGTCGGGGAAAAATAAATTAGGAATCAGGAGATGCCAAAAAATGTGACTTTTAAAGGGGGCCCGGTAACTTTAGTTGGAAGGGCTATAAAAGTTGGGATTAGAGCCCCAGATTTTAAGGTAGTCTCAAGCGAATTAAAAGAATCCGGTTTAGCTGATTTTAAAGGGAAGATTAAAGTTATTACATTCTTTCTTTCGCTGGATACTTCTGTCTGCGACCTTCAGCTAAAAGAATTCAACAAAAGCTCTTCCGGGCTATCTTCGGATGTTGTAGTGCTCGGTATTAGCAAAGACCTGCCTTTCGCGCAAAAAAGATTTTGTTCTGCTAATGAGATAAAAAATGTAGTGGTCCTTTCCGATTACAAGACTTCCTCTTTTGGTATAAATTACGGTGTTTTGGTTAAAGAAATGAATCTTTTGGCAAGAGGCGTGGTGATCGTAGATAAAAACGATATATTAAGATATATCCAGATAGTAGAAGAATTAACCACCCCTCCCAATTATGAGGATGTATTAAAAAACCTTGAAGATATTATCAAAAATTCTGCATTGCCAATAAAAGAAGAATTACCTTCTCACTGTAAGCCCTGCGAAGGCGCTACCCCTCCTATGCCAAAACAAAAAATCGATAGGTTGCTTGCCCAATACCGCGGCTGGCAGTTGGCCGAGGATAAAAGAATAGTAAAAGAATTTAAGTTTAAGGACTTTATAGAAGCAAAATATTTTCTTGACCTTGTATCAGTTATTGCCGAAGAACAGGGGCATCATCCAGGGATAACTATAATTTACAATAAAGTTAAAATAACCCTTACTACTCACGCAATAGGGGGCTTAAGCGAAAACGACTTTATCATGGCTAAGTTCATAGATGAGATAGGATGCGGGGGATGAAAAAGGTTGGCGTATTAGTTGAAGACCAATATCAGGTTTTAGAGGTTTGGTACCCGTATCTGCGCCTTCGCGAAGAAGGGATAAACACCGTGTTTATCGGGACAGGCAAAAAAGAGTATAAGAGCAAGGAAGGTTACCCCGCGGTTGAAGAGCTCAATATAAAAGCAGCCCGGGCAGAAGATTTTGACGCTGTAGTTATCCCGGGTGGTTATGCCCCTGATTACTTAAGAAGGCACGCAGAAATAAATAGTTTCGTAAGTGAGATGTTTAAGCAAGGAAAAATTGTTGCGGCAATATGCCATGCGGGGTGGGTGCTTGTTTCAAGCGGTATCCTAAAGGGCAAGAAGGTAACGGGTTTTTCCGCCATAAAAGATGATTTAATCAATGCCGGCGCAGAGTATTATGATAAGGATGTGGTGGTGGATGGCAACCTGATCACTTCGCGTAATCCTTATGACTTGCCGGCTTTCTGCAAAGAGATAATCAAGAAATTGAAGTAATGCCTAATGAATACGAGTTAAGGGTTAAGGAAATAATCCAAAGGGCCTATAACGTAAAAAGCGTGCGCCTTGAAGTCAGCGAGCCGATAGATTATAAAGCAGGGCAGTTTTGCTGCGTTTCAGTTAAACAGGAACCGGTTTGTAAAAGATATCTTTCCATATCGAGTTCTCCCACAGAAACCGGCTATATAGAATTTACAAAAAAAATTACGCAGAGCGATTTTTCTAAATCACTTGAGGTTTTAAAGCCGCTAGACACGCTAAGGGTCCAGTATCCTCTCGGCAAATTTACACTTGAAGATCCACAGGCAAGAGTGGCTTTTATTTCCGGAGGGATAGGGATTACTCCCATAAGAAGTATCTGTAAGTATGTTGTGGATGAAAACTTAGGCACGGATATGGTCCTGGTGTATGCCAACCGTTCTGCAGAGGATGCCGTCTTTAAAGATGATTTTGACCAGATGCAGAAACTTTACCCCAGGTTAAAGGTTGCCCACGTACTTTGCGAGCCTGAACCCGGATTTAAATGCACTGCCGGTTTGATTAACAGCAGGGTTATAAAAAATGAAGTCCCGGATTTTGGGAAGAGAAAATTTTACCTTTGCGGGCCTGTGAAAATGGTTGAGGAGATGAAAGAGATACTCAATGAAGAGTTAGGTATCAAAAAAGAAAATATCATTACAGAAAATTTTACCGGTTATCAGTAAAAAAAGTGGGGGGATAATATGCCGGCTATAAAAATAGCTTCCGATATTTATTGGGTTGGGGCCATTGACTGGAATCTTCGTTCCTGCGGTTCATATAATACGCCCCGCGGAACGACTTACAATGCATACCTTATCAAAGATGAGAAAATCGCGCTCATAGATACTGTAAAGGGCGGTTTTGAAGCGGAAATGCTTGAAAAGATAAGAGAAATAATCGACCCCGCAAAAATAGACTATTGTATTTCTCAGCACTCTGAACAGGACCACTCAGGCGCACTCCCGGAATTAATGAAAGCCGCTACAAAAGCTAAAGTTATTTGCACGCAGGCAGGCAAGGAGAACCTGGCCTCGCATTTTGGCACCGACTGGGATGCCCGGGCAGTTAAAACAGGGGATAGGCTTACACTCGGTAAAAAGACGCTTATGTTCATAGAGGCAAAAATGCTGCACTGGCCGGATAATATGTTTACTTATGCAAAGGAAGACAAGATCCTTTTTTCCAACGATGCCTTTGGCCAGCATATTGCAACCGCCCAACGTTTTGATGATGAGGTCGGCCATGAAGCATTTGAAGAGTTCACAAAATATTTTGCCGTAATCGTGAGCGTTTATTCCAATATGGTCCAGGAGAAGATTAAAGAAATAGAGGAGATGGCGCTTGATATCAAGATGATTGCTCCGGCGCACGGAGTAATCTGGAAGGAACCGAAAAGAATCCTTGGCGCTTATAAAAAATGGAGTAGCGGAGAATCTGAGCGTAAAGTAACTATTGTTTTTGATACTATGTGGCAGAGTACAGCCGTAATGGCTGATGAGATAGCGCGCGGGATAATCCACGAAGGCGTGCCGGTGAGGGCCTTTTCCCTGCGTTCAAGCGATTGGACGGAAATAATCAGGGAAATTATCGAATCGCGCCTTATTCTTATCGGCTCCCCTGTTTTAAATATGAACCTCTATCCTACGGTAGGAGGATTCTTGACTTTTCTTAAAGGCATAAGGCCGCCGAATAAGAAGGCAGCTGCTTTCGGCAGTTATGGCTGGAGCAAGGGGTTAGCGGTTAAGATAATAAACGAGGAACTTGAAAAAATAGGGTTTAAGGTGCTGGGGGGGATTGATATAAAATATATTCCTTTCCAAAAGCAGCGCGAGGAATGTTTCCAGTTCGGTAGAAAAATAGTTAAGGAGATTGAATAAAAAAGGCCGAAATGAAAAGATTACCCGAAGATGTAGTTCAGTTTTTCCATAGCCAGAGCTTCGTTATTGTTTCAACCATTGACCGGGACGGGGGAGCGCACAGCGCCTGCAAAGGCATAGTAGATATAAACGTCAGCGGCACGGTTTATCTTCTTGACCTTTACCGGGGCAATACATACGCAAATATAACGCGTAATCCGCGTATAACTATCACAGCTGTTGATGAGCATAAATTCAGGGGTTATTGCCTTAAAGGAAAAGCCGTAACTATACATAAAGGAAGCCTCCAGCCCCACATTATAAAAGCCTGGGAGGATAGGATAACCAGCAGGTTGACGCAGCGGCTTTTAAAGAACCTTCGCGAGGAGAAGGGACATGCGCGCCACCCGGAGGTACTTCTACCCAGCCCAAAATATATGATTGCAATGGAAGTCCGTGAGATTATCGACCTGACCCCGCACCACCTTAAATAAGGAGAGCGTTATGGGAAACATATTTGCAGGAAGTGAGATAGTAGAAATAGGGATACAGATTGAAAAAAACGGAAGGGATTTTTACAACATATTATTCAATAATTCAAATAGCGCAAAGGCAAAAGAAATATATAAATATTTAGCTAAAGAGGAAGAGAAACATATAGCCACTTTTCAAAAGATCTTTGATTCCGTAGAAAAATACGAGCCTGCTGAGGCGTATCCGGGAGAGTATTTCGCATATATGAATGCTTTGGCAAGCGGATATGTCTTTACGCAGAAAGAAAGGGGCGAGGAAATCGCCAAGGGTATAAAAAGCGATAAAGAGGCGGTTGAGAGGGGTATAGGCTTTGAAAAAGATTCTATTGTTTTTTATGAAGGGATGAAGAGGATGGTGCCGGAATGCGATCAGAAAATACTCCATGAGCTTATTGCGCAGGAAGAGTCTCATTTGGTGCAATTAACCAATTTAAAGAAGGTATTATAATCTTAAGGAGGAAGTTTAATGGCTGTAAATGTTAAAATATATAGCACCCCGATTTGTCCCTGGTGCATGCGGCTCAAGCAGTTCTTAAAAGACAATAATATCATTTATCAGGATTTGGATGTTTCCACAAACCAGCCAGCGTCAGAAGAGATGGTCCAGAAATCCGGGCAGATGGGCGTTCCTGTATTGGATATAGATGGAAACATTATAGTAGGGTTTGACAAGGAGAAGATAAAGACCGCTTTAGGGTTATAGATGAACCTGCCAATTTTCTCACGAAAATTTTCAGGTTCATCTATATTTCACGAATATGTATGACTTAATAATTATCGGTGCCGGGCCGGCAGGGATTACCGCTGCCGTATATGCTGCCCGAAAGAAGATGAAATCTTTAGTTGTCTCCAAGGATATCGGCGGGCAGGCGGCATGGAGCGGGGATATTGAAAATTACACCGGCTATCAGTTTATTACCGGGCCAGAGCTTGCGGTTAAATTCGAAGAGCATCTGCGTAAGTACGATATTGAGTTAAAAGAGAATGAAGGCGCAATAGCTTTAAAGAAAGAAGGGGATATAATTACGGTTACGACTGATAAAGGCAGCTATGAAGCAAGAAGTGCGATTATTGCTTCCGGAAAAAGGACGCGGGAACTTAATGTCCCGGGAGAAAAAGAGTTTAAAAACTTAGGGCTTACATATTGCGCTACCTGCGATGCGCCGCTTTTTTCCGGCAGGGATGTAGCTGTTATCGGAGGAGGAAACTCCGCGCTTGACGCAACTTTGCAGTTAATGAAAATCGCAAAATATATTTATCTTATTAATATTACTTCTTGCTTAGGCGGTGACGCTGTAATGCGCCAGAAGGTGGAGGAGAGCGAGATAGTAACTGTTTTAAATAATAGCCAGGTTACTGCCGTATCAGGAGTAAAAATGGTTAACGGCATTAAAGTAAAACGAGAAGGCAGGGAAGAATCCTTGGCGGTTGGCGGAGTGTTTGTTGAAATCGGCCTTATACCAAATTCAGAATTCGCTAAAGATATTGAAAAAAATCAGGCGGGAGAAATCAAAATCAATAACCGAAACGAAACCAATATCCCCGGGATTTTTGCTTCAGGGGATGTCACGGATGTTCCGGAGAAACAGATCATAATTGCCGCAGGAGAAGGTTCAAAAGCAACTTTAAGCGCATTCAGGTATTTATCCGAGCATAGGTTTTAAGTAAAAATATGAGGTGAAAAGTGAAAAGACTTTTTTCTATTATTGCCACACCCAGGCAGGAAGAATCGCGCACCCTTAAGGTATCGGCAGTATTTCTGGATGCCTTTCGAAAAAAATACCCGGATTGCTGTATAGACGAATTAAACGTTATGACAGAAGAGCTGCCTCCTATTACGTTAAAGGTTGTGTCCGGAAAATACGAATTGTTAGGGGGTAAGGAGCTGACTGATAAACTTAAGGATGCTTGGAATCCGGTGATACGGCACATCGAGCGTTTTCTTTTGGCTGACGCTTACCTTATTTCAACTCCAATGTGGAATTTTCATATACCATACCCTCTTAAACAATATATAGACATCATTATCCAGCCAAAGTACCTTTTCCGCTATGCTGCAAACGGTATAGAAGGCTTAGTTAAAAATAAAAAGATGATGGTTATCACTAGCCGCGGAGGAGATTATAGCCCGGGGACACCTGCCCAGGGTTATGATTTTCAAGAGCCGTATTTACGCGCCATCTTTGGATTTGTAGGCATAGCAGATATAAATTTTATAAATTTACAGCCCGCTGATATGGGGCCGGAATTATTACAAAAAAAGATAGAAGAAGCAAAGAATGCAGTATTAAAGGCCGTAGAAGGTTTTTAAAAAGTAAAACTGCAGCATGTTTAAATATAAAAGAATAAAAGTGGGTAAAAAATTTGTTGAAGCGGCATTAATCAAGCTTTTAAGCAAGAATTTTATTTTGTTTAGAGGCAGCAGGGGTTATATTATGTGCGGTTATTTGCCTTTTTGCCGGTTAAATGGTATAATTATTGAACTTCTCCCGCTGTTCCCTTGGAAGGCAAGATGCGGGATTAATTCGCACAATAACTTACTCACACTATCGTGTTCGTAAGTTATGTGCTCATTAAGGAGAGAGCGATGAGAGAAAGAGTAGAGAAAGCGCTTGATAAGATACGCCCCATGCTTATGGCTGATGGCGGAAATGTGGAATTGGTGGAGGTTACTCCCGATGGAGTAGTGAAGTTAAAACTTACCGGCACCTGCGGATGCTGCCCGATGTCTCAGATGACTTTAAAGACAGGGGTAGAAAGGGTTTTAAGGCAGGAGGTTCCAGAGATAAAGGAGATAATCGCGCTATAAAGCTAATGAAGGCCTGCTAACCTTGTGTCATAAGCCTCTCTTCGCGCGCGCGATGGAAGCGCATTTCTAAATGGATAAACTAAAAAAACTTAAATCAATATTAAAAGAAATGGGTTCCGTATTAGTTGCTTATTCCGCAGGAGTGGATAGCACATTTCTTTTGAAGGTAGCCCGTGATTGTTTGGGGAGTAAGGTTTTAGCGGTTACCGCAGATTCTCCGACATACCAAAGTCAGGAACTGAAATTTTCTAAAAAAATGGCAAGAGAGCTGGGGGTAAGGCATAAAGTCATTAAAACGCTGGAACTGGAAGATAAAAATTTTATCAAGAATCCCGTTGACCGCTGCTATTTTTGTAAAAGCGAACTATTCAGCAGATTAAGGAAGATAGCTAAAGATACCAGGTTAAATTTTGTGGCTGACGCAAGCAATGTATCCGACAAAAAAGATTTCCGGCCTGGGAGTATCGCTAAAAATGAACTGGGCGTGCGTTCTCCCCTTCAGGAAGCCGGTTTTACCAAAGAAGATATCCGGATATTTAGCAAAAAATTGGGCCTTAAGACATGGGATAAACCTCAACTTGCCTGTCTGGCATCAAGAATACCTTACGGAAAGAAAATTTCTTCTCCTGTTTTAAGCCGGATAAACAAAGCAGAGGAATTTTTGAGGAAGGCAGGGTTTAAGCAGGTAAGGTTAAGGCACTACGATGGGCTCTGCCGCATAGAGGTAGCAAAAAGTGAAATCAGCCTTTTGGCGCACAAGAGCGATCTTGTGGCCGGCAGATTAAAAAAAATGGGTTATAATTATATAACCCTGGATCTGGAAGGATACCGGACAGGAAGTATGAATGAGGTGATTAAATAATGGAAAGAATATATTTAGATTATGCGGCAACCACTCCTTGCGACCCGGAAGTGGTCAAGGCGATGGAGCCATATTTTTTTACGAAGTTCGGGAATGCTTCGAGCATACATTCTTTCGGACAGGAGGCAAAAAAGGCTATTGAAGACAGCCGCGAAACGCTGGCATTATTTTTAGGCGCAAAACCGGAAGAGATTGTTTTTACTTCAGGGGGCACGGAATCGGATAATTTTGCCTTAAAAGGCGTTGCCTCTGCTTTAGAAAAGAAGGGCAATCATATTATTACTTCGGTTATAGAGCATCACGCTGTAAGTGAGCCGTGTAAATTTTTGGAGAAGAAGGGGTTTAGCGTCACTTATGTCCCGGTCGATAAATTCGGCCTGATTTCTCCGGATGATGTTAAAGCTGCGATTAACAATAAGACAATCCTTATTTCAATAATGCATGCCAATAATGAAATCGGCACAATCCAGCCTATCGCGGAAATCGGTAAAATAGCAAAAGAAAAAGGGGTTTATTTTCATACGGACGCAGTACAGACGGTAGGGCATATACCCGTTAATGTAAACGAACTAAATGTAGACCTGCTTTCGCTTTCAGCTCATAAATTCTACGGCCCTAAAGGAGCGGGCGCTTTATACATAAGAAAAGGCACGCGTATTGATAGGTTTATGCACGGAGGAGACCAGGAAAAAGGAAGGCGCGCATCTACGCATAATTTAACAGGCATAGTGGGATTGGGGAAAGCTGTAAATTTAAGCCGCGAAAAAATGGATAAAGAGGCAAAGTTCCAGGCCGCCTTGCGCGACAATCTTATAAAAGAGATTCCGGAAAAAATTAAAGAGGTTTATCTAAACGGCCATCCTACCAAGCGGCTTCCGAATAATGTAAACTTTTCTATAAAATACATTGAAGGGGAATCCATTCTGTTGAGTTTGGATATGCTTGGGCTGGCAGCATCAACCGGCTCTGCGTGCACGTCGAGTTCCTTAGAGCCATCGCATGTTCTGCTGGCTATCGGTTTATCCCATGAAATCGCCCACGGTTCATTGAGGATTACCATGGGCAGATGGACAAAAGAAGGCGACGTCAACTATCTTTTAGAGTGCCTTCCAAGAATAGTAGATAAATTACGCGCAATGTCCCCTCTTTACGAAAATAAATAATCATAATAATGCGCCAGAAGATCCTGGATTTTTTAAAAAGAAAACAGGGCTATATCTCAGGAGACCAGATCAGCCACCGTTTAGGGATAAGCAGGCAAGCCCTCTGGAAACATATACAGGAATTAAAAGAAAACGGTTATGAGATCGTAGCAGTGCCTCATCTGGGATACCGCCTTGAATCAAGCCCCGACCGCCTGTATGGCTTTGAAATTGCGCGCGAACTCAACACTAAATTTATCGGCAGGAAGATTTATTATTTTGAAGGTATTGCTTCGACCATGGACACCGCATTTCAACTGGGTATTAAAGGGGCCCCTGAAGGCACGTTAGTTTTAGCAGAAGCGCAAACAAAGGGAAGGGGGCGGCTCGGCAGAAACTGGATTTCTTTGAAATATAAAGGTATATATTTATCCCTGATTTTGAAACCCGGAATTTTGCCTTACCAGTCGCCCCTGCTTACGCTTCTGTCGGCTGTAAGTATATGCGAGGCGCTAAAGGAAGCAGCGGACGCGGATGCAAAGATAAAATGGCCAAACGATATTTTAATCAACGATAAAAAATTAGGCGGGATTTTGACGGAACTAAATGCAGAGACCGATAAAATAAACTTTGTAGTCATCGGCATAGGCCTGAACATAAATAACGAAAAGAAAAATCTTGTTAGCGGGGCAACTTCTTTAAGAAATGAGAAAAAACAGAATTTCAACCGGGTAGAATTATTGCAGGGAATATTGCGTAAGATTGAAAACAATTACCTGCTTTTTAAAGCGCGGGGCGCTCCTGCGATAATAGATAAATGGCGCGAACATAACATTACCTTGGGCAGGCGCGTAAAGGTATACAGCCAGAAAGAGCATTATGAAGGGCAGGCCCTGGATATAGATAAGGACGGCAGCCTGCTTTTACGAAACGACCATGGCCTGACTCAGAAGATTACCGCTGGAGATGTAGTTCATTGCAGATAATGTAAACGTATAATAATATTACAGTTGACAATAAGCCCGGCAATTAATATAATAAAGCCGGGTTTATTATTTTCCGCCTACGCTCTTTTGAGAGCTACGGCGGATCCACCGAAGCATGAAGTGCGTAGGTAGACTGTGCGAAGGCGGATAAGAAAGGGCCCCAGATGAAAAAAGAACTGATAAATTCGTTTTTGAAGCTTCCCCTTTCAGAGCTTATATCGATAGCGGATAAAGTAAGGAGAGAATTTGCGGGCACAAATCTGGACTTATGCAGCATTTTGAACGCTAAATCCGGGCTATGCGGCCAGGATTGTAAATTTTGCGCGCAGGCGCTCAGGCATAAGACTAAAATACCGGTATATCCGCTTAAAACAAAAAAAGAGATATTTGACGCGGCCCGCCGGGCAAAAGATATAGGCGCAGAAAGGTTTGATATCGTTACAAGCGGAGATTCGCTGTCAAAAGAAGAATTAAAAGTAATCTGCGAAGTAATTACTGAAATCACTAAAGAATTAGGCATAAAAATGTGCGCTTCTTTGGGGGCGATGGGAGAAGAGGCGCTTAAGGAATTAAAGCAGTCAGGCCTTACGCAGTATCACCATAATATAGAAACCTCTGCCGGTTATTTCCCGAAAATCGTTACCACCCATACTTTTCAGGATAGGGTAAATACGATTAAGGCCGCTAAAAACGCGGGATTAAGAGTTTGCAGCGGAGGAATAATTGGTTTAGGCGAGACTATGGAAGACAGGGTAGAGATGGCTTTATGCCTGCAGGAGCTCAATGTGGATTCAGTGCCTCTGAATATCCTGGTGCCGGTAAAAGGCACACCTTTAGAGGGTAAGCCGCCAATTACCTGCGAAGAGGTAATCCGAACCATAGCTATTTTTAGGATTATATTAAAAGACAAAGTCATTAAAATTGCCGCTGGCAGAGAATCCCTGTTAAAGGATTTTCAGGCCTTAGGATTTATGGCAGGGGCAAACGGAATGCTTATCGGAGGGTATTTAACTATTAAAGGCAGAAGCGTAGAAGAGGATTGGAGATTAGCCGAAGAAATAAAAAAAATATGGCAGATATAGATGGGTTTTTAAAAAAAAGGGAAGAAGAAGGTGGCTTAAGGGTTTTAAGGCCTGTTTCTTGGCGCAAAAACGGAAAGATAGGCATTAATAACAGGGAATATATTGATTTTTCCTCAAATGATTACCTTGGTTTATCAAGCCACCCTAAACTCATCGAGGCAAGCAAGGGCGCGATAGATAAATTTGGCACAGGGTCTTGCGCCTCGCGGCTTTTGAGCGGGGATTTGGAATTAAATCATTCGCTAGAAGAAAAAATAGCTGATTTTAAAAATAAAGAATCAGCCCTGTTTTTTAATTCCGGTTATCAGGCGAATGTCGGTATCTTAAGCTCCCTTTACGGCAAAGGCGATGTTATATTTTTCGACGCCTTAAGCCATGCCAGTATCATTGACGGGGTAATCCTTTCTCAAGCTAATTTTTTCCGTTTTCAGCATAACGATGTAGCGCACCTCGAAGGGCTTCTTAAAAAAGAAAGAGCGAAATTTAAAAGCGCCCTGATAATTACCGAGAGTATTTTCAGTATGGACGGAGACGAAGCCCCGTTAAAAGGGCTTGTGTTATTAAAGGAAAAATATAATTGCGAAATTTTTGTGGATGAAGCGCATGCTACCGGAATATTCGGACAAAACGGAAGCGGCGTAGTAGAAAAAGAGGGATTAGGGGAAAAAATAGATTTTATCATGGGGACCTTTAGCAAGGCCTTAGCCGGATTCGGGGCTTATTTAGCCACTTCTTCAAAAGTGTCTAAATATTTGATAAATACCTGCCGAAGTTTTATCTATTCAACAGCTTTGCCGCCGTCGGTAATCGCCTGTAACCTGGCTGCGCTTGGTTTAGTAAAAGAGGAGCCACTGCGCAGGGAAAAACTTTTAATAAAAGCAGAATATTTCCGCAATAATCTAAAAAGTGAGGGTTTTGAGGTTAAAGGGGAATCGCAAATAATCCCGCTAATAACAGGGGGAAATTTGAAGACGGTAGAATTCGCCAGGAAACTGCAGGAAAAAGGTTATTGGGTTTTACCCATCAGGCCCCCTACTGTTCCTTTGGGTGAGGCGCGCTTAAGATTTTCATTGACCTTTGACCATAGCGAAGAAATATTGCAAAAACTTATAAATGAAATCTCCAGTATCAGAGTTTAAATTGATAGACAGGGGTTTCTCTAGTTTTTTAGTACTTATTCCGGGATGGGCAACTGATTTTAGGATATTTAATACCCTCAACCTGGACTACAATTATTTAGTGCCGGTAAAATTTGAGCCCTCTAACTTTAATGCCGGCTTAACGAAGATATTAAACAGGGAATCCATAAAGAGAATTTCACTCTTCGGCTGGTCTTTGGGAGCTTTTCTAGCGCAGGAATTTGCTTTAAACAATCATAATATGATAGAGGAGCTTTTGCTTGTAAGCATACGCAAAAGATACGGGCTTAAGGCCTTAGAAGAAATTAAAAGCCAACTTTTTAAAAACAAAAGAGCGTTTCTTTATAAGTTTTATCTGGAGTGTTTTTCGGATAATGATTTAGAGGCCTTGGCCTGGTTTAAGAAGAACCTGCTTGAGGATTACTGCGGGGGGATGGAACTCAATTATTTGCTCGCCGGCCTCGATTATTTATCGCAATCACAGCTAAAAACTGATTCTTTGGCCCGGATTAAGAAATTAAGGATTTTTCACGGCAGAAAGGACGCGATTGCGCCTTTTGAAAAGGCAGTCTTGTTAAGGGATGATTTGCCTTTGGCTGATTTTGTGACCCTCGAGTGCGGGCACATCCCTTTTTTAGCCGGGAATTTCAGGGACAAATTCAATGGATAAAAGAATAATTACCAGGAATTTTTCCAGATGCGCCCATACTTACGACAGGTATGCGGATATCCAAAAACGCGCAGCCTCAGAGTTACTCGGGTTAATCGATCAGGTGGATTTTAGGAATATCCTTGAAATTGGATGCGGCACGGGAAATTATACCCTTCTTTTGATGAAAAAGTTTAAGCAGGCAAAGTTAGAGGCGATAGACCTGTCTGAAAGGATGGTGGAAGTCGCCTGCGAAAAATTTAAAAGAGGGGAAGTGGATTTTAGGGTTGCTGACGCAGAAAATACCGAGTTACGGGAAAATTATGACCTGATTACCTCTAACGCCTGTTTTCAGTGGTTTGAGGATTTAAGAAAAGCATTAAGAAAATACAAGGGCTCGCTTTCAAAGGAGGGAATCATAGCATTTTCAATATTCGGCCCCGGCACATTTAAAGAATTAAATGAATCTTTAAAATCGCTTGGGTTAAGCGCCTTTGGTAACGGCGTAAGTTTTACATCTCAAGAAGGCTTAAAGTCAATCCTTGAAGAAAACTTCAAAGAAGCGCAAATAAAAGAGGCTTTATACGAAGAAACCTTCCTTTGCCTTAAAGATTTACTGCGAAAAATAAAATATACAGGGATAAGGGGGGAAGGTTTCGGGGCCAAGATGCTATTTACCCCCCGGGTGTTTGAGAGGCTGCAGGATTGCTATTTAGGTAAATTCAAGAAAATAAAAGCAACTTGTCAGGTTTTTTATTGCCGGGCCAGAAAGGGATAAGTCCGAAAGTGAAAGGGATATTTGTAACCGGGACAGATACAGGAGTGGGAAAGACCGTGGTAACAGGCTGCCTTTTCAGGTATTTGACACAGAAAGGTTATAGCGTTATAACCCAAAAATGGGTCCAAACCGGAAGCAATTCCCTTCTTTCCTCGGATATAGGAATACACTTTAAGATTTCCAAACGCTCCCTAAATCAGGTAAAAGAATACCTGCCTTTAATTTTGCCCAATGTATTTAAAACCCCGGCCTCTCCGCACTTGGCATCCAGGTTGGAAAATAAAAAAATAGATCCAGATAAAATAAAAAAGAGCTTCAGGTCATTATCTAAAATGTTTGATTTTGTAATAGTTGAAGGGACGGGTGGCGCACTGGTCCCCATTAATAAAAACAAACTACTGATAGATATAGTTAAGGAGCTTAAATTACCGGCGCTGATTGTGGCGGGAAATAAGTTAGGGGCGATAAACCATACTTTATTGGCCATAGAGTCGTTGAATGCAAGAAAAATAAAGACATTAGGCTTAGTCTTTAATAATCTCTGGAAGCAGAATAGTTTAATCCTTAAAGATAACCCCCGGATCATAAAGGCATTAACAGCATGCGAGGTCCTCGGTAATTTAGAGCGGGAGCCGGATTATGAAAAGATATACAAAAAGTTTATTCCCATAGGAAATAAAATACTTAAACGAATACTGAAAAATGGATAAATTGCTTAAAAAAGACTTAAAATTTATCTGGCATCCTTATACGCAGATGAAGGATTGCCGGGAGATGCCGCCTATTTTAATAAAAAGAGCGGAAGGCATTAAGCTCTTTGATACAAAAGGCAATTTTTATTATGATACAATCTCAAGCTGGTGGTGCAATGTACACGGGCACAATCACCCTAAAATAAAAGAGGCGATAAAAAAACAGATTGATTCCCTGGAGCATGTTTTATTTGCCGGGTTTACTCATAAACCGGCAATAAGGTTAGCAGAAGGACTTGTTTCTTTGGCACCTGTTGGGCTGACAAAGGTATTTTTCTCGGATAATGGTTCAACGGCTGTGGAAGTGGCCTTAAAGATGTCGTTTCAATACTGGCATAATAAGGGTGAGAGAAAAAAGACTAAATTCATATCATTGGATTACGGATATCACGGAGATACTCTCGGCGCAATGAGCGTAAGCGGAGTGAATCTTTTTAATGAAGTTTTTACCCCGCTTTTTTTCTCATCTTACAAGGTGCCCTCTCCTTATTGCTACCGTTGTCCTATGGGAAAAACTAAAGAAGCCTGCTCTATGGATTGTATAAAACCGCTTGAGAAACTTCTAAGAGAAAAGTCCGAAAAGATTAGCGCGATAATCATTGAGCCGATGCTCCTTGGCGCAGGGGGTATGATTGTTTACCCCGGGGAGTATTTAAAGGGCGTTTCGGCGTTGGCCAAAAGATTCAATGTGCATTTAATTGCGGATGAAGTTGCCACCGGTTTTGGCAGGACAGGTAAAATGTTCGCCTGTGAGCATGCGGGAATAAAACCCGATTTTATCTGCCTTTCCAAAGGCCTCACCTCCGGGTATCTGCCGTTAGCAGCAACCTTAGCCACCGATAAAACACATAAAGCATTTTATGCGGATTATGAAAAGAGGAAGACATTTTATCATGGCCATACCTATACGGCGAATCCAATATCCTGCTCGGCTGCTTTGGCGAGTTTGGAAGTTTTCCAAAAAGAAAGAACCCTGGAGAAAATACAAGAGGTAGCGCCGTTATTACATAATGGTTTAGAAAAATTCAGATGCCTGCCTTCAGTCGGAGATGTCAGATACATTGGGTTAATAGGCGCAATAGAGCTGGTTAAGAATAAGAAAACGAAGCAGGCCTTCGGCATAAGAGAGCGCATAGGTTTAGAAGTTTATAAAAAGGGCTTGAAAAAGAACCTTGTTTTAAGGCCGCTGGGTAGTATAGTTTATCTATTCCTGCCGCTTTGTATCAAGAAGAATGAATTGAAAGATGTCTTAAACAAAGCTTACGTTGTAATTAAATCTCTATCAGACTAAAAAAGGAGCGAGGATGTTTATCCATAGCATGCTATTTGAAATCCAGCCGGAAGAAGTTATACAATACCGCCAAGACAGCAAAATGTGGGCCAGCCATGCCAGGAAAGCCAAGGGGTTTGTTGCGTATCGCACCATGCAGCGCTTTGATTTCAAGAATCAGTATGCTTCTGTATATGAATGGCAGACAAAGTCGGACCACGACCGCTTTATGAATAAATATCATGATCGGTTGGTGACAAAATCCAAGTCAAAAGTGAAAGTTTTAGGGTGTTTTAACCTTAAGGCAATAGACCGGGTCAGGAAATAATAAAAATTAGGATTGACAAACCCTGAATTTAGTATATACTTATACTCGTAGTAAATAAAGGAGTAGAAGTCTTGGGCCGTAAGGAGGGGAAGTTTTCGCTCTTGCGGTTTTTTTTGTTTCTGCCGTTATTTACTATAATTTTTCCCGCCAATCATTTTAAGAGAAGGCGGGATCCCGCCCTAAGATTAATCATTGAGCGGGAAGTGGAAAGGAGGGTAGTGAGTAATGGCAAAAGGTAAAGTAAAGTGGTTTTCCAACCAAAAAGGTTATGGATTTATTACTCCTGAGAATGGCAATGATGTATTCGTGCATCACACAGCAATCCAGGGTGATGGCTATAAGTCTTTAGAGGAGGGCCAGGAAGTAGAGTTTGAAATTGAAAAAGGTCCTAAAGGCGAGCAGGCTACAAAGGTAGTGAAGCTATAAACTAAGAAAAATAAAGCAATAAGGCCCGGTAATTCATTATCGGGCCTTATTTGTTAGAAATATAATTAATAGTAGGATGAAAAAAGAACGTGTGGTAGTGGCGATGAGCGGCGGAGTGGATTCCTCTGTGGCTGCTGCCTTACTTAAGGAGCAGGGTTATGAGGTTATAGGCATGACTATGTGTTTTAACCTTGTGGATTCCGACAGGAAGAAGCCGGCCTGCTGCGGAATCCAGGGGATAGAGGATGCCAGGAGGGTAGCGCATAAATTAGGCATAAAACATTATGTAGTGAATATGCAAAAGACGCTTGAGGAACATGTGATCAGGGATTTCCTGCAGGAATATTTATCCGGAAGGACCCCGAATCCCTGCGTGCGTTGCAATCAATACCTTAAATTCTCATTTTTATTAAAAAAGGCAATCGCTCTTGATGCAAAGTTTCTTGCAACCGGGCATTACGCAAGGGTTGTCAGGGCAAACAACGGTTATAGCCTCAAAAAAGCAAAGGATTTAAATAAGGACCAATCTTATTTTCTTTACCGCCTTAATCAAAACCAGCTTAAACGCTCACTTTTTCCTTTAGGCAATTATACAAAATACGAGGTTCGGGAATTAGCCAGAAAATTCTGCCTTGCTGTTGCTGATAAAGTTGGCAGCCAGGAGATTTGTTTTTTGCCGCAAGATGATTACCGTGTATTTTTAAAATCGCGGGTAAAAAAAGCGATTGTCCCCGGAAAAATTATTGACTCTGAAGGCAATATATTGGGAGGGCACAGAGGAATCGCATTCTATACCATTGGGCAGCGGGAGGGCTTGGGCATTGCCAGGGGTTACCCTGTATATATTACCCGGATAGACCCGGAAAATAATCTTATAACCGTAGGCACAAAGATGCGCGCCTGTAAAAAAGAATTCCTGGTTAAAGAGTTGAATTTTATATCAAAGCCGATAAAAAATAAAGTTGCCCTAAAAGTTAAGATAAGGTATAATCATAAAGAATCGCTGGCCGAAGCCATTCCCTATAAAAATAAAATCAAAATCAGATTTAAGAAACCAGAATTCGCCATTACTCCCGGCCAATCAGCGGTATTTTATGAGCGCGATAGAGTGTCCGGAGGGGGGATAATCGATAAGGTGCTAAATTAAGATGTTTAAGAAATTATTCCAAGACGATATAGCGGAAAAAATAAAGGAATTAAAAAAGAAGCGCGACGCCGTGATTTTGGTGCATAACTATCAGCTTCCCGAGGTTCAGGATATCGCGGATTTCCGGGGGGATTCCCTGGAGTTGAGCCGTCAGGCAGCAAAGACATCCGCTAAGGTTATCGTTTTCTGCGGCGTGCATTTTATGGCAGAAACCGCTTCCATTCTTTGCCCGGATAAAAAAGTGATAATGCCGGATATACAGGCAGGCTGCCCCATGGCAAATATGATTAATGCGGAAGATGTTCGAAGGCTGAAGCGCGAGCACAATAAAGCAGTTGTAGTCGGTTATGTGAATACCTCGGCGCAGGTTAAGGCAGAGCTCGACTATTGCTGTACCTCTACCAATGCCGTTTCAGTAGTAAATGCCTTGAAGGGCGAGAAGGATATAATCTTTGTACCCGACAAATACCTTGCGGATTATGTTTCAAAAAAGACGGGGAAAAAACTTATCTCCTGGAATGGGTACTGCCCTACGCATGTAAAGATCTTGCCTGAGGATATAAAGCGCGAGAGAAAATTCCATCCTTTTGCCAAGGTAATGGCGCATCCCGAATGCCTTCCTTCTGTTGTGGCGATGGCAGATGCGGCCTTGTCTACAAGCGGTATGGCTAAGTTTGCCAAAGAAGACTCTGCAAAAGAATTTATTGTGGCAACCGAAGTAGGGCTTATTTACCGCTTAAAGCAGGATAATCAGGAAAAGGAATTTTACGCTGCATCTGAAGCAGCTGTCTGCCCGAATATGAAGCGTACCACACAGGAAAAAATACTATGGGCCCTGGAGGAGTTAAAAATGGAAGTAAAGGTCTCCGAGGATATACGGCTGCGCGCCAAAAAGGCAATAGATAGAATGCTGGAAATAATTTAGGAAGGCTTCTACGGGGGATGAATATTCCAATTGTTTACGAGGATGAATACCTGATGGCGTTGGATAAACCGCCAGGGCTCCTTGTGATACCCTCTCCAAGAAAAGATTCCCGCACGCTTACAGGCCTCCTTAATGAAGACCTGCAAAAAAAAGGCATTCCCTACCGGCTGCATCCCTGTCACCGCCTTGACCGCGAAACCTCAGGCCTGATTATTTACGCAAAAGGTAAATCGATACAGAAAAAGATGATGGAGGAGTTTAAGCTAAAGAAGGTAAAGAAGACTTATATCGCCTTTGTTGCGGGGGTTCCCTTTAAGCTTCAGGCTGATATAAAAAACCCAATTGAGGGAGTTGCCGCCTTAACTAAATATAAAGTTATTGAAAAAAGAAAAGATTTTGCTATTGTAGAGGTAAATCCCCTGACCGGCCGCACCAACCAGATAAGGATACATTTCAAAGAGATAGGGCATCCTATATTAGGGGAGACAAAATACGCTTTCAGGCGCGATTTTTTAATCAAAGCAAAACGGCTCTGCCTCCATGCCAAGGGGTTAGAATTTACCCATCCTGTCAGAAAAGATATTTTGAGTTTGCATGTTGATTTGCCAAAAGACTTAAAAGAATTTTTGGATAAACACACTACTAAGGGCGGGTAAGGCATGAATCTACTGCATGTTTTAGTTTTCGCAGTTGTAGAGGGAATAACGGAATTTTTGCCCGTTTCCTCAACCGGGCACCTTATACTCACCGCGCATGCATTGAATCTTAAACAAACAGAATTCCTGAAAAGTTTTGAGATTGGTATTCAGCTTGGCGCGATACTTGCCGTTGTTGTCCTTTACTGGAAAACTTTGGTTAAAGGACGGGAAATCTGGAAACGTATTTTTGTAGCGTTTCTACCTACGGCTTGCATCGGTTTGATTTTATACAAACTGATTAAAAATTTTTTATTGGGTAACAACGCGGTTGTACTCTGGTCTTTGTTTCTCGGTGGCATCCTGCTGATTATCTTTGAGTTATTCTACAGGGAAAAGGCAGATGCCGCAGATACCATTGACAGGATTTCCTATAAACAGTCATTCTGTATCGGTTTGTTTCAGTCTATTGCAATCATTCCGGGTGTTTCGCGCGCTGCTGCGACAATCATCGGAGGCCTTTCTCTGGGGCTTAAAAGAAAGGCCATTGTAGAATTTTCTTTTCTCTTGGCAATCCCTACGTTGCTGTCTGCTACGGCGCTGGATTTAATAAGAAACGCAAATGCCTTTGATAGCCGTAAATTTTTTCTTTTATCCGCAGGTTTTTGTATGTCGTTTATCGTTGCCGCAATAGCAATTAAACTTTTACTTACGTTTATTAAAAGGCATAACTTTATTATATTCGGGATATACAGGGTATGTATTGCAACCTTGTTTTGGTTAGCGCCTTTAGGTAAATAAGGGGAGGGGTTAGAAGGTGAGTATTTTAGTTTTAGGGACGGTTGCGCTGGATACTGTCAAGACTCCGTTTGGAAAAGGAAAATATATGTTAGGTGGCTCGGCAGCGCATTTTTCCATGGCCGCGCGTTTATTTACTCAAGTAAACCTTGTAGCTATTGTCGGAGAGGATTTTCCTGAAAAGTACATTGATTTTTTAAGGCAAAAAGGCGTAATCTTAACTTCCCTTATCAAATCTAAGGGTGAGACCTTTAAATGGTCTGGGGAATATAGGGGTGATTTGAATACAGCCCTGACTTTAAGCACGGAGTTAGGGGTGCTTTCGGCTTTTAAGCCCACGGTTTCTAAGGAACAGAGGGGAATAAAAAATATATTCTTAGCGAATATTGACCCTGACCTACAGAGCCACCTCTTAAGCCATATGCGCTCACCGCAGCTGGTTGCTTCAGATAGTATGAATTATTGGATAAATAACAAGCGCAGGCCCCTGCTGCGCTTATTAAAACAGGTGGATATTTATGTGGCAAATGACCAGGAGGCAAGAAGCTTGTCAGGAGAGGTAAATTTAATCAAAGCGGCAAAATCCCTGCGCTCGCGTGGCCCAAAAATGATCTTGATAAAAAAAGGCGAGCACGGAGTTTTATTTTACAGCGATAAATTTATTTTTTCCCTGCCTGCTTACCCTACGGATAAAGTCATTGACCCGACAGGGGCAGGGGATACCTTTGCCGGAGGATTCATGGGTTACCTTGCAAAGGCAAAAAAAATAAATGCGCTAAATTTAAAGAGGGCGCTTGCTTACGGAACAGTAGCGGCATCATTTAACATTGAAGATTTCGGGCTTAAGAGGACAGCGCGTTTAAGTATAAAGGACATGGAGAAAAGGCTTGCCAGATTCAGAAACCTGACTTTATTTTAAAAAACTAGGGACGGTTCTAAGGCCGTTAGTAAAGTGTCCCCTTAAAGGGGACACTTTATATTCAAGTTGAGAAACGTCCCTAAAAAGGGGGAAGCGATGCTGGAAGAAAAAATCCTTAATGACTATAAAGAAGCGATGAAAAACAGGGATACCCTGAAAAGTTCTGTCCTTAGTTTCTTGCGGGCGGATATGATGAATCTTGCCTTGGCAAAGAAAAAGGAGAAGCTCGATGATGGCGAAGTGATTTCCGTGATAAAAAAGCAGATTAAACAGCGTCAGGACTCTATTGAGCAGTTTACAAAAGGCGCTCGCCTGGAGATGGCCCAAAAAGAGAAGAAAGAAGCAGGGATATTAAAAACCTATCTTCCTGCCGAGCTTTCTTTAGATGAGATAAAGAAGGTTATTGAAGAGGCTATTGCCTCTACCAACGCGCAAGGCATTAAGGATATGGGAAGAGTAATGAAAGAGGTTACAGCTAAGGTTTCCGGCCAGGCGGATGGAACGCTTGTAAGCGGACTTGTAAGAGAGCGGCTTTCAAAGCCCCCTGTTTAAGAAAAATAGCTATTTTTACCTTTACAAAATATTAATATACCGTTATAATTAATGTCCGTGCCGATAACTTATGTTTACGCTCCATAAGTTATGCGGTTGAACCTCTCCCGCTGTTTCCTTGGAAAACAAGATGCGGGAGCCCCGCTTACGCGGGATTTCGCTAATAGAAACTTTATGTGCTCAATAATTCGCCCAAACAACTTACGTTCACTGTCGTTCCGTAAGTTGTGGGCTCATTAAAAATGCCAAACAAAGTGCTTAAATTAGGCTTGCCAAAGGGGAGCCTTCAAGAGTCTACCTTTAAGATATTCAGGAAAGCGGGATTTAATGTTTCTTTATCCAGCGAGCGTTCTTATTTTCCGTCGATAGATGACCGCGAGATAGAACCGGTATTACTACGGGCGCAAGAGATGTCAAGGTATGTGCAGGACGGTGCCTTAGACTGCGGGATTACCGGTAACGACTGGATACTGGAGAATAAATCAGATGTAGTGAGGGTAACAGATTTAGCTTATGCCAAACAGGGTTTAAATAAAGTGCGTTGGGTGCTGGCTGTGCCTCAGGACTCCGGGATGAAGTCTGTAAAGGATTTAGAAGGGAAGCGCATAGCCACAGAATTAGTCAACGTTACAAGGGAATATTTTAAAGAAAATAAAGTAAAGGTTGAAGTAGAATTCAGCTGGGGGGCAACCGAAGTAAAGGTAAGCGCTGGATTGGTTGATGCAATTGTGGAGTTGACTGAAACTGGCCGCTCCTTGATGGCGAATAAATTAGCGGAGATCGCCACTATTGCCGAGTCTACTACCCAGTTTATCGCAAATAAGCAAGCCTTTAGAAATAGCTGGAAAAAATCCAAGATGGAGCAGATCGCGCTGCTTTTAAAAGGAGCTATATCTGCCGAAGAAAAGGTAGGTTTAAAAATGAATGTCAGGAAGAATGACTTGAAGAAAGTGGCTGCTATCCTGCCTGCATTGAAAAAACCTACTGTTTCCTCACTTTCCGAGGATGGCTGGTATGCCATAGAGACAGTGATAGACGAAAAAATTGTGCGCGTGTTGATCCCGCAGTTAAAAAATGCAGGCGCTCAAGGGATTATAGAATACCCTTTGAATAAAGTTATTTATTAGGTGATAGAATAGTGTTGCGGCCAGGGACTGTCAAGGGACAGTCCCCTTCGGGGACAGTCCCTTGTAAGGAGTGACTGTCCCGCAACAAGAAAAGTGTTGCATGGGAGATGAATTATGCCTTGCGGTAGAAAAAGAAAAAGAAGGAAGATCAGGACCCACAAAAGAAAGAAGATGCGTCGCCGTCTTCGCCACTTGAAGAAGAGGGCCTGGGGTTAATCGCGGCCACTGTTTTTTATGTCCTCCCGTATTAAACAAATTATTTTGTTGCTGTTGTGTTGCCTTGCGGCTGCGCTTATCGTAAAAACAGATTCCATTGCCTTAGATAAAAAAACATCTTCTGCCATCAGCCACTATATTATGGGTGTTATTTCCGAAGGCACCGGTGATATAGACACGGCTATCCAGGAATATAAAAAATCGCTAAAATTCGATGAAGAGGCATCAATAATACACCTTAATCTTGCCTCCAGCTACATAAAAAAAGATAATATCCCGGAGGCAGTAGAAGAGCTAAAAACACTAATACGGCTTGACCCTGAGGTGATAGAGCCGCACGCTATATTAGCTCTTCTGTACACCTCGCAGGATAAACTTAAGGCAGCAGCCGAAGAGTACGAGACAGCCCTTGAGAATGCCTTAAAACTGCAGCCAAAGAATATAGAGATTTACAAAAGCCTGGGGGCTCTTTATCTGCAACAGAAAAAATATAAAGAGGCGGAAGGCGCGTATAAATTGATAATAGAGCTGGCTCCTGAAAACCCTGAGGCGCATTTTTACCTCGGCGGTATTTATAACGAGCTAAAAAATTATAACCTGTCTGAGAATGAGCTAAAGGAAACAATAAGGTTAAAGCCTGATTTTGCTGAGGCTTTGAATTACCTGGGCTATCTTTGGGCCGAAGAAAATAAAAACCTGGATCAGGCAGAAACCATGATAAAAAAAGCGCTCCAACTAGATCCCGACAACGGCGCTTATATTGACAGTTTGGGCTGGATTTATTTTAGGAGGGGTAAATTTAAAGAAGCCGTAAAAGAATTAGAGAGGGCCAGTTCTCTGCTGGAAGACTATGTTATATACGATCACCTAGCTGAAGCGTACTTAAAAGTACATGACAAAGAAAAGGCAAAATTAAACTGGCAGAAATCCTTAAAATTAAGCCCGGGTGAGGAGAAAATCAGGGGGAAGTTAGAAAAAATAAATAAATAATGGCTTATACAGAAAAACAAATCAAGGATTTAGAAGTAAAGGCAAAAGAAATTCGCAGGCTGATTGTGCAGATGATCGCCAGGGCCGGTTCAGGCCACCCCGGAGGAAGCTTATCTGCGGCGGACCTAATCACAGCTTTATTTTTTAAAGCCCTTCGCCACAATCCCAAAGACCCTCATTGGCCTGAACGCGACAGATTTCATATGTCCAAAGGACATTGCGCGCCTTTATGGTATTCTGTGTTGGCCGAATCAGGATATTTCCCGACAGAAAAACTCATGACTTTAAGGCAGTTGGGCTCTTTATTGCAGGGGCATCCTGACAGGCGCACACCCGGAGTTGAAGTTGCTTCCGGTTCGCTCGGCCAGGGTTTATCTGTTGCATTAGGAATGAGCCTGGCTGGTAAAGTTGATAAAAAGGATTACCGTGTTTATTGTTTAATGGGTGACGGAGAAATACAGGAAGGCAATATCTGGGAAGCAGCTATGGCGAGCGCTCATTACAAGTGCGATAATTTATGCGGGATACTTGATTATAATGGCTTTCAGATAGACGGAAAGACATGCGATATTATGGATTTGGAGCCAATCGCGGATAAATGGAAGGCATTTGGTTGGCATACAATTGTGATAAATGGGCACAATATAAATGAGATTTTATCAGCTTACGATGAAGCAAGGGAAACAAAGGGAAAACCGAGTATTATCATTGCGCATACCATAAAGGGGAAAGGTGTATCCTTTATGGAAAACGTCTGTGATTTCCACGGCCGCGCACCCACAAAAGAAGAGGCAGAAAAGGCGTTAAAGGAATTAGAGTAATAATGGAAATGTTATATCAAAGAGATGTATATGGTAAGACGCTTGTAGAGTTAGGCAGGCAGAACAAAGACATTGTGGTCCTGGATGCCGATTTATCCAGCTCAACGCGGACAGGGCTCTTTGCAAAAGAATTTCCCGATAGATTTTTTAATTTTGGCGTAGCAGAGCAGAATATGATGGCATCTGCCGCAGGCCTTGCAAGCTGCGATAAGACCGTATTTGTTTCTACTTTTGCAATCTTTGCAACTGGCCGCGCGTGGGACCAGGTAAGAAATTCCATCAGTTACAGCAATTTGAATGTCAAGATAGTGGCAACACACGCCGGTGTTTCCGTGGGGCCGGACGGTGCAAGCCACCAGGCATTAGAAGATATTGCGTTAATGCGCGTTATCCCGAATATGAGCATAATAGTCCCTTGCGATGGCCCGCAGACGCACGAAGCCGTAATTGCCGCAGCAAACAGCAAAGGCCCTTTTTATGTGCGCCTGGGAAGGCCGAAGGTTCCGACAATAGAAAATACGGGAGAATTTAAACTGGGGAAGGCACAGGTTCTTACTGAAGGGGATGATTTAACCATAGTTGCCTGCGGTATTATGGTTAACGAGGCGCTTAACGCAGTAAAAAACCTTATCAATAAAGGAATAAAGGTCCGGCTTATTAATCTGCACACTATAAGGCCTTTTGACAGCGATACTATTTTAAAAGCAGCAAAAGAAACTAAAAGAATCCTTGTTTGCGAAGAGCATTCTGTTATCGGAGGCCTTGCCTCAAGCGTGCAGGAAGCGGTTGCCGAATCTTTTCCTGTAAAAGTCATTTGTCTGGGCGTTAAAAACAGGTTCGGCCAGTCAGGAGAGCCGGATGAGCTTTTGAAAGAATATAATCTTACCAGCTCAGATATAGAAAAAGCAGCCCTGAGAATCGTTTCTTAATTTTCTTACCTCTAAGTGAATACCCTAATTGTCAAATCCTTCGCTAAGTTAAATCTTTTCCTGCAAATCCTCAATAAACGCCCTGATAATTACCACAATATCGAAACCCTCTTTGAGAGAATAAACCTTTACGATACTATAACCCTGAAGCTGCGCCGCGATAAATTAATCAGGATATCTTGCGCTAATCCGGATCTTCCTAGAGATGAAACTAATTTCTGTTACAAAGGCGCAAAGTTATTGCAAGAAAAGTATAAAGTTCAAAAGGGAGCGGATATAAAGATACTAAAAAGTATTCCTATCGGCGCAGGGTTAGGAGGCGGCTCAAGTAATGCAGGGAGCGTGTTTTTGGGTTTAAACAGGCTTTGGAAAGTGAATCTTTCTTTAAGCAGGCTTGTAACTTTATCTAAGGAAGTAGGTTGCGATGTTCCATTTTTTATTTATAATACATCTTTTGCTAAAGGCTCAAACCGCGGGGATAGAATTACGCCCCTTGAAGGGCTTAAAGATTTACGGCTTTGGCATATACTGGTTGTCCCTAAAATAAAGGCCTCTACCCCCCTGATTTATAAAAAGTGGGATGCCCTCCCTGCCGCCCGCCTGCCGGCAAGGCAGGGCAGGCAGGAATTTTCTGGGTTGACAACCCCTGCATATGATGTTAATATAATATTTTCGGCATTAAGAAAAAAAGCCTTTTCGTTAATCCCCCTGCTTTTATATAACAGCCTTGAAGAGGTTACAGCAAGTGAGTATCCGCAAGTTAGGAGGATTAAAGAGGGGCTCGCTGGCCTTGGCGTTAAATCAATCTTGATGTCCGGAAGCGGTCCGGCAGTGTTCGGTATTGTTTCTTCCAGAAAGGAGGCCGTTAGAGTCAGCAGGGAAATTAAAAAGCAGGAGAAATCCTGGCGGGTTTTTGTCGCAAGGACGGTTTAAAGTTTTTCTGCAACCGGAGGTAACTATGGATATAACAGAAGTCAGGGTGGTTTTAAAGGACTCACCGGATAAAAAACTAAAGGCATATGCCACCGTAACCTTTGACAATGCCTTTGTAGTCAGGAATATAAAAGTGATAGATGGCACAAGCGGCTTATTTATCGCCATGCCTTCAAGAAAAGTAAAGCAGCCCTGCCCTAAGTGCGCATTTAAGAACGAACTGCGCTCTAAATTTTGCAACCAGTGCGCTTGCCCCTTGCCTGTGGCTGTTCGCCCGGTAACCCCGGAAGCAGGAGCTACCGCGCAATTGGAGCATAAAGATATCGCCCATCCTATAACGCAGGTATTCAGGGAACACTTACAGAAAAAAGTTTTGGAGGCCTACGAGCAGGAGAAAACAAAGGGACCCACAGTGGTTTAATGTCCAAATTTTTGGGATGTCGTCTCCCGCTGCAGCGTATAATTAGTGCCAGCGGGATCCCGCTGGCGATAAGGAATGGATTCAGCGGGACAATGGTGGGTATGGACGCCACAGCTTATAAATTTTGGGATGTCGTCCAATGGTAGGACACGAGAATTTGGGTCTCGCTATTATGGTTCGAATCCATACGTCCCAGCAGTTATCTAGATGAGAACCTAAGGGGTGTGGGGAGACCGTCCCCACGCTTTCGGGGTGACAGTCCCGCTGAAAGCGGGACGCCAGAGGGGCAGAGCCCCTATGGGGAGGAAGAGCGTAAGCGAGGACGACTGGTTCTAGCGAAGCGGAATCCATACATCCCAGCCAAACAGTTTGGATGTTTTAAAAGGGTGTGATTAGCTGCGTTTAAGCTATGATAATTTACGAGGAGATACTGAGGGAGTTTCAGAAACAAAAGGTAAAATACGTGTTGGTGGGAGGCATAGCATTTAACCTTCTCGGCGGCTACCGCAATACGCTTGATATGGATATCCTTGTTGAAATGGCCGATAAAAACCTCCTTAAGATTGTTAATATTCTAAAAAAAGCAGGTTACCATGTTAAGCAGCCGGTGGATCCTGTTATGATAGCGGATAAAAAGACGCGCCAAGATTGGGTGATAAATAAGAATATGAAGGCATTTAATTTTTATAAAGGGGAAAGGACATACGAAGAGGTTGACATCATTATAGATTCTCCCGTTGATTTTAAAGACGCTATCAGGGATGCCGTAAAAGTTAAGGCCGCAGGGTTGAATTTAACTGTTATTTCTCCTAAAAAATTTATAGAGATGAAGAAAGCTGCCGGCAGAGAAAAAGACCTGAAAGATATCGAAGACTTAAAGTTAGCAAGGAGCCTAAGATGAGGTTTGGGTGGGAGACAAAAAAAGAGAAAATCTTAAAAGGCGCAAAAATATCCGCACAAAACAAACTCGAAGGTTTCAGGTTGATAAATGAATTGGCGGATAAGGTGTTAACGGGGAATCAGAAAGCAATGCGGCGAAAGTTAAGAGGAGGTTTAATTCTTCAAAGATGAAAAAAATTGCTTGTATAATTTTGGCAGCGGGGAAGGGAGAGCGGATGAAATCCGATACGCCTAAAGTCCTACATCCGCTTTGCGGCAGGCCGATGCTGGAATATGTCTTTGAGCTGGCCAAGGATTTAAAAATCAAAAAGCCTGTTACGGTGCTTGGCCACAGGCATCAAGAAGTAAGAAAGTCACTTTCGCCGGGTGAAAAAGTTGTTATACAAAAACGGCTTGCCGGCACTGCGGATGCAGTCAAGTGCGCCTTGAGTGCGTTAAAGGGTTTTAAAGGCACGGTATTAGTGCTTTACGCAGATATACCGCTTTTAAGGAAAGACAGCATCGATAAACTTTTAAAGTACCACATCGAAAATAATGTGGACGCTACTATTTTGACCGCGCAATTAGATAAACCTTCCGGTTACGGCAGGATTTTACGCGATAAATACTCAAGCGTTTTAGGCATTGTAGAAGAAAAAGACGCGGATGATTTTCAGAAAGATATTAAAGAAATTAACACCGGAATAATTTGTTTTAAAAGTGAGAGTTTATCAGAGGGCCTAAAATATATCCGTCCCAATAACCGAAAAAAAGAATATTACCTCACGGATATAATAAGCATACTTTATAAAAAAGGCAAGCTCATTGATTCAGTAAGGATATCCGATACCGACGAAGCATTAGGGATAAATTCCCGCTCTGAACTGGCAAAGGCAAACGCGCTAATGCAAAAGCGCATAAACGAAGATTTTATGCAAAAGGGAATTACTATTGTTGACCCTGATTCTACCTTTATAAGTTATGGCGTAAAAATAGGCCGGAATACCACTATTTATCCCTTTACAGTCATCGAAAGAGGTGTTAAAATTGGCAAACGCTGCTTCGTTGGGCCTTTTGCTCACCTTCGGGAAGGCACCGAACTAAAAGATGATGTAACATTGGGAAATTTCCTTGAGGTTGTCCGCTCAAAGATTTCCTCCAAAACTATAGCCAAACATTTTTGTTATCTCGGTGATAGCCGTATCGGCCAAAATGTGAATATCGGCGCCGGTACGGTTACGGCTAATTTTGACCGAGGTAAAAAGAGCATCACCGAGATCAAAGACAGGGCAAATATCGGCTCCGATACTATTTTTGTAGCTCCCGTAAAAATCGGTAAAGGCGCGATAACCGGAGCCGGGTCGGTAGTTACAAAACATACAAAGGTCAAAGACTGGACAGCGGTTGCAGGTGTTCCGGCAAGGGTATTAAAAAAAAGGTAATTACTAAGCCCTCCGTAGCGCGTCAAAGCTATTACGTGTTTATTAAAGCGCGAAGGAGGATAAAAAGCGAAAGGAAGGGCGCACGTGGATAAATTAGCGATTTTTAGCGGGAATGCGCATCCGGGCTTAGCTAAGAATATTTGTAAGTACCTGAAGGCTAAATTATCAGATGCCTTTGTGGCAAGGTTCAGCGAGGGTGAGATACGGGTAAAAATCAATGAGAATGTGCGCGGCAAAGACGTATTCATAATTCAGCCGACCTGCCCTCCCCCGAATGAAAATCTTATGGAGCTTTTGATTATGTGCGATGCCTTAAGAAGGTCATCAGCCCAGCGCATAACCGCCGTGATGCCTTATTTTGGTTACGCCCGCCAGGATAGAAAGGATCAGCCGCGCGTTCCTATTGCCGCAAAGTTAGTGGCAAACCTTATTACTACAGCCGGCGCGAACAGGGTTTTGACTATGGATTTACATGCCGGGCAGATCCAGGGTTTTTTTGATATACCCGTGGACCATCTTTTTTCAGTGGGTGTTTTTACGGAATACTTTAAAAAATTAAAAATCAAGGATTTAGTAATTGTTTCCCCCGATGTCGGCGGGATCAAAATGGCGCGCGCTTACGCAAAAAGATTCGAAGCGGGCCTCGCTATTATCGATAAAAGGCGCGATTCTCCCGAGAAAACCGAGGCAGTGCACATATTAGGAGAAGTTAAGGGCAAGAATGCGATAATTGTAGACGACTTGATTGCCACCGGAAGTTCGCTTTTCGAAGGAGTAGGGTTCTTAAAAAGGGGAGGGGCAAAAAATATTTATGCGGCAATTGCGCACGGAGTTTTATCAGGCCCTGCGATAGAGCGGCTTGATAAATGTAAGGAGCTTAAGGAACTGGTTATTTCAGATAGTATTCCTTTGAATAGCCATAAAAGGCATCCACGTATTAAGGTATTGTCGGTCGCGGATCTTTTAGGCGAGGCGATCAAGAGGATACACAATGAAGAGTCAGTTAGCTCCCTGTTTGACTAGCCTAAGTTAGAAATACCGATTAGATTGTTATTGGGATTAATTCGCCCAAACAACTAACGTTCCGTAAGTTGTGGGCTCATTAAGGAGAGTTTTATTATTATGGATGAGATATTTTTAGAAGCAGAGCTAAGGGAAGAAAAGGGAAGAGGCAAGGTTAAAGATTTAAGGGATAAAGGTTTTATCCCCGCGGTAATTTATGCCGACGGAAGAGAATCGCAGGCCTTGAAGGTTTCAAACAGCGCGCTCATCAGGCTTGTGCACCAGCAGCACAGGATAGAGGGCGTTATAATCAACATTAAGATTAAGGATGATAAGAAATTTAAATCCCGCCCCTGCCTAATCAAAGAGGTTCAATATGATCCGGTTCACGGGGACATAAAACACGTTGATTTTAACCAGATATCCCTGACTAAGGCGATTAAAGTTAATGTGCCTGTGGTGGCAAAGGGAGAGCCTGCGGGAGTAAAGCAGGAAGGCGGCGCATTGGAACATATACTCTGGGAGGTTGAAGTAGAGTGCCTGCCTACTAATATCCCTAAAGAGTTCGAAGTGGATGTTGCCCAAATGAAAATAGGGGATTCTGTTCACGTAAAGGATTTAATTGTTCCCGAAGGGGTTAAGATTTTAAATGACCAGACCTCGATTATACTATCCGTAGCAGCTCCTATGAAAGAAGAGGTTGTTGCTGCGCCTCTGGAAGGAGAAGTGCCGCAAGAGCCTGAGGTAATCAAGGAAAAGAAGGAAGCCCCTGCTGAAGAAGGCGCGCAAGAAGAGGGGAAAAAGGAAGGCAAGGAGAAAGAGAAAGGAAAATAAAAGCTGTAAGCCGTAAGCTTAAAGCTTAGAGCTTAAATGAAATTAATCGTCGGACTGGGTAACCCGGGTGATGTTTACGCTCATTCAAGGCATAATATAGGCTTTAC
Source organism: Omnitrophica bacterium GWA2_41_15 (assembly GCA_919902445.1). Classification (GTDB taxonomy): domain Bacteria; phylum Omnitrophota; class Gorgyraeia; order Gygaellales; family Profunditerraquicolaceae; genus CAKKQZ01. Next base: position 19,919 of record CAKKQZ010000052.1, on the reverse strand, counting down.
GGTTGTAAAGGCGTTAGCCAGAGAATATAAAGCCGCTTTAAAAAAAGATTTCGGAATTTCTTCCTTAAGCGCTAGAGTAAGAATAGCAGGGAGAAATATAGCCCTGGCATTGCCGCTTACCTTTATGAACCTATCCGGCACAGCGGTAAGCCGGGTTCTCAAAAAATACAAGGTAGGCATAGAGAGTTTATTGGTTATTTGCGATGACCTGGACCTGGAATTCGGAAGGTTAAAATTACGGCCTTCCGGCTCATCGGCTGGCCATAGGGGCATCCAGTCTATAATAGATTCGCTAAAATGTGAAGGATTTGCGCGTTTGCGCGTTGGGATCGGCAGGCCCAATAAAGATATGGAAACAGCTGATTACGTTTTGTCTGAGTTTTCAAAAAAGGAAAAAACCCGAGTCAAGGAAACAATAGAAAAAGCACTAGGTTGTTGCGAGTCCTGGGCAACAAAAGGCACAACAGGGGCAATGAATATTTACAACCGCCCTTCAAAAAAGGGCCGGGGCTAAATTTAAGAAAGGAAGGGCAGGCGTGAATAAGTACGAAGCGATGTTTATCATTAGGCCGGACCTGTCTGAGGATGAGAAGAAAACACTTTTCAGCCAGATAGGAGAGACAGTAACTAAAAATCAAGGCCAGGTTTCCAGCGGCGCTATCTGGTCGGAAAAAAGGAAATTATATTTTCCTATAAAGAAGCATCAGGAAGGCGTATATTATCTTTTACAGTTTTCTCTTCCCCCGCTTTTATTAAAAGAGGTAACGCGCACCTACAGCCTCAATGAAAATATATTAAGATCCCTTTTTACAAAACTAGAGTAAAGAAGGAAAGGAAGCGGCATGAACACTGCAGTAGGGACTGTCCCCGTCAGAGTGCAAATTTTTGAAAAAACAAAGGGGACTGTCCCTACCATGCTAGATGCGGCTTGCTCGCGAAATAAGCCAAGAGGAGGTTTGACATGGCAAGTTTCAATAGAGTTTATCTTATGGGTAATTTAACCAAAGACCCGGAACTGCGTTATACCCCGCAAGGAGTGGCAGTGGCTAATCTGCGCCTTGCAGTAAACCGCAGGTTTAAAAATAAAAACGGCGAACTAAAAGAAGAGGTTTGTTTTATTACCGCGGTAGTGTGGAATAAACAGGCAGAAACCTGTAACCAGTATTTGCATAAAGGAAGCCCACTTTTTGTGGAGGGAAGATTGCAGTCGCGTTCCTGGGAGGATAATGCCGGACAGAAAAAAAGCGTTATCGAAGTAAGGGCTGAACGCGTGCAGTTTTTAGGCAAGGCCGGCGAGGTTAAGCCGCAGGCAGCAGAACCTGCAGTTGAATTATCCGGGCAAGTGGAGCAATCCAGCGAAAACACATGGTTAGGAGAAAGCGAGGAAGAAGCAAATGAAAGTTAAGACAAAAACATTTACTAAAGCGGGCACTAAAGCCGGTGCCAGAGGTAAGATAATTATTAAGAAGCGCGATCATCTGCCTGCCAGAAAAAGATTCTGCCGTTTCTGCGCGGAGGATAAGGTGAAGTCTATCGATTATAAGGATGTAAAAAGGCTTGAGGCCTTTATTACCGAGCGCGGAAAGATTGTTTCAAGCCGTATCTCAGGAAATTGCGCCAAACACGAGAGGCGTATTGCCGAGGCAATAAAAAAGGCAAGGTTCCTTTCACTTATTCCTTATACGCGTTAAGTAAGGACATAAGTTATGGAGAACTATATAATAAGAAATCTAAACGACATAACTTATCTGTCCGAACTTATCCCGCTGTTTGCTTGGAAACAAGATGTGGGGATCCCCGCTTACGCGGGATTTCGCTAATAGAAACTTTAGGTGCTCAATAATTCGCCCAAACAACTTACGTTCACTGACGTTCCGTAAGTTGTGGGCTCATTAAGAGGTGTATTATGGAAGTCATATTAAATAAAGATGTGGATAGGATAGGGAAAGCCGGGGCAGTTGTAAAGGTGAAAGATGGGTTTGCCCGTAATTTTCTTATACCTAATAAACTCGCTATTCCTTTGACTCCTGAAAATTTAAAACGGCTGGAGCAGGAAAAGATTAAAAAGAATCTCCAGCAGGAAAAAATTCAAGATGAGGCAGAGGAGCAAAAGGAGAGATTAGAGGGCATCTCTTTAACTCTCCAAGCGCTTACGCAGGAAGAAGATAAGCTATACGGAAGTATAGGCGTTATTGATCTGGCAGCGGCATTAAAAGAAGAGGGCTTTGAGATAAATAAGAATTCCATTATGCTGGATGAACCGATTAAGGCTTTAGGGATTTACGAGGTACCGGTAAGGCTGCACCCGGAAGTCCTTGCCAAAATTAAGGTTTGGATTGTAAAGAAATAATGCAAAATATGCTCGGCTCAGTATCATTAGACAAAATTCCTCCGCAAAACCTGGAAGCTGAAATGGCGGTATTAGGTTCCATGCTGCTCGATGAAGATGCTATTTCAGTTGCCAGTGAAATGCTGGACAGGGATTCTTTTTACAAAGACAGCCACCGTAAAATATTTGAGGCAATCATAAGCCTTTACAGCGCCAATAAGCCGGTTGACCTGATCACTTTGACGGATGCGCTAAAAAAAGAGGAGACGCTGGAGGAAGTTGGGGGGCCAAGTTTTTTAACAGCGCTTGCAAACTCTGTTCCTACAGCGGCAAATATCAGCCACTACTCAAGCATCGTCAAGGAAAAAAGTATCTTAAGGACCCTGATAAATAATGCCACGCGGATTGTTTCTTTATGTTATGAAAGTGAAGGCAATGTCAACGAGGTGGTTGATAGCGCCGAAAAATTTATATTTGAAGTTAGCGATAGAAAAAGTTCAGGCACAACCTTGCACCTGAAAGAAATTGTTAAGGATAGTATTGAGTCCATAGACAGGCTTTATCAGAAGAAGGCGCATGTTACCGGTATTCCGACGGGCTATATTGATTTTGATATAAAGACAGCCGGGCTGCAGAATTCGGACCTTGTGGTTGTTGCCGGAAGGCCCTCAATGGGCAAAAGCGCTTTTGCGCTGGGAATAGCAGAATACGCCGGAGTAATAGAAAAGGTGCCCTTAGCGATTTTTAGTTTAGAGATGGCCAAGGAGCAGCTTGTTCAGAGGATGCTTTGTTCTCATGCCAGGGTTGACGCCCATAAGGTCAGGACGGGCTACCTTGCTGTTTCTGACTGGCCGCGCCTTACTGCGGCAGCGGGAAAACTTTCCGAAGCCCCCATATTTATCGACGATTCAGCAGGTATAACGGTAATGCAATTACGCGCTAAAGCCAGGCGCCTTAAAGCGCACCAGGATATAAAACTGATTATACTGGATTACATGCAGTTAATGAGCGGCTCAAGTAATAATACAGAGAACAGGCAGCAGGAGATCTCTGAGATTTCGCGCTCACTCAAGGCGCTTGCGCGCGAATTAAGTATTCCGGTGATAGCAATAAGCCAGTTATCCCGCGCGGTAGAATCGCGCACAGACCATCGGCCGCAGCTATCGGATTTAAGGGAATCCGGCGCAATAGAGCAGGATGCGGATGTAGTTGTCTTGATATTAAGGGAAGAGTATTATAATCCGACGCCCGACAATCAGGGGGTGGCGGAAGTTATTATTGCCAAACAACGTAACGGGCCGGTAGGCGCCTTGAAACTCTCATTTATCAAAGAATATACAAGATTTGAAAACATCGCCCGCATTGAGTAGCAAGGTTATGCTTGACACGAATTCGACGACATTAAGATTTGAATCTTACGTGTCAAGGGTCCCCGCTTACGCGGGATTTCGCTAATAGAAACTTTGTGTGCTCAAAATTCGCGCAATAACTTATGTTTACTATCATTCCATAAGTTATGCGCTCATTTATCAAAGAATATACAAGGTTTGAAAACATCGCCCGCATTGAGTAACAAGGTTATGCTTGACACGAATTCGATGACATTAAGATTTGAACCTTACGTGTCAAGGATTAATTCGCGTAATAACTTATGTTCACTATCGTTCCATAAGTTATGCGCTCATTTATCAAAGAATATACAAGATTTGAAAACATCGCCCGCATTGAATAGGAGTTTTTTTCTTGCTTACCTCGGGCAATTCATATATAATAACAACAATGCGTAAGAAAATTTCCACGTTTTTCTCAATTTTTTTAATATTAGGGAGCAGTATAAGCGTATTCGCGCAATCCCCACCAGACGAATCTTCCCCTGTTGCCTCCGAAGTAAAATCGCAGGAATCCATCGAAGCGCAAACACCCGAAGGCTTAAAATTAGTTACCGGAATAGATGTAAAGGGGAATAAGAACATAAGCACCAATACTATTGTTTCGAAGATGAAGACCCGCATAGGCAGCCCTTATCAGGAGAATGTTGTTAGCGATGATTTAAAGCGGCTTTACCTTCTGGGGTATTTTAGCGACATAAAAATAGATACGCAAAATTACAAAGACGGCGTAAAAATCATCCTCACGGTTGTAGAAAGGCCCATCATAGAAAAGATTGGTTTTTCCGGAATGTACCGCATTACCATGAAGGATGAGAAACTAAAAGGGATGCTTAAATCCAAAGAAACGCAGTATCTGGATTATCCGAATTTAACCGAAGATGTGCGCACGCTTGAGAAGTTATATGAAAAAATGGGCTTTAGCCAAGCGCAGATAACTTACAAGGCCGACCTAAACAAAGAAACTAATAAAGCAAAAGTAGAATTTAGTGCCCTGGAGGGCAAGAAGGTAAGGATTAAAGATATAGCTGTAGAAGGGAATAAGGCGTTTCCAAAAAAACGCATCCTAAAATTACTGAAGACAAAACGCGCATGGATTTTTAACGCAGGGGTCCTGAAGGATGAGGTATTAAAGGAGGATATTGAGCGTATAAAGTCTTTCTACACCAGAGGCGGCTTTACCGACGCAGTGGTTAATTATGAAGTCAAGCCGGATGCCAAAAAAACCTATTCTTTATACATCTACATAAAGATACAGGAGGGTAAAAAATATCTGGCCGGCAATGTAACTATACAAGGTAATAAGGAAATTCCTGAGAAGGAGATACTGGCTACGCTTAAAGAGTGTATCCCGGGTAAGGTTTTCAGCGATGAAGCGCTAAAGAGCGATGCCGCCAGTATCCATGGCCTGTATTTTGATAAAGGATACATATCTGCCCAAATTCAGGATACAACTTCTGTTAACTCGCAGACCGGGCGCGTGGATATCGCCTACAACATTACTGAAAATGAAGTTGCTTATGTGGCTAAGGTTAAGATAAGGGGGAACGTAAAGACCAAAGACGTGATTATACGCCGTGAATTAAGGATTCGTCCCGGAGAAAAATTTGACGGAGAAAAACTTCGCCGCAGCAAGGAGAGGCTGCAGAACTTAGGGTTCTTTGAAGAGGTCAGTTACGATACCGAGGATACAAATCTGCCTGATAAAAAAGATTTGATAGTTGAGGTGAAGGAAACAAAGACCGGGTCTTTTAGCTTTGGCGGAGGTTACAGTACGGTTGACCAGTTCGTAGGGTTTGTAGAGGTAGAGCAGAAGAATTTTGATTGGAAGAATTTTCCTTATTTTACCGGAGGCGGGCAAAATTTGAAATTCCGCGCTTCATTCGGAACTGTCAGCAGCGGCTTTGATTTAAGTTTTACAGAGCCCTGGATTTTTGATTATCCTGTATCTTTTGGTTTTGACGCCTACAGGCGCGAGCGTAAAAGGGATTCCGATGTTGGTTACGGTTATGATGAAAAAATTACCGGGGGGGACCTTCGCCTGGGCAAAGAAATAAGCGAATATTTAAGGTCTGATTTGATGTACAAGATTGAAGAGATTGATATCTCTAACATAACTGATAATGCCACAAATGACTTAAAGCAGGAAGTTGGGAAGAATACAGTCAGCAGTATTTCTCCCGGCCTTACCTTTGACAGCCGCGATAATGTCTTTGACCCAAGAAAAGGCGATTACTTTAATGGTTCAGTCCAATGGGCCGGCGGGCCGTTAGCAGGGGATAAGGATTTCTGGAAATTTTTCGGCCGCGCTTCGCATTATTTCCCAATGCCTTTAAATTCTGTCCTGGAGATAAGGGGGAGGGTAGGTTTAGCCGCTGCCTACGCAAATACCGAGCGTATACCGATATACGAAAGATTCTTTGCAGGCGGCGCTTCCTCGGTAAGAGGTTACGAGGAAAGGTCATTAGGCCCTATTGACCCCGCGTCAAAGGACCCGTTAGGCGGAAATTCTATGGCTATCGGCAATATCGAGTATACGTATCCTTTATTCAACTTTCTTAAAGTGGCTGCATTTTATGACGTAGGAAATGTGTGGTCAAAGTTAGGCGATCTCGGTTCGTCGGAAGACGCAAACGGTGTTAAGGAAACAGGCGGTTTTAAATCAGGTATTGGTTTGGGGCTTCGGCTTAAAACCCCCATCGGCCCGATAATGCTTGATTACGGCATACCCTTAAATAAAGCCCCTGGCGAAGATGATAAAAACAGCGGAAGATTCCACTTCAGCGCAAGCCATGGATTCTAAATGAAGCCCAAACTTACGGAACCCCCGCTACCCTAACTTAGGTTAACGGCGGGGTCCCGCCCGATATTACATAATTAGCGGGAAGTGAACGTAAGTTTGATGGCTGAATTTATCCCATTAGAAATACCGGATTGACAAAAAATTCAAACGCAAAATTTCTAACGGGATTAATTTACTGGTAGAAAGTTTAATCCCTCGTTTCGCTCGGGATCAATTTCCGGGTAGAAAAAGAGGGAAATTGAGGAGGGGAAACAAGATGAGAAAGGTGGCAGGAGTTTTTTTGGGAGCTTTTGTTTTAATGTGCCTTGCAGGGCAGGCGGCCGCAGAGGGAAAGTTCGCATATGTTAATTTAAGCCGCATATTCGCCGAATATAATAAAGCTAAGGAGTATGAAAAGGTATTGACCGAAAAAGAAAGTGCCTATATCGCGGAAAAAGAAAAGAAGGTAAGCGATATCAAGGCCTTTCAGGACAAGGTAAATTTATTAAGCGACAAGGAAAAGGAAGCAAAAAGGCCTGACCTGGAAGCAAAAGTAAAAACCTTTCAGGAAAATGACAGGCAGAAACAGGCTGACCTGCGTAAAGAGAATGATGAGAAGACGAGAGAGATATTTAAAGACGTAGAAGAGACAGTGAATAAATACTCTGAAAAAGAAGGGTACACCCTTGTTTTCAACGACAGGGTGCTGGTTTATCAGGATAAAAAACTTGATATAACCGAAAGAATAGTGGATTTGCTAAACAAAGGTTATAAGAAATAAGTGAGGCCATAACTTATGGAGGCTTTTAGCCTACATAAGTTATCTGGCCGAACTTATCCCCCCTTCTTGCATTCTGCAAGAATGCAGGGGGGATTAATTCACACATTGACTTACTCATACTAAGCGTATTCGTAAGTCAAGTGTTCATTAATATGCGCAAGACCCTTAAGGAAATAGCAGATTTTATAGAAGGGGAGGTTGTCGGCGATGGGAGCACAGTCATTACCGGAGTTGCGGGGATAAAAGAGGCAGCCGAAGGAGACATTACTTTTCTGGCAAATCCGAAGTATTCCTCTCTTATAGATACTACACGCGCCTCCGCAATAATAACTTCACGCGATGCAGGGAGAGTTCCTAAGCCGACTATCCGCACGGAGAATCCGTCTTTGGCATTCGCTAAGATAATCTCTCTTGCTGCGCCTAATGAGGCTAAGCATCCTAAAGGGGTGCACCCGAGTGCGCTGATAGGTAAAAATGTATCGCTGGGTAAGGGTGCCGCTATCGGGCCCTATGTGGTTATTGAAGATGATGTTGCGATAGGGGATAAGTCGATAATTTATTCAGGATGTTTTATAGGGCACCATACAAAAATAGGAAATGATACTCTTGTTTACCCGAATGTATCTATCCGCGAACGCGTAATTATAGGAAGCCGCGTAATCATACACAGCGGCACAGTGATAGGTTCGGATGGTTTTGGTTTTGTTACGATAAATGGGCTGCATCATAAGATCCCCCAAATAGGAATAGTAGAAATAGGAGACGAGGTAGAGATAGGCGCCAATGTAACTATTGACCGCGCGCGTTTTGATAAAACAGTTATCGGCCGCGGCACGAAAATAGATAACCTTGTCCAGATTGCCCATAATGTAGTAATTGGCGAGAACTCTATTATTGTAGCGCAGGCAGGAATCTCAGGAAGCACCATTATAGGAAATAACGTGACCTTAGCCGGGCAGGCAGGGATAGTCGGGCACATAACAATAGGAGACGGGGCAGTAGTAGCTGCGCAAGGCGGAGTCACAAAGTCGGTTCCTCCTAATACCATTGTATCCGGTTACCCGGCAAGGCAGCATGATAAAGCAAGGCGCATAAATGCATGCGTGCAAAATCTTCCGAAGTTATATGAGCAGGTAAAAGAACTTAAGAATAAAATACAGGAATTAGAAGGTAAGTAATGTAAATTAGTGTCAATGTATCAAGGTTTAGCAAATCATTTTGTCATTGCTCGCAATGACATTTTAATGCGATGGTTAAACAGAATACAATTGCAAAAGAATTAAGTTTAAAGGGGATCGGTTTACATACCGCGAACAAAGTTAATTTAACATTCAAGCCGGCAGGTATAGATTCAGGTATTAATTTTATCCGTATAGACTTACCCGGAAAACCCGTTATAAAAGCCTGCGTTGATTCTTTGCTTCCCCCTCAGTTTTCCCCGCGCCGCACATCCATAGGAACCGATTCTGTTAATGTGCAGACGATAGAACACCTTATGGCAGCCTTGGCAGGCCGTGCAATAGATAACATTAATATCGAAATAGATAATAACGAAGTCCCTGGTTTAGATGGGAGCAGTTTAAATTTTCTGGAGATTCTCGAGAAAGCAGGCATAGCAGCGCAGGATAAAGTACGGCAGCAGTATTCTATCAGGGAGCCGGTCTTTGTGGAGGAGGATGGCTCGTCAATTATAGCAGTGCCATCTGAGGAATTCAGGATTTCTTATACGCTTAACTACAATCATTCAGCGCTTAAGACGGATTTTATGGAACTGGATTTGAATCCGCAGGTGTTTAAGAGAGAGATTGCCTCCGCGCGCACATTCTGCCTTGAAGATGAGGCGAATGAATTACAGCGCCATGGCATGGGCCGCGGGGCAAATTATGAAAATACTCTGGTAGTAGGTAAAAAAGGCGTAATAAAAAATAAATTGCGCTTTGAAAATGAATTTGTGCGCCATAAGATGCTGGATTTGATCGGAGACCTTTATCTTATAGGTTCTGCTCTAAAAGGCCATATTATAGCTTTAAGAAGCGGCCATTCCCTTAACTTGAAACTTGCCAAAAAATTAAGCCAGCAAAAGATGAGGTTTTCTGCCGGAGGCATTGGGGTAAAATATCATCCTGCTGCCGGAGAGGAATTGGATGTTGAAGCAATCAAGAAGATACTCCCGCACCGCGACCCCTTCTTGTTTATAGATAAAATTGTTTCTCTGGAGATGGGTAAACGCGCCACAGGTATCAAGAACCTGACAATGGAGGATTATTTTTTTAAGGGGCATTTTCCCGGCAGGCCTGTTATGCCCGGGGTTTTAATAGTCGAAGCAATGGCTCAGGTAGGCGGAGTAATGATGCTTGCCCCGGAAGAAAATCGAGGAAAGCTTGCTTTTTTTCTCTCCGCAAACAATATAAAATTCAGGAGAACAGTCCTTCCCGGGGACCAATTAGTTTTGGAAGTAGAAGCAGGCAGGATAAAATCCAAGACCGGCCAGGTCTTTGGTAAGGCCTTTGTAGAAGGTAAATTGGTAGCGGAAGCGGATTTGATGTTTGCACTTGTAGAAGGTTAGCTATGCAGGTTCACCCGACAGCAATAGTTTCTAAAAAAGCAAAATTGGCCGATGATGTCAGAGTCGGCCCTTACTCTATTATAAGTGACACTGTTGCAATAGGCGGCCAGACAAAGATCGGCGCCTATTGTTTAATAGAGGGTAATACCACTGTAGGGCGCGGCTGTGAAATTTTTACCGGGGCAGTAATTGGGTCGCGGACTCAGGATTTAAAATATAAGGGAGAAAAAGTCTTTTTAGATATAGGAAGCGGAAATATAATCCGTGAATATTGCACATTTAACCCCGGCACAGAAGAGGGCTCAAGGACAGTTATCGGAAACGATAATCTTTTTATGGCCTATTCGCATATTGCGCATGATTGCGTTGTAGGCAGTAACTGCGTTATTGCCAACAACGGCACGCTTGCGGGCCATGTAACTATCGAAGACAAAGCTGTAGTCGGCGGGCTGGTTGCCATACATCAGTTTGTCAGGGTGGGCACGCTTTCTATTATCGGAGGATGCTCTAAGGTTACCCAGGACATTCCTCCGTATTCTACCTGCGATGGCCATCCTGCGCGCGTATACGGATTAAATATCGTCGGATTAAGGAGGCAAAAAGTTTCCAAAGATTCTATAGATTCGCTTGGCCGCGCTTTCAAGGCATTACTCAACGAAGGCCTTACTATAAAACACTCCCTTGAAAAAATTGAGAAAGAGATTGAGCCTACTCAGGAAATCGCTTACCTCATCAATTTTATAAAAAAGTCGCAACGCGGTATAGCCCACTCCTGCCGTAAATAGTAAAAGTAGGGACGTTTCTCAAGCCAGCTATAAAGTGTCCCCGTGTAGGGGACACCTTATAGCTAAGTTAAGAAACGTCCCTAAAGAATAAGCATATGGAAAAAATCGGCTTAATTGCCGGCAACAAAAAATTTCCCATCATTTTCTCGCAAGCGGCCTCGCTAAAAGATTATTATATTGTGGCTATTGCCATAAAAAAGGAAACCTCTCCTGTATTAAAGCGTTTCGTGGATAAAATCTACTGGCTGAGGCTGGATGAATTCAGCCGTATCTTTGAAATATTCAAAAAGGAAGGCATTACTAATGTAGTAATGGCAGGCCAGATAAGCCCTCGCCGCCTTTTTAGCAAAGAGATAGATAAAGACGCGAAGTTAAAAAAGATACTTTCCGGCATAAAGGACAAAAAAGCGGATACTATATTCACGGCGATAGCCCAGGAATTAAAAGCATACGGCCTGCGGTTATTAGATTCCACGATATTCCTTAAAGGCCTTATGCCTAAGAAAGGCGCGCTTACAAGAAACGTGCCTGATTTTTATGTGTGGGAAGATGTGCATTTCGGCATGAATTTAGCAAAGGCAATTGCCGATCTGGATATAGGCCAGGCAGTCGCGGTAAAGAATAAAGCAATAGTTGCTGTTGAGGCACTGGAAGGGACGGATAACCTTATCAAGCGTTCTGGAAAGGTCTGTGGCGCAGGCATAACCATAGTCAAGGTAAGTAAGCCAAAGCAGGATATGCGCTTTGATATACCCGTGGTAGGTTTAAATACCGTAAGAAGCCTGATTAAGGCAAATGCCCGGTGCCTTGCTATCGAAGCAGGCAAGACTTTATTTATAGATAAAGAAAAAAGCGTTAAGCTGGCAGATAAGAAGGGTATTGCGATAGTCGCAGTATAATTTTATTCTTGACAGCGTCAAAGTTGTTGTGTATAAATAAGACGTAATTCGCACAAATAACTTACGTTTACTAATGTTGCGTAAGTTTTGCTTGAATTTCTCCCGCCGTTACCTTAGGAAAGCAAGATGCGGGATTAATTCGCGCATATAATTTACTCACACTTCGTGTTCGTAAATTATGCGTTCATTAAGGAGGGGGATATGGTAAACTTATCTGGCAAAAAAGTCACGGAATTTAAGTTTTTTGCTCCGCAGGCAAAAAAAGTTACACTCACCGGCAGTTTTAATAACTGGAACACAAAGGACCTCTCTGCAAAGAGAGATTCAAAAGGCAACTGGAAGACAAAGGTCAGCCTGAAACCAGGGAGGTACGAATATAAGTTTCTTGTTGACGGAACCTGGCTGAATGACCCGCGCTGCAATTCCTGCGTAGTTAATAGTTTTGGCACACACAATTGTGTTGTAGAAGTAAAATAATCTTCGCTTTAGTTAATGCCGGAGTGAAAGATTAAGGGCGTCACTTTATGTGGCGCCCGTATAGTTTAGGGAGGAAGGGCTTAGGTGAAATATATATACGGGCCGGTAAAATCGCGCCGGCTGGGCCTATCATTGGGGCTTAGCCTTACGCCGCATAAGACCTGTAACCTCAACTGCCTTTATTGCCAGTTAGGTGAGACCAAAGAGCTGGTTTCATCCAGAAAAGAATATGTAAGTATTGAAGATATCTTAAATGAGCTAAGGAGCTGGATTCAGGAGAATCCTGATGAGGCAAAGCGCCTTAAATTTATAACTATCTCCGGTTCAGGAGAGCCGACCTTAAACATAAAAATCGGAGAGCTTATAAGCGGAATAAGGAAGATCTCTATTTCTTCCGTTGCTGTAATTACCAATGCTACCTTGTTAGGGGATTCGAAAGTCAGACAGGCACTATGTGGTGCTGATTTACTCATTCCCTCCTTAGATGCGGTAAGCCCAGAGATATTTAAAAAGATTAACCGTCCGCATGAAGGGATAAATTTAGAGGATATTATAAGGGGTTTGATAGCCCTAAGGAAGGAATTCCAGGGGAAGATCTGGCTTGAGGTTATGCTGGTTAAGGGGGTTAATGACAGCTTGCAAGAGATTAAAAGATTAAAAGAAATAGCAGAAAAAATAAACCCCGATAAAATCCAGCTCAACTCTCCTGTGCGCACTACCGCTGAAAAAGGCGTTTTTCCCGTTAATAAAGATAAGTTGGAAAAAATCAAAGAAATTTTAGGGGAAAACTGCGAAATAGTTTAAAAGCGCCCATAGCTCAACTGGATAGAGCGCCAGTCTTCGGAACTGGATGTTGCAGGTTCAACTCCTGCTGGGCGCATTATAATTTCTTATCAGAGGGGTCTGCGGGGGAGGTGCTTTCCAGGAGCTGTTCCAGATAATGTTTTTCAATATTGGCGAGCGTATTGCCTTGAAAATACAGATAGTATCTTTCGTGGGTAGGGAAGACAGGAAAAATAAATACCGTAAAGGCGTTTAATTTACTCTTGCTGTAAATCCAGATTTCAGATGTGTCTTGAGTTTTGCCTGATGGCTTGATAACTTTATCCGGCTTTCCCAGAAGCAATTCAACCTCTTCTTTTGCTGCGCCTTCGGAGGCTTTTAATTCTCGGAGGTTATTTTTGGCGGCGCCGCTTAAATCAGGATGGCTTGAAATATATTTTTCAACCCTCACCTTTAGGGCGTCTATATCCTCATCGTACCTTTCAATTCCGCGGAAATCGTAAATGGATACTGATTTGTTCCCGCCGAACATCCCCTTGGGCTTTATCTCTTTCTTGGTAATGCTTTTTAGGTGGCTGTAAGTAGCTACCCTTGGCACAGAGCAGCCCGGTAAACAGAGGCAAAGCAATATGAAAACTATAAACAATACCCGTTTCATGTAAGAAATTCTATTATACTTTTTCTCTAATTACAAGCTAATTCTATCGGAAACAGCACACTCAACCTTGTCTAAATTCTATAAGGCAGTGGGTCCTGTCTTGGCTGTGCTTTAGCGGGGACGTTTGTTGCGGCAAGAGCGTGCCGCAACTGCACTCCGTTCTGAGCCCCTCGCTCTCACTGACAACTTAATAGAGGGTGAACCTTGCCCGCTCGAGGCTTCCACAGGCCCCGCTTAAAGCATCAGCCAATCCACCCGTTGGATGGCATCAATCAGAAGCTATATAAGAAAAAGCTATATAAGAAAAAGTTTGAGTTTTAACTTAATAATGTTAAAATAATGAGCTATTTTTAGCTGTCGTTACCTTGCTAACGATAACCTATTCTCGCTGCTTAAAATGAATAAAAAACAATTAATATTTGCCTGGGTATTGGCCGTGGTATTTATTATGTCTGGCTGCATGGCCACTTCTACTAAATACCCTCATATAGGAGAAGCCAGTTTAGCTTGGTATGCTTACTGGAGCAAAAACAATTTAGAAGATAATACAATAAAAGAAGAGTATCAGAAAAAAATAGACCAGTATTTACTACTACACCCGCAGACAAGCAAAGAGGTAGCGGAGAAAATGAGAAATTGCAGGGTTATGTTAGATATGAGCGAAGAACAAGTTTTAACTATGGCTAAGCCCAACCGCATTTTAAAAGGATGGAGAAAGAATAAAAAAGTATTTAGATATTCGGATGTTGGTAAGTTTGGATGGACGAAATTTATAGGAGAAGGAGTAAAAATTAGGATTACTTTGATAAATGGCATTGTGAAAGATATAGGCGAAGTTGATACGGTTTTAGGTTTTTAATCATAGATAAATCCCCCTTGCAGGGCTCCATATTTTAAGTTAAAATATAACACAAATAACGGGCCATTAGCTCATTTGGTAGAGCATCTGCCTCTTAAGCAGGTGGTGGCAGGTCCGAATCCTGCATGGCCCACCAAATAATCCTTTAGTGAAAACTTTCGAAATCCTCGAGCACACCGCAGACTTAAAAGTAAGGGTAAGAGGCAATGGCCTGGATGATCTTTTTAAGAATGCCGGCCTTGCCATATTTCAGATTTCAGCGGAAAGACAAATAACCAAAGATAAAAAGAAGCACAAATTTTCAATCAGCCAAAATGCGCAAAACTTAGAGGAGCTTTTTGTTAATTGGCTGAATGAATTATTATCTTTATCCGCGGCAAAAGAAGTTATCTTTGAAGATATTAAGATAAATAAATTAAATGAAAAAGAGCTTGAGGCTGCGGCCGCGGGTAGCGATATAATAAATTTTAAAGTTAACACCGAAATCAAAGCCGCCACCTACCATGAATTAAAAATAGAAAAGATTGATTACAGGTGGCAGGCAGAGGTGATTTTTGATGTTTAGTGAGGCCGAGACTTACGGAGCTAAAGCGTGCGTAAGTCTCTGGCCGAACTAATCCCGAGCCTGCGTAGAAAATTTTGAAGAAATTTTCAAGCGGGTAGGCGAGGGGCAAAAGGAGAACTTGATGTCTGATATCTGGCCAGGCTCATTAGATAAAATAGATAATTACCGTTGGCGCATACCTATAAGCTATAAACCGGGAATGCGCGTGCCGGGGATTATCTATGCCGATGAGAAACTGCTCAAAGATATTTATAAGGATAAGGCGTTGGAGCAAGTAGCTAATGTAGCGTTCCTACCCGGCATTGTAAATGCGTCTTTAGCAATGCCGGATATCCATTGGGGATACGGTTTTTGTATAGGAGGTGTGGCAGCGACGGATATAGAGGATGGTGGAGTAATTGCCCCTGGCGGAATCGGATTTGACATAAATTGCGGAATAAGGCTGGTAAAAACCAACTTTCAGTTTGAGGATATAAAGGATAAAATCAAGGATCTGGTCTATGCTTTATTTTCCGATGTGCCCGCAGGCGTCGGCTCTAAAGGGGACATAAGGATAAGCTCTAAAGAGGAAAGAGAGCTATTGGTGAAGGGTTCCAGGTGGGCGGTTGAAAAAGGGTACGGCACGCAGGATGACCTGGAATGCACGGAAGAAAACGGCGCAATATCAGGCGCAGACCCTGAAGCGGTTTCTGACAGGGCGTATGAGAGAGGCAAGGCGCAATCAGGGACACTTGGTTCAGGGAATCATTTCTTGGAGGTGCAGGTAATTGACCAGCTCTTTGACCGCGATATCTGCGATGAGCTCGAGCTTTCTTTAGGCCAGGTTACCGTGATGATTCACTCCGGCTCGCGCGGTTTCGGCTATCAGGTTTGCGATGATTACCTAAAGAATATGGTCCACTGCCTCTCCAAATACAGCATCAATGTCCCTGACCGCCAGCTTGCTTGCGCTCCGGTTAACTCCCCTGAGGCAAAACAGTATTTAGGGGCGATGAGATGCGCTGCAAATTACGCTTGGGCAAACAGGCAGTGCCTTATGCACCTTTGCCGCAGGGCATTTGAAAGGGTTTTTGATATGCCCTGGCAGAAGATGGGTATGGATTTAATCTACGATGTCGCGCATAATATCGCAAAAATAGAAAAATACACTATTGACGGAAAAGAAAAAAATCTTTGCGTGCATAGGAAAGGCGCAACCCGCGCTTTCCCTCCCGGCCATCCCGCGTTGCCTCAAAGGTATAAAAAAATAGGCCAGCCGGTAATAATTCCCGGGGATATGGGAAGGAATTCATATTTACTGGTCGGCACAGAAAAGGCAGTGGAGACTTTTTATTCTACGTGTTTTACAGGAGATACAAGAATTCTCACTGATAAAGGGATTGTCACGTTAAAAGAAATATATGAGCTCAATAAATTAGGACTATCCTACAAAGCGTTATCTTTTAATAAAGAAAATTTATTGGTAGAATGGAAGCCTATTTTAGGCGTGAGCAAAAGAATGGGTTCGGCAATAAGAATATCGGTTTCACAGACAAATAGATCTAGATTTAGCAATTTAGATACGAGTTCGGATCATAAATTTTCACTCTTTGATAACGCGCGATTAGAGTATGAAGAGATAGAGAAGATTATTGATAACCAGAAGATGATTTGTGTTTTGGATAAGGTATCTATTCCTTGGATTTTGCATCATCCAAGTTTAGCCTTTTTGCTAGGGGCACTGGTTACCGATGGTTATATCGACAAAAAGCAAAAAAGGATTATATTTACCCAGAAAGAAACAGCAGAGAAACTAGATTTTATAAATTATGTGAAGTCTTCTTTCGGATACTTTGGGCACGATTTAAGCGAAGGCAAACCTAAATTTAGTGTTGGTTATATAAGGGGGAGGACGATAGTAGGATCAGCCAGTGACTTTGTAACCGGCCGAAAGAATACAGTGGAAGAAATAAGGAATATATATGAGAATTTACAGACATGGATTTTAGGATTAAGTATAGAAAGTACCTTTAACTTCTTGGCGGGTGTTATAGATGGGGATGGTACTTGGAATCCTGTGCACAAAGTAATAAGTATATTTAATAGTAAGGAAAATGTTATAGGGGCGATTATTCTTTCATGTTTAAAATTAGGAATTTTACCATATGTGTCAATCCAAAGGGATAGTTGTTATATAATTCAAATATCGGAAAAGCTTGAGGAAATCCTAAGATTCACAAAAAGAGTAAAGGGGGCACCATATAAACAAAAATATGGAAGCAAGTTATTTTCTGTCCGTCAATTATTTACTGACAATTGGGACTCGGGCAATATAAAATGGCCTTTTAAGCGAAAGGCCGATAGAAATAATTTAATGGAGAAGGATAAAATTTTGAAATTTCTAGTTTGGCAATCAAGTTCGCGTTATAACAGAGAGCAAATCACTAAAATAGTTAATTCTCCTTTAAGAATGCAGAGAGTAAGAAAAATAAGAGATTTAGGAACTAGCGAATTATATAATATAGATGTTGAAGATAATCATAATTATTTTGTATTTACAAAGACATTTACTCCTATTTTGGTAAAGAATTGTCACGGGGCAGGAAGGGTAAAATCCCGAGCTGCTTCAACAAGGTCAACGAACCTAAATGTGTTATTGAAAGAGCTGGAATCTAAGGGTATAATGGTAAAAGCTTCCGGGCGCGGCACAATAGTCGAAGAAGCCCCGGATGCTTATAAAGATGTAAATGATGTGGTAGATGTCGTGCACAACGCGGGTATTTCAAAACGCGTCTGCCGCATGCGCCCGGTTGGTGTTATTAAAGGATAACTAAATAAGCTCTGGAGTAGGGACTGTCCCGCTTAGCGTGCACAACCCAAAAAGGAACTCGTATGTTAGACCCCAAATTCATCCGCGAAAATATTGATTTGGTAAAAGAAACAATTAAAAAACGCAATTTGAAATTAGATTTAAACGCTTTGATTAAAACCGATAATTCCAGGCGTAGGCTTTTAGTTGAACTTGAAGAGTTACGGGCCCGGAGGAATAAAGCCAATGATGAGATAAGTGCCCTGCTTAAAGAAAAAAAAGACCCCAAGCCCAAGATTTCTTCGATGAAAGCAATATCAGAGAAAATAGGCGCCCTCGAAATCAAATTAAAGGAATTTGATACGGAATTAGAAAAGTTAGTTTTAACTATTCCGAATATCCCGCATTCATCTATTCCTGTAGGAGATGCTGGTTGTAATAAGATTGTGCGCTCTTGGGGGGAATTGCCAAAGTTTGATTTTAAGCCGGCTACCCATATCGAAATAAGTCAGCATCTGGATATAATAGATCTTCCCCGCGCCACGAAAATCACCGGTTCAAATTTCATTCTCTTTAAAGGGTGGGGCGCTAAACTTGAGCGGGCGCTCTTTAATTTTATGCTGGATCTGCATACCAAAAAACACGGTTACACAGAAATATTTCCCCCCTTTTTAGTTAACAGGGCATCTATGACCGGCACCGGCCAGCTTCCGAAATTGGAAGAAGATATGTACCGGCTTAAAGATGATGATTTATTCTTAATCCCGACAGCAGAGGTACCCGTCACCAACATGCATCGCGATGAAGTTTTGGATGAAGACAGCCTGCCGGTTTATTATACCGCTTACACTGCCTGTTTCAGGAGGGAGGCAGGTTCATACGGCAAAGATACAAAAGGGCTAACGCGAGTGCATCAGTTTGATAAAGTGGAGATGGTTAAATTTGTAAAGCCGGAAACTTCTTACAATGAATTGGAAAAATTAGTTGCGGATGCCGAGGATGTATTGCAGCTTCTGGGCCTGCCTTATCGCGTGAATATGCTTGCTTCGCAGGATTTAAGTTTTGCAGCCAGTAAGTGTTATGACCTTGAGGCATATGCCGCAGGAGTGGATAAATGGCTTGAAGTTTCAAGTTGTTCTAATTTCGAAGCTTTTCAGGCGCGCAGGGCGAATATAAAATTCAGAAGAAAAAACACTAAGAAATTAGACTTTGTGCATACTTTAAACGGCTCAGGTATTGCCTTGGCGCGCACAGTTATAGCGTTATTGGAAAATTATCAACAAAAAGACGGCTCTGTAGTTATACCGCAGGTTTTAAGGCCGTATCTCGATGGAAAAGAACGAATTTCTTAAGAAAGAAGGGGATTTTAAACCTAGGCAATCGGGTATTCCTGATAAAGCCCCTGGTTTATCCGGCAAGGCCTTTGGCATCGTTAAGTTTATCTTGGGCGTATGTTTGTTGCCTTTTGTGTATTCCTCCTCTAGCGCATTCTGGAACGAATTCGGGCTTATCGATAAAGAGCTACAGAGTAATTTCTGGTCAGGGGTAATTTCACTCCTTGTAATTTATCTATTTGTCTGGGAGCCGGCAATAATTTATAACAAGGGGCATAAACTATTGGAGGTAATCTTTAATTTCTTTAAGCCGTTGGTGAAGGTAGCGCCTTATTTGCTCCCGATTTATACTATTGTTTTATTTATTTTATACGCAATATTAGCGGGGATAATTAAAGACGCCTGGCTTATTAAATATTCTATTTTTCTTGCCGGTTTTACTTTGGCATTGCATCTTGTATTTTCTGCCAAGGCTATACGTTACAAAAAGGGCGACTTCCTAAAGGGTAATTACATTTTCGGATTTTCTTTTATTTATGTTTTAAATATTGCTTTGTTTTCTTTTTGTTTAAACCTCATCTTTAAAGAATTCTCTTTCGTAAATTTCTCAAATAGCACTTATTCGCTTGCTAAGGATATATTCTCTGCTGTGTTTAAGCAGTTATTCTTAAGATAAATTACTGGTGGGGTGGCTGAGCGGTTGAAAGCGGCAGTCTTGAAAACTGTTGTGGGGATTTTCCCCACCCTGGGTTCGAATCCCAGCCCCACCGCCAGTCGAGATAGTATGCTGGAGAGTTGGCAGAGCGGTTGAATGCGGCGGTTTCGAAAACCGTTATCGCGCAAGCGATCGGAGGTTCAAATCCTCCACTCTCCGTTATAAATTTCATTAATAAAATTTATGGCGATTGCCGAAATATTTTGGTAA
>CAKKQZ010000051.1 GCA_919902445.1 Omnitrophica bacterium GWA2_41_15 | reverse complement strand
AGTCCACTTCTGAATTGATGTTGCGGATATTCTTAAATAAAGGAAGGCAGGAGAGGGTTACTACTAATATTATTAAGAAAACAACTAAAATATCCTTCAAAACAATTCCCTTTTAATAGGGGACAGCGACTATTTTCTAAGAAAATAGTCGCTTATTAGACCTTCTGCTGCTCCTTGAGGACGGACCATCCTTCTATCTGTAGATATTATGCGTCCCTATGTCATAATAAACTACTTCCTTACCATTTAGGAAACGAAAGAGTACTCGATACTCTTGATTCACAGAATACGCCCATACCCCCGTCAATTCACCCTTTAATTTATGGGTGCGTAAACGAGTATCAAAGGGGTCGTTTCGGAACCAGTCATCTTTCTTTTTCGTTAATGTTTGAATAGAACGCGGTAGCTTCTGAAAGGACCTGAGAAAATGCGGGGTAAAGTGCACAAACTTAACTTGGACGCTTTGCATAAAGTCTCAATGCTTCTTTAAGAGAGGATGCCTTGATCGTCCGTCCATCTCTATAAGCCTTCTCTCCTTCTGCAATAATTCTTAAGGCGCGCGTAACCTCTTCTTTGTGATGAATAAGGCGTTCATATTCATCCTTACGCAAGAGTACCAGCTCTTCGCCATGAGTCATCTGTTTGGGTATAGTAAGTGTAAGTCCCATCTTGTATCACCTCCAGAATAGAGATTAGCACATTATCTGATTATTTGCAATATTTTATTCCGGTTTGTAAGTAAATTTAATAGGGGACAGCGACTATTTTCTTAGCTTTTCTTTGGCCTGCCTATCGGTAATGCGCATAACCTTCTGCTGAATTTTTCTTGCAGTCTTTCTATAAATGCCATTGTTCCCAAAGGGCGCCCGGTAAACGTGTGTTTTCTTATACGTTGCAAGAAATTCTCCTCTTCTGCGGAATCAATATATTTCTCCCATGAACCGCATGACATGCCCATAATCCCAAAAAGATCCCCAAGTTCAATAAAAGACCTACTCTCTTTCCCATTGGTATGGATTATTGCGCTTGACCAAGGCCACTGCCAAGGTTTTTTTACTAGTCCTGCGCGTACAGGATTCCTTTCAATGTAGCGGGCGGCAAGCATAAGATGGAATTCGTCTAATACGCAAGAATAGAAGCGCCCCTGCCAAAGATGTCCTCGCTGTTTCAACTTTTTGTTAAAGTACTGCGAATAACGCATATGGGCGGCATTGAATGTCCTAGCCAGAGAATCACTTTCATTTGGGATAGCGATAAAGTGAACGTGATTCTGCATCAAACAATAGACTAAAATGGAAAGGCCGTATTTTATACTATATTCTCTAATCCATGCAAGGTATTGCCTCCTGTCATCTGGATTGGTAAATACATCTTGCCGGTAGTTTCCCCTTTGCGTAATATGATGAGGCAATCCCACTGCAACGACTCTGGCAATCCGAGGCATACCACACCCCTCCCTTCTACTATTAATAGACGTGAAAGGAAGGTCAATCTAACTAAAATATTTCAGTTATTATCAAAGAACGGCGAGAAAATAGTCGCTGTCCCCTATTGTTCTATTGTTGTTCCCAAATCGCTTGACAAGCTATCATCACTATGATAAACTTCTCACAGAGGTGAAAAATGTCAAAGAATTTTCAAGCGTTTCTCAAGTTAAACAAGGAAAAATATACCAATGAATATGTGGTGATAGTGAATAAAAAACTCTTCGCCGCGGGCCAGGATATTGTCGCCATGCTGAAATCTGCCAAAAAAAAATACCCCGGATCCACCCCCTTCATAGCCAAAATCCCGGACAGATCGGTTTTAGTCCTATGATAGAATTCAAATACCGCAAAGAAGCCTCCATAATAACCGGCGAAGTTTTAAGGCCGGTGGCGGATGTTATTTTGGAATCCGGTAAATACAAGGTAGAAGCGGCAATATACATAGATTCGGGGGCTGATATAACCATGCTTTCTCTTGGACTGGGTAAAGCCCTGGGATTTAAACAGCTGCCAAACGACGAAATCCGGGAAATAAAAGGCGCCTCCGGAGGCGGTGTCCCATACCTCCTGAAAAATTTATATCTTACTTTGAATGGCAAAAAACTAAAAATCCGCTTAGCCTGGGCGCTTATTGAAGAAGTGCCCTTGCTTTTGGGCCGATTGGATATCTTCCCGAAATTCAGGATTACTTTTGACGAAGCACAAGAGTCAATTTTCTTCATC
>CAKKQZ010000050.1 GCA_919902445.1 Omnitrophica bacterium GWA2_41_15 | reverse complement strand
TTTCAGTGCCCGCTATAGTCATAACCAGGTTTTTCTGGTCATAAATAACCTCTTTAAGAATATCGTTTTTACCTTTAACAGATAGTCTTTGCCTAAAAACCAACGGATTAAAGCTGGTTGTGTCTATATAGGAATCAACAGACGCTTGAGCGGTAAAAAACCTTGAATAAATATCCAGATTTTCAGCTTTTGCGCTAAGATGATAAACTTTTTGGCCATGATACTCCTCTTCTTTCTGGGGCAAAAAAACAGCTTCCCCTACAGGGAATACATTTAAGAAATTTACCGTATACCTTAATTCATCGCCGCTTATATCGCCTTTTTTGAGTAATTGTGAAATAATAATATTCGCATTGCTGTTATTTTGAATAATAAAAAAAATGGATAGCACGATCAATACAAGAAATACCAGTAATGTCTTTTTCATTCAACCTCCTGTTAAAACAAGGTATATATGAATGGCGCAACTGCCGATCCTTGCGTAAAGAAGATCAATGCCCCTAAAAGCAAAAGGATAATAATTATCGGAGCCAACCACCATTTTTTTCTTACGCGTAAAAAAAACCAGAATTCTTTAATTATAGAAAGTTTTCCCATTAAACCCTCCCGAGTTAAAATTGTTTCTCATAATGCAACTTACCAAGTACAAGTTTTTCTTTCTTTATCCAGTAAGAGCTCTTACTCCTGTCTATTTTCCTCTCCAGTAAATCCTTTCCGCATAATTTTATGATGAGCCCGAGGGGTGAGAATATTAAATAGAATATTATAATAAGGATTAGCCTTGTATTTATCCAGCTCAATATAAAGCTGAGCCTCATCCAGAATACATATAACGGTTTTAAAATAAGCGGCGTAGAAAATGAAAATAAGAAAAAGGAGGCAGAAAAAAACATATATGGCAATGCATTATGCCTGTGTCTTACCGTTACAAAAACAGCTATCGCAAAAAAAACTACCCCCATAGTTATTCCGAATTTCTTAAGATTCTGCCTGCTAAGATCTAATTTTTCCATTTTAATCCAACTCAAAAACTTCCTTCCATTTCATATCTTTCTCTAACGGCTTCTGCTCATTTTTATCCAGTAGGAATGGCCCCATAACAAGATAATCCATTTCTGTCCTCATAAAACATTTAAAAGCATCGGAAGGTGTGCAGACCAAAGGTTCACCCCTGACATTAAAAGAAGTATTTATTATAACAGGACAACCTGTTTTTTGATAGAAATCATTAATCAGATCATAATAAAGAGCATTGTCCTCTCTTTTTACTGTCTGTATCCGGGCTGAACAATCAACATGGGTTACCGCAGGAATTGCCGAGCGGGTAATTTTTAACTTATCAAAACCCTTAAGCGCTTCATCAGCATTATTTGATTTTATTCTTTTTGCTTCTGTTACCGGAGCAACTAAAAGCATATAAGGGCTCTCTTTGTCTAAATCAAACCACTCAGAAACTTTATCTTTCAGCACTGTCGGAGCAAAAGGCCTGAATGACTCGCGATACTTAATCTTCAAGTTCATCTTGGATTGCATTTCCATGCTTCTGGCGTCTCCTATTATGCTCCTTGCGCCTAATGCGCGCGGCCCAAACTCCAGGCGATTTTGAAACCAACCGATCACCTTTCCCTTTATGATTAAATCGGATATTACAGCGCTGATTTCTTGGTTTGATAATTTCTTATAGCAAGCGCCTTCCTTTTTTAGGAATTCCTCAATATATTCTTCATTGAATGAAGGGCCTAATAACGACGCTTTTTGCCTATCAGTTTTATCGTCAGAAATGCGCTTATTACCCAGATACTTATGCCAGACCAAAAGCGCTGCTCCCAATGCTCCTCCCGCGTCACCGCTTGCCGGCTGAATCCAGATTTCTTTAAATGGCCCGTCTCTTAAAATACGCCCGTTACCCACACAGTTTAAAGCCACGCCACCTGCAAGGCAAAGCTTATCCTCTCCTGTAATTTTATGCACATGCCTTGCCATTCTGAGCATTATCTCTTCAGTTACTTTTTGGATGGAGGCGGCAATATCCATATATTTTTGAGAGATTTTTGTCTCCGGTTTTCTTGGCTTTTCCCCGAATATTTTATCAAAGCGGCCATTAGTCATTTTTAGGCCGTTACAAAACCCGAAATAGCGCATATTCATTTTAAAGGAGCCGTCTTCTTTCAAATCGATTAACTCGTTAAGAATCAGGCCCGCGTATTTCGGCTCTCCGTAAGGAGCAAGCCCCATAAGCTTGTATTCTCCGGAATTAACCTTAAAACCCGTGTAATACGTAAAAGCCGAATACAGCAGGCCTAATGAGTGCGGAAACCTTAAATAATATTGTAAATCCAGATTATTATCTTTACCTACGCCAAAACTTGCTGTCTCCCACTCGCCAACTCCGTCCATTGTTAAGAATGCTGCTTCTTTAAACGGAGAAGGGTAAAAAGCGCTGGCAGCGTGAGATTCATGGTGCTCACAGAATAAAATCTTACCATCATATTTCAGCTCCTTCTTTATTAGCTCTGGTATCCAGAGTTTCTGTTTTAGCCAAAGGGGCATGCCTAAAATAAACTGCCTTATGCCGCTTGGTGCGTAAGTAAGAGACGTTTCAAGTATCCTTTCGAA
>CAKKQZ010000049.1 GCA_919902445.1 Omnitrophica bacterium GWA2_41_15 | reverse complement strand
TGTATCGTGTGGACGGCGGGTAAGTATAGGAACCACGGCTGTAAAGCCGTGGGGACTCCATTAATGCAGATAAATCCCCAGCTTATTAAAAACATACTAGTAGTGCGCAATGATAGATTCGGAGAGTTTTTGCTTAATATTCCTGCTATTCGAGCTTTAAAAGAAACATTTACCGATGCTAAGTTAATTGCAATTGTAAACCCTTATGTCAGGGAATTAGCGGATGCGGTTCCTTTTATTGACGAGGTTATGGACTGGGGGAGTAAAAAACATTCATTGCCGGAAAGGCTTAAGCTCTTATGGTTTTTTATAAATAAGAATATTGATATTGCTATAATGTTAAACCCTTCGAAAGAGTTTAATATCTTTACCTTTCTGGCCGGAATACCCATAAGGGCCGGTTATGCCAGAAAATGCAGTTTTCTTCTTAATCTAAAAATGAAGGATAAAAAACATCTCGGTGAAAAACATGAAGTAGAATATAACCTTGAGTTGGCAGGGTTGCTGGGAGCGAAGACGCAGGATCTCTCGCTGTCTTTGAAAATAGAAGATAATATAATAAACGGCTTAGGATATAATTTTACTTCCGACTCCCGCGCCACTTTTTTAGCTATACACCCATGGACAAGCGACCCGGTTAAGCAATGGCCTTTAGAAAGTTTTAGAGAGTTAACAAAGAAATTACTCCAGTATCCTGATCTCAGGGTTATAATAGTAGGCAGGAGAGAAGAAGCAGTTAAGAGCAGTGAAACATTTGGTTATCTAAGCG
Organism: Omnitrophica bacterium GWA2_41_15; assembly: GCA_919902445.1. Lineage (GTDB taxonomy): Bacteria > Omnitrophota > Gorgyraeia > Gygaellales > Profunditerraquicolaceae > CAKKQZ01. The sequence continues at coordinate 19,266 of CAKKQZ010000049.1, read as the reverse complement.
CAGGCGCTTTAGATCTAACCGGGAAAACTACTCTTTTGCAGCTAGCAGCAGTTTTAAAAAGATGTAAATTGCTTATATCAGGAGATAGTGGGCCGATTCATCTTGCCAGCGCAGTAGGTACTCCTGTTTTAGCGATATTTCGAAATGACCTTCAAGGTAAGACAGCAAAAAGATGGGGCCCATGGGGGAAAGCGCATTCGGTAATTGAAAAGAATTGCCTTTTGGACATAAAGGTGGATGAGGTATTTGAAAAGACTAAGGAGATGATAGAGAAAGGAAGGGCGGGGTGAACTACGCAATTATCCTTGCCGGAGGCAGCGGGACGCGTTTTTGGCCTTTAAGTACTGAGGTAGAGCCTAAGCAGTTCCTTAATATATGTTCTGACAAGCCCATGATTGAACAGGCAATTAAGAGGATAGGTGGGCTAATCGAAAAACAAAATATCCATATTGCTACTAATGAAATTTACCATAAAAAAATCAAAGGGAGTTTAAAGGGGCTCAACATCTTAACCGGAAACATCCTTTTTGAGCCGCAGGCAAGAAATACCTTTGCTCCGATAAGCCTGCTGGCTGAAAAAATTTATAAAAGGGATAAAGATGCTGTTATACTGGTGTTTCCGAGTGACCACTATATAAAAAATAATTCCAAGTTTATTAATGTTTTGCAAAAGGCTATTCACTTGGCAAAAAAAGGTTTTATTGTTACGTTGGGAGTGATTCCAGTCCGGCCGGAAACAGGCTATGGCTATATAAAGGCAAAATCAAAGAAAAAAAATTATTATTTGATTGAGAGGTTTGTCGAAAAACCAAAGATTGCAATAGCTAAAAAATTCATTAAAGATAAGGATTTTTATTGGAATACCGGAATTTTTGTATTCAGAGCTGATATATTGTTGGGAGAGATAAAAAAATTTATGCCTCTTGACTACCGGTTACTCACTAAGGTTAAGGATAATAAAGATCTAAACAGCCTGTGGCCGCGCCTTACCTCCATTTCAATAGATTACGCCATTATGGAAAAAACAAAAAAGATGGCGCTTGTTCCGGCTGACTTCGGTTGGACAGACCTTGGAAGCTGGGAGGCAATAGGGGATTTATTAATAAAAGATAAAAACGGTAATATCTCCATTGGAAACTGCATTGATTTGGGGAGCAAAAACACCCTTTGCTGGTCGAATAACCGTATTCTGGCTACCATAGGCCTTGAAAATATTATCATTGTTAATACCGATAAGGCAACTTTAGTTTGCGCAAAGGATAAAACGCAGGAAGTAAAGAAACTTGTAGGAATTTTAAAAGAGAAAATAAATTAAAAAATTGGAAAAGTTTCTTATTATTAACCCATTTGGTATCGGTGATGTTCTATTTACTACTCCTGTAATCAGGGCCATCAAGGAAGCGTTTGCTGATAGTTTTATCGGCTATTGGTGTAATGAGCGGGTTCAAGCGATTCTTAAGGATGACCCTAACATCGACAAAATATTTCCTATATCAAGGGGGGATATCAAAAAGATATACGATAACTCCAAATGGCAAGGGATAAAAAAGAGCTTTTGGTTATACCGGCAGTTACGAAAAGACAAATTCGATGTTTCTCTGGATTTTTCACTGGATCATCGTTACGGGTGGATATCTCAAGCCGCAGGAATTAAGAAACGAATAGGTTTCAATTATAAAAACAGGGGGATATTTCTTAACCATAAAATTAATTTAAGCGGCTATCAGGCTAAACATGCTGTAGAGTACTACCTTGAACTATTGAAATTTTTAAGTATCAAGGTAAAAGTTGAAAACTTGTATCTATGTGTAAATGAAAAGAGTAGAATAAAAGCCAAGGCAATTTTTAAGCATGCCGGGATTAGCGGTTCAGATTTAGTTATTGGTATAGCTCCGGGAGCTGGAGGGAGTTGGGGAAAAGACGCTGGGTTAAAACATTGGCCGGCGCTGCGTTTCGCTCAATTAGCAGAAAGATTACGCGCTGAATTAGGTGCAAGGATTATAGTTTTAGGGGATGAAACAGAAAGGCCTCTGGCAGACGTAATAGTTAATTCGATTAAAATTAAACCGATAGACCTGGTTGGAAAGACTACCCTAGAGGAATTCGCAGCTATAATAAATAATCTGAGTTTGCTGGTTACGAATGATGGCGGGCCGCTGCACATGGCTGTTGCTTTAGGAGTAAAAACCGTATCGATATTCGGGCCTGTTGATGATAAAGTTTACGGTCCATTCCCCCTAAGTGACCAACACATTGTTATAAAAAAGAGTTTGCCTTGCAGGCCATGTTATTACAATTTTAAGATGCCTGTATGCGAGCAGGATAGAGAGTGTTTAAAAACGATAAGCGTGGATGAGGTTTTTGGCGTGGTAAAAAATATTTTGAATACGGAGGCCGCTAAATGATACCGGTTTTAGATCTTAAGAAACAAATCGCGCCTATTAGAGAAGAGCTCGATGCGGCGATAAAAAAAGTAATAGACAATGCTAACTTTATTCTCGGTAAGGAAGTCAGGGATTTTGAAAACGAGATTACAAAGTATGCAGGCGTTAAATATGCTATCGGAGTTTGTAACGGGACAGATGCCATTAAATTAGCGCTTTTGGCATCCGGCATTAAATCTGGCGACGGAGTGATATGCCCCGCGTTTACTTATTACGCTACAGCCGGGGCTATCGCATCAATGGGCGCGCGCCCTATTTTTGCTGATATAGGCCTTGATACATATAATATATCAATTGAAGCCATTGAAAAGGCCCTGGAACATAAGAAGAAAATGAATATAAGTGCGATTATCCCGGTGCATCTTTACGGAGCGTGCGCTGATATGGATAATATATTAAAGATAGCAAAAAAGCATAAATTAAAAGTAATAGAAGATACGGCGCAGGCGTTCGGGGCAGAATACAAAGGAAGAAAAGCCGGGACAATTGGTGATTGCGGGGCAGTAAGTTTTTTCCCCGGTAAAAACCTCGGCGCTTTCGGAGACGCAGGAATGGTTTTGACAAATAACAGGATTATCGATGAAAAATTAAGAATCTTAAGGAATCAGGGGAATAAGGACAAGTATTATCATTTGCTATTGGGTTATAACAACCGCATGGATAGTATTCAGGCAGCAGTACTTAATGTGAAATTAAAATACATGGATAACTGGAACAGAAAAAGGCATGAGAACGCGCAATATTTTAACCGGCAACTTAAAGGACTGAAAGTAAAGGCTCCATTTGTCCCAATCTATTCTACGCACATCTATCATCAATATGTATTGCGCCTAGAACCCTCAAGTAGCAGTTTAATCGAGCATTTAAAAAGCAGGGGAATAGATGCGCGGGTTTATTATCCTCTGCCCTTACACCTTCAGAAATGCTTTAAGTATTTAAGGTATAAAAAAGGAGAATTTCCAAATTCAGAAAAAGCCTCTAAAGAGACATTTTCCATACCTGTTTATCCTGACCTTACGGCTAAAGAGCTGGATTACATTGTTGGGGCTATAAAGGAGTTTTTGCGGTGATAGAATTATCGGTTGTTATCCTGACTAAAAATGAGGAACGTAATATCAAAGATTGCCTTGAATCTGTCTCCGGCTGGGCTGATGAAATATTAATTATTGACGATATGAGCACGGATAATACTCTTGAAATCGCAAAAAGATATACAGATAGGGCCATAACGAAGAAAATGGATATCGAAGGCAGGCATAGGAATTTTGCTTATTCTCAGGCCAAAAATTTATGGGTTTTAAGCCTGGATGCTGATGAGAGGGTAACGGAAGATTTAAAGAAAGAAATTGAAAAGACGATAAATCCAGATACGAAATATAACGGTTTTACTGTTCCCCGGCGCAATTTTATCGGTAATTACTGGGTTAAATACGGCGGATGGTATCCGAGTCCACAGCTTAAACTCTTCAGGAAAGATAAATTCCGGTATGAAGAGGTTGGGGTGCATCCGCGCGCGTTCATGGATGACCCCTGTGGCCACATGAAATCGGATATCATACATTATTCATACAGAAACATAGAAGACTTTCTGAATAAGCTCAATAACCAAACTACCAGGGAAGCAGAGAAATGGTATTCTCAGAATAAGCCGATGCGGCTGGTGCGCTTTCTTTGGCGCACTTATGACAGGTTTATGCGCACGTATTTCACTAGAAAAGGGTATAAAGACGGTTTCATTGGTTTTGTCGTGGCTTTTTTTGCCGGTTTTTATCAAATCCTGAGTTACCTTAAATACCGAGAAATAATAAAAGGACAGGATAATAAATAGAAAGGGAGAGCGGGGGTGAATAAATACTTAAAACTTATTTTTATCGCGCTTATAGTAATTTTTTCATTACTCCTGCTTTCGCCCTTTATTTCTTTAATTCTTCCTCAAAAGCTGACAAATCGCACATATTTTAGGCTCCTTTACCACGCTATAGTCGATAAAGAAACTTCGGGCGTTTTTACCGAAGATGAAAAAGTTTTAAACTTGTTTAATTACGTTGTTAGTCATGAATTCGCCCAAGGCACACCCTATAAATGCAAGCCCGCGGAATCTTTAATTTACGCAGAGGCCTATTGTGATTTTCAGGCGCGTACCCTGAATGCATTGCTTGGAATAGCCGGGATTAAAAGCCGCTATGCAATGTTACTGGATAAGGATGGTATCTCTCCGCATACTCTAAATGAGGTTTTTATAGACGGGAAATGGTGCGTTTTTGATACTACGATGAACATTATTTTTACTGATGACAAAGGCAACAAAGTTACTTTAGAGCAGATGTCCGCAGACCCCGGTTTAATAGTTAACAATAAAAAACTAATTGCCCTAAAGGGATACAGGATAGAAGAATACGAAAACTTATTAAATCTTTATTCAAGGATGTTTCCTTTGCCCGTACAGCCGCGCAGGTCTACGCCTAATGTTTATCAGGTTCATATTTTTGATCGCATCTCCGATCTTTATTTCAAAGTATTCAAATATAATTTCTTTAATTTCTACCAGGATTTGTATCTTAAGTTGAAAACGGTTAACTTCACAAAAGAGGATGCACGCCTCTTTTTTCTGGCTAGGAATTACCATTTGGCCTATAGGATGAATTTAGCGCAAAATTATTATAACAGGTTATTGGAAAAATACCCGAACAGCATACTTGCGGAAGATGCTATATTTTTTTACGGTATGTTTAATTTTAAAAATAAAAATTATAACAAGGCAGCCGATTTTTTTAATATAATTCTGGCCAGGTATCCCGGAAAATGGAAAAGCGCTTCATATTATTATTTAGGTATGTTTTATAAACAAACCGCTGATAAAAAGGAAGGCTTTTCAGCTTTTTATAATACGGATATTAATAAACTAGACGCAGAAGAAATTGAAGAATACAATAAAAATAAATTTTAAGAAAGGATGCTTAGAATGAAAATTTTAATTACGGGTGGAGCGGGATTAGTGGGCAGCCACTGCGCTGAGTTTTTTTCGAAAAATAACCCAAAAAATAAAGTTATAGTCCTTGATAATCTTATGCGTTCTAAGATTTTCGGGTATGACAAGGATTCCGTAGAATTCAACTGGAATTATCTGAAACAATTTAAAAATATTGAAAGAATCAAAGGGGATGTCCGTAACGAAGCCGATGTAAAAAAAGCAATCGGGGGAGGCGTTGATGTAGTAATACATACGGCAGGCCAACCGGGTGTGCCTTCCAGCGTGCGTATGCCTCTTGAGGATTTTAGCATTAATGCCTTTGGCACTCTCAATGTCTTAGAGGCAGCGCGTAAGAAATCAAAGGATACAGTTATTATTTATTGCTCCACCAATAAAGTTTACGGAGAAAATGTTGATAAGATTGCTTTGGCTGAAGAGGGAAAGAGGTATGTTTTTAAAGATATAAAAGGCGTATCAGAAGAAATGTGCACTGATTTAACAGGCCACACCCCGTACGGAGTTTCAAAGCTAGTAGGTGATTTGTATGTTCAGGAGTATAGCTATATATATAAAATGAAGACAGGGGTGTTTAGGATGAGTTGTACTTACGGAACAAGGCAGTTCGGATTTGAAGACCAGGGCTGGGTCGCCTGGTTTATTATCGCAACTCTTTTTAACAAACCGATTACTATTTACGGAAACGGCAAACAGGTCCGCGATATGCTTTACGCCGATGATTTGGTGGATGCCTTTAATCTTTTTATCAATAGTAACTCCGAAAGGGGCTTATTTAATATAGGCGGCGGACCTGATAATACAATTTCACTCCTTGAATTCCTGGATGAACTTGAGTCTTTGACCGGTAAGAGGCCAAAGGTTAATTTTTCCCAGTGGCGCCCGTCAGACCAGAAGGTCTATATTACCGATACTACAAAATTAGAAGAGTCGCTTAATTGGAAAATCAGAGTGAAAGTCAAGGAAGGAATAGGGGAATTAACTAAGTGGGTTAAAGAGAATGAGAGCTATTTTTCTCGATAGGGACGGGGTAATCAATAAATACCCGGGAGATAAAGATTACGTTACTTCATGGAGAAATTTTCACTTTTTGCCCAAGGTAAAACTGGCCATCGCAAATCTGCATAAAAATAATTTTAAACTATTTGTAATCTCCAATCAGGCAGGCGTGAACAAGGGTATTTTTAGCCAAAAGGAGCTTGATTTCATAACTAAAAATATGCTTAAAGGGATTAAGAAGGCAGAAGGAAAGATCGATGCGGTTTATTATTGCACTCATCGTCAGGAGGAAAATTGCCCTTGCCGCAAGCCAAAATCCGGGTTAATAGATATAGTAAAAAAAAGATACCCGCTAGATTTGAATAGTTCTTTTTTTGTAGGCGATACAATACTAGACGTGGTGACTGCAAAAGCGGTAGGTTGTAAGTCTATCCTTGTACTCTCAGGAAAAGAAAAATTATCTAACCGTAAAAACTGGGAAGAAAAGCCGGATTTTATATTCAAAAGCCTTTGGGAAGCAGCAGGATTCATAATAAATAATAAATAATTCTATGAAAATAATCGTGGCTTATGCCTCGGCAGGCGCAGGGCATTTTAAAGCTGCGCAGGCAATATTCAATTATTTAAGAGAGCACTGCCCGGTTGCAGAGTTAAAATTGGTTGATGTGCTGGATGAGTCCAGCTCTTTTTTCGCTTTTCTTTATAGATGGGGCTATTCTTTCCTGGTAAGAAGGGCAGTTTTTATGTGGGCTATTGCTTTTTTCTTAACGGATTTTAAGCCCTTACGCTCTTTTAGCCGGAAAATAGCAATTTTTATTAATCGAATAAATACCGCAGATTTCGCTAAATTTTTAATTCAGGAAAATCCCGATATTATCATCTCCACGCATTTTTTACCTTCCGAAATAGCCGCATACCTAAAGAGAAACAAAAAGATTAACTCTGAGTTAATTACCCAGGTTACAGATTTCGGTTTGCATCCTTTTTGGATTTCTGAAGGTACCGATATTTATATAGTTTCCTCTGGACGAGGCAGGGAAGAGTTAATTCGTAGCGGCGTAAGAACGGATATTATTAAAGAGTTTGGCATTCCGATAGATTCTAAATTCCGTAAAGATTTTGACAAAAATGAACTTTACAAAAAGTTTAATTTGGATAGCGGCAATTTCACCGTATTAATAATGACCGGTTCTTTTGGAACCGGCCCCATCGAGGGGATAGTCGATAAATTGTGTAATGATGTCCAGGTATTGATTGTCTGCGCAAATAATAAAAAATTATATTCCAGATTATTAAAAAAGAATTTGCCGAATGTGCGGGTGTTTGGGTTTGTCGATAACGCGCAAGAACTAATGGCGGTGTCCGATATAATTATTACTAAGCCCGGAGGATTAAGCATTGCGGAGAGTTTAGCCATGGATTTATTTCCCGTATTTATTTCGCCTATCCCGGGCCAGGAAACGGAAAATATAAAGGCATTAGCGCTTGAGGGAGTGGGGGTTTATCCTAAAGATATTAATAAAATCAAGGATATCGTAATTGATTTTAAAAAACACCCAGAAAAGTTAATAAGCGCTAGGGAAATAATTCGAAAAATAAAAAAGCCGGATGCCTTAAGGGGGATTTTTGATGTTGTATGCGCAAATAGTGCTTGGGATTCCTGTTGAAGGGCCGTTTGATTATATAGTCCCGGAAAGCTTTAGGCAAAAAATAAATCCCGGTTCAAGGGCATGGGTTAATTTCGGCACTAAGAAAAAAATAGGGTATGTTGTAGGGTTAACACACAAAACGTCAGTAAAAAAGCTAAGGGAGATAACGGAAGCAATAGATGACTGTCCGGTTCTTGATAAGGAGATGCTTTTACTGACAAAACAATTATCCGAGTATTACTGTTGTTCATGGGGAGAGGTGATTGAAGCAGCGTTACCGGAGGCCTTAAGAAGGGGAAAGAGGGTGCCGGAATTTAAGAGCGGGGCTTCAAAAAGAAAAAGCAGCTTTGATAATGCTTCCATTACCCTTATTCATGATTTAGACGGTGCCTCCAGGTGGAAGGTTTACCTCGAAAGAATCAAAGAGAGTTTAAATGCAGGATTATCCTCAATTGTATTGTTGCCAGATAAAAATGCGGTATTAAATGCAAAAGAAATCATCCAGAGGCAATTAAATGCCAGAACCTCTGTTTTTTATAGAAAAGTGCCCAAGGAATTAGATGAATGGTTACAAATCAGGAAAGGCGAGATCGATATAGTTGTTGGGATGCGTTCAGGTGTTTTTGCGCCTTTTACCAATTTAGGCCTGATAATCATCGACGAAGAACAGGATCTTGTTTATAAGCAGGACCAGGTGCCGCATTACCATGCAAGGCAGGCGGCTTTGATGCGCTCAGGAATAGGAAAGTCGAAATTGATTCTGGGCAGTACTTCGCCGTCTTTAGAAAGCCTCCAGCTTGTGAAAAAAGGCTTAGTGAAATATGTGCCCCTATCAAGGGCAAAAGCATACCCAAAGATAATGATAATTGATACAAAAGCTGAGTATCTGCGCTTTAAGCCAAAAAACGCATTTTTTTCAAAATACATGGAAGATTCTATTCTTTCGGCTTTGAATTCTTCCGAAAAAACCCTGATATTCTTAAACCGGAAAGGTTTTGCCACTGTTGCCTCCTGCAACAATTGCCGGACAGTGCTGCGTTGCCCGCGCTGCAACGTTAATTTAGTTTTTCATTTTAAAGAAGGCATTTTAAACTGCCATTATTGCAACTTTAAGATGGATTCTCCTAAGATTTGCCCTAACTGCAATTCAGGTTATATAAAATTTTCAGGCGCAGGCACAGAAAAGATAGAAAGCGAGTTATCCAGGATATTTCCACAGGCGAGGATCAAGGCCTTTGAGTCCGAAAGCATTTTTGATGCTCAAGATACAGACATATTTGTTTCAACAAGCTTAGTAACCAAAAAGACAGGGCATAATTTTGACCTGATATGCGTTTTAAGCATTGATAATTCTTTAAACCGCGCGGATTTCCGCTCCAGTGAAAAAGTATTCTCTTCGTTAATGGGCCTTTTAAAATTAACCGCGAAGAAACTCCTTATAGAGACGGGATTTCCGCAGCACCATGCCTTCAAGGCCTTGTTAAATAATGACGCCAATATCTTTTACGATAAGGAGTTAAAGGAGAGGAAAGAATTGAATTTTCCTCCCTATAAACATCTGGCTTTGGTAAAATTGCGTTCAAAGATAGAAACAAAGGCAAAAGAGGCAAGTCACGCGCTATTTAAAAGATTAAATGCGAAAAATAACAAACGCGGTATCAATGTCCTTTCCGTGAATCCGGGACAGCCGCCAAAATTAAGAGGTAACTTTTATTGGCAATTATTAATCAGGTCTAATAACCCCAAACAAATAACAGGGTTTTTAAAAACACAGTTAAAAGATTTCCGGCACTCCGGTATAATAGTTACCGTTGATATAGACCCTTTATAAGGAGTTAATGTGAATATAGTTTTTTTCGGAAGCTCGGATTTTGCCGTTTCTTCCCTGAGGGTTCTCGTAACAGGCGGCTATAATATTTCCTGCGTAGTCACTCAGCCGGATAGAAAAAGAGGCAGGGGAATGCATCTTGAATCTACTTTGGTTAAGCAGGCGGCATTGGAATATGGCCTTTTGATTCATCAGCCGCAGAATATAAATTCAGCTGAACAGATAAAATTCTTTAAGAGTTTAAATCCTGACCTTTTTGTGGTAATTTCCTACGGCCAGATATTATCGAATGAGGTTTTGGAAACTCCAAGGATATTTGCGATAAATACCCATGCTTCAATCTTACCTAAATATAGAGGCGCAGCTCCTATTAACTGGGCAATAATTAAAGGAGAAAAAGCCACCGGAGTTACAATCATAAAAATGACTGAAAAGATGGACGCTGGGCCGATAATCTTGCAGGAAAAAGCGGTTATCGAAGATTTAGATACGGCTATTACCTTGCAACGGAGATTATCAGAAGCTGCAGCGCGGCTTCTTAAACAAACACTGGAATTAATCGAAAGCAATAATTATACTTCTATCCCTCAGGATGAAAATAAAGTAACATTTGCGCCTAAACTTAAGAAAGAAGACGGGTCGATTAATTGGAAAATGAGCGCAAGTGATATTTATAACCTTATAAGAGGCTGCGTTGGCTGGCCAGGAGCCTTTAGCTATTATAAGGGTAAGTTATTAAAGATACATAAAGCAGGCGTGTTTGATTTACCGGATTACCCGGCTAAAAAACCGGGAGAAATATCTGAGGTTTCAAAAAATGGGATTACCGTAGCTTGCTTAAGGAGCAATTTGGTAATCAATGAATTACAGGTAGAAGGAAAGAAAATAATGAGGGTAGAAGAGTTTATTGCTGGCCATAGAATCAAGGCAGGAGAAATGCTCGGCAAATAATAGTTGCATCAAAAGTTTTCTCCTGTTATAATTACAACCTAAATTTAAAATTGAGATCCCTCCTCCCGTAGAATACGGGACTCGGGATAATTCGCGCAGATAACTTACTCACACTAGCGTGTTCGTAAGGTATGCTACTCAAACTTCTCCCGCTGTTACCTTAGGAGAGCAAGAAGCGGGATTAATTCGCACATAAACTTACTCACACTATCGTGTTCGTAAGTTTAGTGCTCATTAAATATGCCAGAACTAAGAAAAGACCCGATTATCGGTAGATGGGTAATTATTGCCACTGAGCGCTCTAGGAGGCCCGATCAATTTAGCGGCCTCACTCAAGCAGCTCCTGCTACTGAAGAAAAATCCTGCCCTTTTTGCGAAGGCGCTGAATCCCAGACCCCTCCTGAAATTTATGCCTTAAGGCCAAGACAAACTCCTGCAAATACACCCGGTTGGGAATTAAGGGTAGTTCCCAGCATCGCTCCGTTTCTAAAGATAGAAGGGGAGCTTGACCGTCGGGGAAAAGGCCTTTATGACATGATGAACGGTATAGGCGCGCATGAAATTATTATTGAAACAAATCAGCATATCGCAAATATGGCGGATTTAAGCGAAGAACAGATATCCAAAGTGATAACCTGCTATATAGATAGAATTGTAGATTTGGAAAAAGATACGCGTTTTAAATATGTCCTGGTTTTTAAAAACTACGGGTGGATTGCAGGGGCAGGAAGGATTAAGCACTCAAGGTCACAGTTAATCGCCACCCCCGTTAACCCTAAGCGCGTAAAAGAGGAACTTATCGGAGCAAGGCATTATTATGATTATCACGAAAGGTGTATATTCTGCGATTTAATAAAGCAGGAGATGGAGTCAAAGGATAGGCTTATAATTGATGTTGATGGATTTATTGCTATTTCTCCTTTTGCCTCCAGATTTCCTTTTGAGGTTTGGATTCTTCCCAAGAAGCACTCCTGTGATTTTACTCATCTGGATATGCCCTCGCGCATGGGTTTAGCCAGTATAATGAAGGCGGTGTTTTCTAAATTAAAAAAGGGTTTAAACGACCCGCCTTATAACTATGTTTTTCATTCCGCTCCCTTTAAAAGGCAAAAAGTCGGATATTGGAAGAGCATTGATTACGATTATCATTGGCATATCGAAATTATGCCTCGTTTGACTAGGGTTGCAGGTTTTGAATGGGGGACAGGATTTTATATCTGTCCTCTTCCTCCTGAAGATGCCGCTAAATTTTTAAAAGAGGTCCAAATTTAACATGTCGGAATTAAGACGAGACCCTATCGGCGGAAGATGGGTAATTGTAGATACTGACCATCCTAATAAGCCGCAGGATTTTGAGTATGAGCCGCATACCTGGCGCGCAGGGGTATGCCCTTTTTGTTACGGAAATGAAGGGATGACTCCGCCTGAGATAGACGCCCTCAGAGATTCCGGCACAGGCCCTAATACATCCGGTTGGCAGGTAAGGGTTGTCCCAAATAAATTTCCCGCCCTTCAGATCGAAGGCAACCTAGAGAGGCGGGGCCTAGGGGTCTATGATATGTCTTGCGGGGTTGGGGCGCATGAGGTGCTTATTGAGTCTCCTTACCATCAGAAAGATATCTGCGAACTGTTAAATTCTGAAATAGAGAATTTTATTTTGATGTATTCCCGCCGAGCGCTAGACCTCCAGAAGGATAAAAGATTTAAATATATACTGGTCTTTAAGAATTTCGGAGCAGCAGCAGGAGCCTCATTAGAACATCCGCATACCCAGATTGTGGCCTTGCCCATGGTCCCAAAGAACGTAATGGAGGAGATAAAAGGAGCGCAAAATTATTTTGACTACCGCGAGCGTTGCATATTCTGCGATATTATCAGGCAGGAGGCTCAGGATAAAGAAAGGATAATCCTTGAGAATAAAGATTACATTGCCTTTTGCCCCTTTGTTTCGCGTTTTCCTTTTGAAATCTGGATAATGCCTAAAAAACACAGCACTTGTTTCTGCCATATGCCTCAGGAAGAGGTTCCTACATTGGCAGGGATTCTTAAGGACACGATAACTAACTTAAAAAAAATATTTCCGAATGTTTCCTATAATTTTATGCTTCATTCATCCCCTATAAACGGCGACGGGGGCTTGGAGAGCTATCACTGGCATATTGAGTTTATGCCGAAACTGACACGCGTGGCAGGTTTTGAATGGGGGTCTGGTTTTTATGTTGTTTCAACCCCGCCTGAATTAGCCGCAAAATACTTAAGGCAGAAATAACAGTTACAGGACATTTTCCGTCAAACAGTTACGGGACACCTTCCGTCAAAGCAATAAAAAGAGTAGCACAATGGAAAGTGTCCCGCCGATCGACCAAATACCAAAAGGAGGGCATATGGGAGTAAAAGTAGGCATCAACGGCTTTGGAAGGATAGGCCGGCTCATTTACCGGGCAGCATTGGCAAAAGGGACAAAGGATCTGGATTTTGTGGCAGTAAATGATTTACCCGTCGGGACAAAAACTCTAGCGCATCTTTTAAAGCATGATTCCAACTTCGGCACTTTAAATGCTGAGGTTTCGGCAAAGGAGGACGCTTTAATAATCAACGGAAAAACTCTTAAAATTTTAAGCGCCAAATCTCCGGCGGAGATCCCCTGGAAGGATTACGGTGTAGAATTGGTTATCGAATCATCGGGAGTATTTACTGAAGAAGAAAAATGTATTGGGCATATTCAAAATGGTGGCGCTAAGAAAATCATTATCTCGGCTCCTGCCAAGGGCCAGGATATAACTATAGTTTTGGGAGTCAATGAAAAAAATTATGATCCAAAAAAACATAATATAATCTCCAATGCCTCCTGCACCACAAACTGCCTTGCTCCTATGGCAAAGGTCTTACTGGATAATTTCGGGATTCATAGCGGGCTTATGACCACTATTCATTCTTATACAAATGACCAGAGGATCCTTGATTTACCGCACAAGGACTTACGCCGTGCTCGCGCTGCAGCTGTTTCAATGATACCGACATCAACCGGAGCTGCCAAGGCGATAGGAGAGGTCTTGCCTGAGCTAAAGGGTAAGCTGGACGGGCTTGCAATACGCGTACCTACCCCTGATGTTTCTTTGACGGATTTAACCTGCATCCTCGAGAAGGAGGCAACAGTTGAGTCTATAAACGAGGCATTCAAAAAGGCATCGGAAACCAGCCTTAAAGGTATTTTGCAGTATCTTACTGAGCCATTGGTATCCAAGGATTTCTACGGCTCGAGCTATTCCTGTATTCTTGACGCAGAGTTGACCAAGGTTATGGGCGCTAAACTTGTCAAGATCATGGGCTGGTACGACAACGAATGGGCCTATTCTTGTAGAGTGGTGGATTTGTGCGAATATATTTGCAAGAAAGGAATATAGCTCACAAAGATAAAAATCTATCTTGCTCAACCTGAGTATAAAAGAGCGGCAAAAAATGTCGCTCTTTTTTTAATCTTAACACATTCGGAGACAAGCCCCGGTGCTTGCCATCGGGGTATACGAATGTGTTGACAGGAAGCCAGCATATAATTTCATAGTTAAAAGAGTGCTTGACATAATAGCTAAGATGGAGTATACTCCATAATGGTAATACTAATATGGAGGGTAATCTAGATGAAAAATATTAAGCGAATTTTGAAGATCAAACTTCCCAAAAAACAGTCCGCGTTTTTATGGGGCGCCAGAAAAACGGGTAAAACCACATATTTAAAGGAAAACTTCCCGGACAGTATTGTGTATGATTTTTTGAAGACAGATTTGTTTTTTGAGATATCAAAAAATCCGTCGCTTTTGCGGGAGCAGCTGCTCGCGAAAGAAGCATCCCTGCTTAAAGAACCTATAATACTTGATGAGGTGCAAAAGGTGCCCCAGGTACTGGATGAGGTGCACTGGCTAATAGAAAATAAGGCCTTACGTTTTGTGCTTTGCGGTTCAAGCGCAAGAAAGTTAAAAAGAGGGCATGCGAACCTGCTCGGAGGCCGGGCATGGCGCTATGAATTGTTTCCGCTTGCCAGTCACGAAATAGGCAGCATAGACTTGCTGCGCGCTTTAAATCACGGCCTGATACCGCTTCATTATTTACAGCAGAGAGAAGACTGTAAAAAATCTTTGGAAGCTTATGCGCAGGACTATTTACGCGAAGAGGTTTTTGCAGAGGGCCTGACGCGCAACATTCCTGCGTTTTCAAGATTTTTTGACGCCTTCGGATATTCTCATGGAGAAATAACCAATTATGCCAATATCGCGCGTGATTGCGGAATAGACGCTAAAACAGTTAAAGAATATTACCAGATCCTTATTGATACCTTAGTGGCTGTGAGGGTTGAACCTTTTAAGAAAAGGCAGTCTCGGCAAGTGATAACAAAAGCCTCGAAATATTATATGTTTGATGTGGGTGTCGCTGGGCATTTGACCAAAAGGAATATATGGGAACAGAAGGGCCCTGAATTTGGGAAGGCGCTTGAGCATTTCATGCTTATGGAAATAATTGCTTTCAGGTCATATACCCGTAAGGATTTTGGTATAAATTTTTGGAGGACAAAAACCGGCCTTGAGGTAGATTTTGTGCTTGGAGATAGAGAGGTTGCTATAGAAATAAAGGGGGCTAGCCGCATAGATACAAGAGACATGAACGGATTAGAGGCCTTTATTCAGGCATGTCCTCCTAAGAAAGCCATAGTAGTGTGCAATGAGAAGGAGAAAAGGGCGCACGGAAAAATAATGATATGGCCATGGGGGGTATTTTTGCAGGAACTGTGGTCCGGGAAAATAATCTGAAACGCATTTTCAACTTAAATTCGTATATTCGTAATGACTCGTAAATTTTCCAATGTATTCATTATCCCTACATTCGTAACTGGTTTAATTATATGAAGATAGCGAGTTCTGACACCATAATTCTACTAATGGCTCTTGCAGTGTTAGGAATAACTGCGAGGGCTTATCCCGTCACTAATGCTTTGGCGGGCAAGTGTTATGATGCAGAAGTAACGGATATCAGCGGGACTAAATACTTTCCCGCAGTAAGAGAGGCCCTGTCAAAAGCAGAGAGGTCAATAAACCTCGTAATGTTCGTCATTGAATTGTCCCCATACAAAGAAGATTTAAAAGCTGATCAGTTGATCAATGCCCTGATAGATGCAAAGCAAAGAGGGGTGGATGTGGAAGTTATTCTGGACCAAAATGTGGATTTTGTGCAGCGAAGGAGCACAAGCGACTGGGAAGCTAAGATTAAAAGCGTTAGGGCTTACAAGCGCCTGAAAGAAGCAGGAATAAAGGTGTATTATGATGAGCCGGTAAGATATACTCATGCCAAAACGGTTATTATAGACAAGAATATAGCCATATTAGGAAGCACGAATTGGACTGAGTCTTCATTTAACAAAAGTAATGAAGTAAATGTTTTGATCAAGTCAAAGGGTTTAGCAGGGGAGATTCTAAGTTATATTAAGATGATAAAAATAGACGAGAATATAGAGAAATACCTTGATTTTATCGAGCCTTCTACGGCGGTCAGTTGGAATTTTATGGAAAACCCGGCCCTTGCGCCTCAAATGGTGAAAGCCAGGGATGAGCGGGCCTTTGATATTTATTTGTACCTGCTTTGGAAAAAAGGGGACTGTCCCCATTCGGGGACAGTCCCCTTTTTATTAACGCTATCCTACGACAGCCTAGCCAAATATCTCGGAATTTATGAAGGCTGGATTAATTTAGCTTATAGAAGGCAAATTATAAAGGTGCTTAAGAAATTAGATCAGAAATATAAGCTGATAAAGTTTGAGACGGGTTATGGTAAAGAGGCAACCATAACGCTGATTGATTACGAAGATCCCGAAATAGGGGACGCGTCTATTTTTCCTGAGCATGGTATGAGAAAAATAGAAACGCCCCCTATTTCTTTTGAGGTTCCGGATGATTATTTTGATTTTGGCTGGAACAGGATTTTATCCTTCAGGGCTAAATTCTGTTATTTTATAAATTTAGCCAACTCTGACATAAGCGACACAAAGCCATTTTGGTCAAAAAGCGTTGCCAGAATAATTAAGCAATTCAGCGGAGTGGATGAAGATATTATAACTAAAGGGATGGGAGAATTAAGAAGAAAGAGGTTGATAGAAGTAAAATATGACACCTTAACCGGTAAGCCTTATGATGAAAGATTGCCAAAGATGTATAAAATCCTAAGGCCCTATGATCCCAAAGAGTTGGAATTGAAAATAAAGGAGGTAGAAGAGAAATACGGTAAAGCGGCTTACACAAAAGCAAGAAAATACGCAGAGATTGTTTTTGAAGAGAATAATCCTGAAGTAATCGCAGATATAATCCTAAAGACAAGAGAATACGGGGAAGAAAAAGTAAAGAAGGCCTTTGTTATAATCGCCTGGAAGAATATAGATAATCCCAAGAGGACATATAGTTATGTGGCGGGGATAATTGAGAGGATGCCAGGAAAATAGATCCGATCCAAATTTGTACTTGACAATAGGTTTGCCATAAGTTATACTGTTTCTGTAAATAATCATTTTTGATTATATGGAGAAATGAATGGATTTTAACCAATTTAGAAAGAACTATAGCGGCTATCCTTTTATTAAGGCGCAAGAGGTTTTGGCTTCTGTTCCAAAGGTAACCCAGCCTATGCGTAATCAACTTACCCGTTGGAAAAAGAATGGCCTTTTAATCCAGCTTAGGCGCGGCATTTATATCTTAAACGAGAATGACCGTAAGGTTTTTCCAAGCCGCTTCTTTTTCGCTAACCAGATTATGTGGCCTTCTTATGTAAGCCTTGAATCAGCGCTTGGCCACTACGGGCTTATCCCTGAGGCGGTCAAGGATGTAACTTCAGTGACCTCAAAAAAGACGGTTCGCTTTAAGAATAGGACAGGCGAATTTATTTACCAGCATATTAAGCCCGAGGCATTTAGAGGATACCGTTCTTTTAAGGATGAAGCAGGATTGGATGTGTTTATCGCTGAACCTGAAAAGGCGGCAGTAGATTTTTTCTATTTAAACCTGGGTGAATTCAGGAGATCAGACAGGGATATTTTTAGGGATTCTTTTAGGTTTCAGAATACGGAGATTTTAAGCCGCCATAAAATTGCCTTTTATGCGCAGGCTTTTAAAAATAAAAGGCTTGAGGATATTTCAGGTGAGTTTTGTAAATTTATTGAGGAAGATAAGAATGATTGAAGCCATTAAACAGCAGTTTGCCAAAGGTATGACTAACGAAGATAAACTTAACCGTGCGCGGGAGTATATTCAGATTCTCTCTTTAAAAATTCTGGATGAAAAGGGGTTTTTTAAGTTTATGGCTTTTACCGGCGGAACTGCTTTAAGGGTAATCTTTGGTGTAAGGAGATTTTCCGAAGACCTTGATTTTTCACTGATTAAGAAAGGCGGGTTTTCTTTCCCAGAAGTTAACGCAGGGCTTGTTAAAGGATTTAATCTTACCGGTTTACAGGTAGAGTCTAAACCCAAAGTAAAAAATACTGTTTTTAGCGCACTGCTTAAATTCCCGGGGTTGCTTAAACAACTAGAGCTATCTCCTTTAGAGAGCCAGAATCTTTCAATTAAGATTGAGGTTGATTCTAACCCGCCAAAGGGGGGGGGAACTCAGAATTCACTTATTCAAAAATCTTATATTTTTAATGTTGTCCATTTTGATTTGCCTTCAATGTACGCCACTAAACTTCACGCTTGTTTTTACCGTAAGTATGTCAAGGGAAGGGATTTTTATGATTTTATCTGGTATATCGGCAATAGAACAAAACCAAATCTCCTGCTTTTAAATAACGCAATTGAACAAACGCAGGGTGAAAACCCTAAAATTAACGAGCGGAATTTGAAAGAGTTTCTCTTAAAAGGCATAGAACGGGTAGATTTTAATGACGCCCGTAAAGATGTTGAGCGTTTCTTAGAAGATAAAAAGGAACTTCGTTTGTTTGACGCTAAAAATATTAGAAGCAGCATTGAGTCTATTTATGGTTAAGCCTAAGGTTGGCCAAAAACTCAAACCAGTATTGATTCCATAACTATATATTTCTGAAGTGATTGCGTAGACTGTCTATGAATTATGAATCTGTCTTATAACCCGCTCATATATAAAAAGTTTCCTTCCTTATAAAATTCAATTTCTCACCCGAAAAATCCAAGATTTTGCTTGATTTCAGCATAAAATATGATAATATTAAATTTCTATAAACATCTGTTCAATTATTGAACAGATATCGAAAAATGAACAATTCAGTTAAAATATTTGATTCCGAAAAGACCCTGCATATCCTTCAAGAAATAGAACATAACTCCAAAGTAACCCAGCGCGGCCTTGCTCAAAAATTAGAGATTAGTCTCGGTAAGATAAATTTTCTCATCAGGGCTCTTATAG
>CAKKQZ010000048.1:4640-19149 GCA_919902445.1 Omnitrophica bacterium GWA2_41_15 | reverse complement strand
ATAAAAAGCGAAAGGAAGGGCGCACGTGAACATAAAAGAAATAAAAGAAATGATAAACCTGATGAATGAAAACGGATTGGTAGAATTAGAGGTTGAAAAAGATGGGATGCGCATCAGGCTAAAAAAGACCTCTTCAGGAATTGAAGGCTATAGCGGCCCGATAGTTGTCCGGCAGGAGAGAATACTTGAGGGTGCGCAAAAAGAAACTACTGAAGTACCTATTGAGAAAATTTCTGTCAAGACGGTTGAAATCAGGTCTCCCATGGTAGGCACTTTTTATCGATCGCCCTCCCCGGAAGCGCCTCCGTATGTTGAGGCGGAACAGGCTATTGAGCCGGGACAGGTTATCTGTATCATTGAAGCGATGAAATTAATGAACGAAATAAAATCGGAAATCAAAGGAAGGATCCTTGAAATCCTTGCCGATAACGCCGAACCTGTGGAATTCGGTCAGCCAATGTTCCTTATCGAGCCAATCTAATTCGCGCAGATAACTTACTCACACTTTCAGTGTTCGTAAGTTATGCGCTCATTATATGTTCTCCAAAATACTTATCGCAAACCGGGGCGAAATAGCCCTTAGAATAATCCGCGCCTGCCGGGAATTGGGGATACGCACTGTCGCTGTCTATTCCGAAGCAGACAAGGAATCTTTGCACGTGCGTTTTGCCGATGAAGCCATTTGTATCGGACAGGCATCCAGCTTAAGGAGTTATCTAAATATCCCAGCGATTATCAGCGCGGCGGAAATCACAGACGTAGAAGCAATCCATCCCGGTTACGGATTCTTGGCAGAAAATCCGCATTTTGCCGAAATCTGCGAATCATGCAAGATTTATTTTATCGGCCCAACCCCGGAAAATATCCGGCTTATGGGTGATAAAATGGCGGCCCGCACCACAATGCAAAAAGCAGGCTTACCGATAATCGCGGGCAGCAACTCTATAATCAAAAATAAGGAAGAGGCCCTTAAAACAGCCAAAACAATAGGGTATCCCGTAATCATAAAGGCAGCTGCCGGGGGGGGAGGAAAAGGGATGCGCATATGCCACAATGACCTCACCTTGGTATCAAGCCTGATGACGGCTCAAGCAGAAGCAGAGGCTAGTTTCGGAAATCCTAATGTGTATATTGAAAAGTATATTGAAAAACCACGGCATATTGAAATACAGATTTTAGCGGATAAATACGGGCGTATGGTGCATCTGGGAGAAAGGGACTGCAGCATCCAAAGAAGGCATCAAAAATTATTAGAGGAATCCCCTTCTCCGGCAGTCGACCATAAATTGCGCAAACGCTTAGGAGAGGCCGCATTAAAAGGAGCAAAATCAGCCGGGTATGTCAGCGCAGGCACGATAGAATTTTTACTCGATCAGCATGGTAATTTTTATTTCATGGAGATGAATACCCGGATTCAGGTTGAGCATCCGGTAACAGAGGCCGTAACAGGGATAGACCTTATCAAAGAGCAAATACGTATTGCAGCCGGAGAAAAATTGAGGTTCCACCAGGACCGGATTCAGCTAAAGGGGGCTGCCATAGAATGCAGGATAAACGCGGAAGACCCGGAGAATAATTTTATGCCCTCACCCGGCAAAATAGATACCCTTAACCTTCCCGGGGGCCCGGGAGTACGGCTTGATACGCATATTTATCAGGGTTATCATATCTCTTCCTACTACGATTCTTTGCTGGCCAAGCTTATAGTGTACGGGCAAAACAGGGCCGAGGCGATTAAAATAATGCAGCGCGCTTTAAGTGAATTTTATATCGCGCCCATAAAAACTACTATACCGTTTCATCTGGGGCTGATGCAAAACCCATTATTCCTGAAGGGGGATATCTCAACCCATTTCATCCAGGATGAGTTAAAGGAAGAGCCTAGGGGAGAGGAATAATGTATAAAGAAGAATCCCGCACGGATTTAGGCATGATAAAGATACATAAAAATGTTATCGCATCCATCAGTTCACTCGCTTGCGTAGAAATAGCGGGGGTAAAAAAAGTCGGGGGCGGTTTTTTAAGCGGCCTAATGGAATTAGTCGGGCAGAAACCACTCCTGGCGATAAAAGTGGAAATAAATAAAAATGACGAAGTGAAAATAGGAATTCCTTTAATCATAAAGTACGGCTTTAATATTCCTGAAACCGCCAATAAGGCGCAGGAGAGCGTACGGCAGGCTTTAGAGAAAATGACGAACCTGCCCATAAAAGATATTAATATAAGCGTCCAGGGTATAGAAAGGGGGTAACAGATGAGGTTCTTTACTGTGCTCGGTATATTATTTTATGCATCCGTCATAATCGTTATCGGCGCTGTTTTTATCATCTTTTCCTTAAATCTATTGCCTATTTCGAATATAAATAATTTCATTTCTTATATCCAGAACACCCCTAATTCAAAAATAATTATCGGGCTTTCCGGAATCCTGCTCATCCTGATAAGTTTCTCCTTTGCCCAGCTTATCTTAGGGAGGTTCCAGCGCGAAAAAACAATTGCCTTCAGTACTTCCTCAGGAGAAGTAACCATTGCCCTTTCGGCAGTCGAGGATTTAATCAGAAGGCTTTCGCATATCATCCCGGAAATAAAAGAATTGCGCCCGGATGTTATCGCCACTAAAAAGGGAATACTGGTTGATCTTAGGGTTGTTTTAAAATCAGAGACAAATATTCCTGAATTGACCGCGCGCTTGCAGGAAATAATAAAATCTAAAATAGAAGAGGTCCTCGGTGTTGAAGGGCAGGTAATAATCAAGATCCATGTCGTAAAGATTATTTCGCTTGACGAAAAAGAAAGAAAAAGAAAAGAAACAGAAAAGCAGGAACAACCCACAATACCATTCAGCGGTTACGGAAGGGCCTAAGCCCCTTGCTTAAACGCAGGGAAATTCTCTACGACAATTCCCCTGCAAGCTGCGGGATCCCCGCTTGCGCGGGATTTCGCTGATAGAAACTTTAGGTGCTCAATAATTCACGCATTGACTTACTCATACTGCCGTATTCGTAAGTCAAGTGTTCATTAAGGAGGAATGGTTCGATGTCAAAGATAGGAATACTTACTGGCGGAGGCGACTGCCCGGGATTAAACCCGGTTATCAGGGCAGTAGTAAGAAAGGCATTGCTTGAAAGTTATGAGGTCATAGGGATTAAAAACGGCTGGAAAGGCCTTATTGAAAGTGACTCTATCCCGCTTGATATTAACGCTGTATCGGGAATACTGCCTAAAGGGGGAACTATATTGGGTACAAGCAGGACTAATCCTTATGAAAACGAGGGAGACTTGCTGAAATTGAAAGAGAATTTTAAAAAAATCGGGCTTGATGCGCTTGTCGTGGTCGGCGGAGAGGATACCCTCGGCGTCGCTGCAAAATTAATTAAAGACGGCCTACCTAATATTGTTGGCGTGCCTAAAACTATAGATAACGATCTTTCGGCAACCGACTATACTTTTGGATTTGATACGGCATTAAATACCGCAATGGAGTGCATTGACAGGCTGCATACTACTGCGGAAAGCCATCACCGTATCATTGTAGCGGAGGTAATGGGAAGGCATGCGGGCTGGATTGCCATTGAATCGGGGATCGCCGGAGGGGCTGATGTGATTTTAATACCGGAGATACCCATTGACATTGATGAAGTATGCACCACCATTAAGAAGAGGCATTCAAGAGGAAAGACCTTCAGTATTGTTGTCGTTGCTGAAGGGGCCCATTTTAAAGAAGGAGCTACGGTTTTGCAGGAACAAAGGCTTGACTCTTTCGGCCATGTCCGCCTTGGAGGGATAGGCGAAGCATTGGCTCAAGAGATAGAGAAAAGGACTGGCTATGAAACACGGGTAAGCGTGCTTGGCCATATACAAAGAGGAGGTTCTCCCACGGCATTTGACAGGGTCCTTGGGACTCGCCTCGGAGTTAAAGCAGTTGAGCTTATAAAAAATAAAAAATTCGGCAGGATGGTTGCTTTATCCGGAATAAAAATAGTAGATGTTTCGATAGAAGACGCTGTAAAAGCATTAAAGACAGTGGATATGGAGCTCTATGATATTGCCAAGGTTTTCTTTGGCTAAACTTTAAGGATTAACATGAGAGAAAAAATAAAAGAAATATTACTGGAGAGTATCCAAGTTAAAGAGGAGTTGTTGCGCTCAAAAGTCGGCGTGATCATAGAAATAGCGGGCCTGCTGATCGAATCCTTAAAAAAGGGGGGCAAAGCGATACTTTTCGGTAATGGCGGCTCTGCGGCAGATGCCCAGCACATCGCTGCAGAATTAATCGGAAGGTTTAAGAAAGACAGAACCGCTTTAGCTGCTATAGCCCTTACCACAAACACTTCGGTCATAACCGCGCTTGCCAATGATTACGGCTATGAGGTTATTTTCTCAAAACAGATTGAGGCCTTAGGCCAGAAGAATGATATAGTAATAGGCTTATCTACAAGCGGAAAAGCAAAGAATGTTGTCTTGGCGCTGAAACAGGCAAAAAAAAGTGGGCTTAGAACAATCGCTTTTACGGGTGGAGACGGAGGAGAGATTGCAAAGATTGCAGACATATCGATAATCATACCCTCTTGCATTACTGCCAGGGTACAGGAAGCTCATATTACCGTAGGGCATATTATCTGTGAACTCGCGGAGCAGGAACTTTGTCAGTAAAAAAAATAAAAAAATTGAAAGAATTAAAAAAAATCGTTGATACCTTGCATCGGCAGGGTAAAAAAATAGTATTTACTAACGGCTGTTTCGATATATTGCATTGGGGCCATGCGATGTACCTTCAAAAGGCAAAGGCAAAAGGAGACAAACTCATCGTCGCGCTAAATTCCGACTCCTCGATAAAAAGGTTAAAGGGTAAGTCAAGGCCTATTGTAAGCGAAAATGACAGGGCAAAGATGATTGCTGCTTTAGAGAGTGTTGATTATGTGACCGTGTTCGGAGAGGATACTCCGCTTAAAACCATTAAAACATTAAAACCGGATATGCTGGTTAAGGGTTCTGACTGGAATAAAAATAATATTGTCGGCTCCGGCATATTATCGAAATACGCTGGCAAGGTTTCAACTATAAAGAAAGCAAAGGGCCGGTCAACCACTAATTTGATAAATAAGATTGTTAAAAGCTCCCGCAAATAATATAAACAGGATATTCGACGCAAATATCAACCGCGCAAAAGAAGGTTTGCGTGTTTGCGAAGAAATTACCAGGTTTTCACTTAACAGCAAACCTCTGACGCAAGGTTTAAAAAACTGCCGGCATAGGATTAACCTAATACTTAAAAATATTCCTTCCTCATTTAAATTCTTTAAATATCGCCAGAGTTCTTTGGATATCGGCAAAAATATTTATGTCAATGAATTAAAAAGAGAGAATATCCAGGATATATTTTTTGCCAATATACAGCGGGTAAAGGAATCAATAAGGGTATTGGAGGAATTTTCAAAGTTGAAAAATATAAATTGTGCTATCCAGTTTAAACGTTTAAGGTATGTCATCTATGAAATCGAGAAAAGGGCTGCTGGGAAGATCTCGGCTTTATCTCATACTTGATAAGCAAACAGCGGGGAAAAATTCTCTTTCTGGCATAATCAAAAAATTTAGCAAATGCGGGATAGATATTGTCCAGCTCAGAGATAAAGTTTCAGGAAAAGAAATAATTTTAAGAGACGCTCATCTTTTAAGGAAATTATTAGCAAATACAGGAACATTGTTTATTGTTAACGACCATCTGGATATCGCTCGAATAGTTGAGTGCGACGGCGTGCACCTTGGGCAGGAAGATACTTCCATAGAAGTAGCCAGGAGAATTTTAGGCAGGGATAAAATTATCGGTATCTCCTGCCACACCTTAAGTCAGGCGCTCGACGCGCAAAAAAGTGGAGCGGATTATTTAGGGATTGGCCCCATATTCCCAACCCCCACAAAACCAGATTATAAACCAATTGGTTTAGGTTTAATCAGGAAGTTAAAAAATAAAATCAAGATACCTATGTTTGCAATCGGAGATATCAATCAGGGCAATATTAACAAAGTGCTTTCATCTGGCGTAAATAGAGTGGCCCTCTGCCGCGCCATTTTAAAAGCCAAAAATACCTTTTTAGCAGCCAAATATTTTTCTCAAATCCTGCATTAATATGACACAATTAGAATACGCTAAAAATAATACCCTCACCCCCTTAATGAAGCTGATTGCCAAAAGCGAAGGGGTAAGAGAAAAACTGATTTTAAAACATATCAAATCAGGCAAAGTTGTAGTCCCTAAGAATAGGATCCATGACTTAAATAAGCCTTGCGGAATTGGATTGGGGCTGCGAACAAAAGTTAACGCCAACATCGGCACTTCAACGGATAAATCAGATATAGGCGAAGAACTAAAGAAACTGGAAATTGCCGTAAAATACGGGGCAGATACGGTCATGGATCTAAGTGAAGGGGGGAACCTGAAGAATGTACGGGAAGAGATTTTAAAAAACTCAGCCATTCCCGTTGGCACTGTTCCGGTTTATGAAATCGCCGTCAATGCTGAGGTGCAAAATGGAGACTTTCTAAAATTCACAAAAGACGATGTATTAAATACGCTTGAATCGCAGGCAAGAGAAGGTGTGGATTTTTTTACGATTCATTCCGGCGTAACGCTAAAAAGCCTAAGCGTACTAAAGAAAAGCGGAAGGATACTTGATATCGTTTCCAGGGGAGGGGCAATAATTGCAAGCTGGATGAAGATGCATAAAAAAGAAAACCCCTTTTACGAGAGCTTTGACGAAATTTTAGGCATCGCTTATAAATACGACGTCACATTAAGCTTAGGAGACGGCTTGAGGCCGGGCTCAATTCTGGATGCTACGGATAAAGCGCAAATAACCGAGCTTAAGATTTTGGGCTCACTCGCAGAGCAGGCAAAAAAAAGAAATGTCCAGGTTATGATTGAGGGGCCGGGCCATGTCCCATTAAACCAGATTAAGAAAAATATACTGTTAGAGAAAAAAATCTGCCACGGGGCTCCATTTTATGTGTTAGGCCCGTTAGTCACTGATGTAGGGGCAGGTTACGACCATATCACCGCTTCCATCGGCGGCGCATTAGCCGCAAGTTTTGGGGCTGATTTTTTATGCTACGTAACTCCCTCAGAGCACCTGCGGCATCCTTCCCCCGAAGATGTGAGGGAAGGCGTTGTGGCTTCAAAAATAGCAGCCCATGCCGCAGATTTAGTAAAAAAAGTTAAATCTGCTCTTGAATGGGATAAAGAGATGTCAACTGCCCGCAAACAGCGTGATTGGAAAAGACAGATCGAATTATCCATTGACCCTGATAAGGCAAAAGATTACAGGGATTCTTCTATCCCGCACTTGATAGACGTATGCACTATGTGCGGAAAATATTGTTCTATAAAATTAATGGAAGAGTGTTTGCGGGTGTAGTTCAATGGTAGAATGGCAGCTTCCTCCCGTCAGGCTAAAAAATAGAGGACGGGATTCCCGCCACCGTAGAAAATAGCCTGGCGGGACAAGCTGTGGCTATAGTTATTGCGGGTGTGGTTCAATGGTAGAACGTTAGCTTCCCAAGCTAGAAACGGCGGTTCGATTCCGCTCACCCGCTAATAAAAGATGCTTAAAAAAAACTTATTTTTATCGAGTAGTTTTATATTGATTTTTTTATTTCATTTTTTAGGTTGCGCTCCTCTTCCCTACGTAAAAACGGCTCCTCATGAAGGTTTACCGGGAATATACCACCGCGTTAAACGAAGTGAAACTCTTTGGAAGATATCAAAAATGTACGATGTGGATCTTGGGGAATTAGCCAGGGTCAACCGTATTTTGGATTCGACAAGCATAGAAATAGGCCAACTACTGTTTATACCTAATCGCCAAACAGTCAAACCCGCTACCCTAAGGTATTCTTCGGAAGATTTTATCTGGCCGATAAAAGGGCGGGTTATCGCTAGCTTCGGCCAAACCTACAACAACATGATTAACAAAGGTATAAATATTCAGCCGCGCAGTGGTATGGAGGTTGTAGCCAGCCGCAGCGGACGCGTAGTTTTTTATGCGAATGGCTTCGGCGGCTACGGCAAGACCGTAATTATTGAGCACGGCGATGGATTATCTACTGTTTATGCGAGAAACTCCGATGTCTTTATAAAAGCGGGGGACAGCGTTCGAAAAGGAACGGTTATAGCCAAGGCAGGTTCTGCAGGAAGAGACAAGAATACATATTTGCATTTTGAAATTAGAAAAGGGCATATTCCGCAAAACCCATACTATTATTTACCGCGTTAGGTATGCAGCGGGTCCTGTCTTTGGACAGCCCCATCCGTGCTCTCCGCCTTTAGCGGATGCGCGCGTATGGGGCACCCCGTCCAAAGCCACCCGCTGCTAGATGATACTTACTTAGCCGAAGGGGTGACGCGGAAGAGGGGCATCCCCGAAGCAAGGCTTGAATCTAAGGCCGCAGCTTTGGGGAGACTTCCACGGCAGGACCCCGAGGCAATATTTGTCAGGTTAATATATGCTAAAAGAAAGATTCTTTGACCGAAAGCTCTACCTGGATATCCTTGAGAAAAGGATAAGCGCGCTTAAAGATGGTTATCGCCAGAATATAGCTATCGTCGGAGATGAATCCATAGGAAAAACTTCTATAATATTTAAATTTTTAAGTAAATTTTATGACACCCGGACCATTATTGTATATCTGGAAATAAAGCCGGAGTCCCCGGACTCTTTTATTGAAAGGTTCATTGGTGTACTACTTTATAATTTCTTAAGCGCTAGCGGCATCCCGTTAACTGAGGATATTGATTTCCTTATTAATAAATCGCGCAAATTCGCCCCAAAAACGGCAGAAAAAGTAAGAGCGATACTGAATGCAACTGCCAAAAGAAAGCAAACATGCGCGTTCCAGGAACTTTTGTCGCTTTGCGATATGATAAATCAAGAAACAGGAAAATTTTGCGTGGTTATTTTTGACGAATTCCATAATCTTGAAGGCTTAGGGTTTAAGAATATGTACAGGGAATGGTCCAAATTGCTGATTCAGCAGAAAAATACGCTTTATATAATCATAAGTTCCATGAAATTTAAAACAAAGGCTATACTTTCAAAACACCTGTCTTTATTATTCGGCAATTTTGAGGTACTCACAATAGAGCCGTTTGATATACGTATGAGCGAAAGATACTTAGAACAAAAGTTACAATGGCCAGGCCTGAATATGCCACTGCGAAACTTTCTGGTGCATTTTACCGGAGGTTGTCCTATTTATTTAGAGCTTATTACCGATGCGCTTAAAAATAAGGGGGAGGATAATCTGGCCGTTATATTAGAGAACCTGCTCTTTGACACTTCAGGTGTATTAAACCAGAGATTTTCTAATTACCTCAAACGTTTTCTGGATTCACCACACAGCAATGACTATATTTCAATATTGCACTTAATCGCTAATGGCAAGAATAAAATCAAGGATATCGCGCACATCTTGCGCAAACCAAAAAAGGAACTCGCCTTAAGAATAAACCATTTGCTGGAGTTAGACGCCGTAACCCGCAGCGCAGACTTTTTAAAAATTAACGATAGGGTATTCGGATTCTGGCTGAAATTTGTTTATCAGGAAAAACAGCGCTCGTTAACCTTTGACGATAAAAACCAAAACGCTTTTTTTAAAGATAAGGTTGAGGATATGATTCAAGAGTTCTTTTCGAACGCGCAAAAACCGCTACTGGAAAGGGCGCTTGAGCTCCTGCGCCTTTTTGAAGATGAAATGGTTCAGCTTGAGAGAAAAAAAATACGGCTTAACCACTTCAGGGAAATAAAACCCCTTGAATTTAAAAACAGGGGCCTAAAGTGCGGCTTAATCGGCCGTTCTCAAGGCAGCGTTTGGATAATGGCTTTCAAGCAGGGGCAGTTAAGCGAAGACGACATTACCTCATTTGCCAAGGAGTGTAAGAAATACCGCCATAAACTTAAAAGGAATATTATTGTCTCGCTTCAAGAAATAGACTCAAACACAAAATTAAAGGCAATGGAAGAAAAGATCTGGACATGGGATGTAAATAACCTGAACCAAATCCTGGATTTATATTCCAAGCCATGGGTGATAGCATGAGCCCTGCCCTTCCTAACGGAAAGGCCGGAGGGGGCAAAAAAGGGAAGGACGGATTGGTGAGAATAGGCGTTATCTCAGACACGCACATTCCTGACAGGGCAAAAGAGATACCAAAAGAAATTCTGGATGATTTTAAAAACGTTGATATGATTATACATGCCGGGGACTTGGTTGATTTAGGCGTGCTGGAAAAATTAAAATCTGTGTGTGGCAATGTAAAAGCCGTCTGGGGGAATATGGATCCTGATAATCTAAGGAAAATACTTCCGGAAAAAGAAATCTTTAGGATCGGAAAACACAAGATAGGCGTAATGCATGGGTACGGTGCCCCGGATTACCTCATAGCGAAACTAAGCGCTATTTTTAAAGGCGACGGGGTTGATATCATCATCTTCGGTCATGCCCACTATAGCGTCAACGAAAAAGTCGACGGCATCTTATTCTTTAACCCGGGAAGCGCAACTGATAAAGTTTTTGCTGCTTATAACTCTTACGGTATAATAAAGGTGAATGACAAAGTAGAAGCAGAGGTGATTAAGCTATGAATACAAATAAACTCTGGGCTCCATGGAGAATTAACTACATAAGGAATTGCAGGCAAAAAAAATGTATTTTTTGCGAAAGCACTAAAAATATCCGCAAAAATTTTGTTATATTTAAAACCCCTCACTCAGTAGCGATGTTAAATATTTTTCCTTACAATAACGGCCATATACTTGTCTCGCCACTCAGGCACGTAAAAGAACTTAGGCTGTTGAAGAATACGGAAATACTAGACCTGTTTTCCACATTAACTAAGGCAAAGGCCCTTTTAGAAAAAGTATTAAAACCGGACGGTTTCAACATCGGTATAAATATTGATCAAAGCGCTGGTGCCGGCATAATTGGGCATTTGCATATCCATATCGTTCCACGATGGACCGGGGATACAAACTTTATGCCTGTGTTATACGGCACAAAAATAATTTCCCAGTCTCTTGATGAATTATATAAACAACTACTCAGTAATGCTAAATCAAAAACAGATTAAAGAATTAGAAGACGCGTATCTTGCCCCATATGCGATGAAAAGCTTCAATACAAGGGGAAGGGTTTATAAAGAAACAGAGCATACTTACAGATCCTGCTATCAAAGAGACCGCGACAGAATTATACATTCTGCAGCCTTCAGGAGGTTGGAATATAAGACACAGGTCTTTGTAAACCATGAAGGCGACTATTATCGCACGCGGCTGACACATACTATAGAAGTTGCGCAGATTGCCCGCACCATCGCCTCATCCTTACGGCTTAATGTTGACCTTACTGAAGCGATTGCATTAGCGCATGACCTCGGCCATACCCCCTTCGGCCATTCAGGGGAAGAAGCCCTTAATGAGTTGCTATCAAAACACGGCGGTTTTAATCATAACCTTCAAGGTTTAAGAGTCGTGGATTACCTTGAAGAAAGATATCCGGATTTTCCCGGTCTTAACTTAAGCTGGGAGGTAAGAGAGGGTATAGTAAAGCATTCTTCTGCATTTGATACCGCCGTAAAAATCAAGGGCCTTGCACCTTTGGAATTACCGACTCTTGAAACTCAGGTCGTAGACATCGCTGACGAAATCGCCTATGATAACCACGATTTAGACGACGGCCTCACTTCTGGCCTGATAAATGAAAAAGACCTGGAAAGCCTGCCTGTCTGGGATAAAATTAATGAGGATATCTCTAAAAAGTATGCTAAAATAAAACAGAATAAAAAGAGATACCTGGCTATAAGGTCTTTGATTGACATTCAGGTTACCGACTTAATCAAAGAGACAGAAAGGAATATAAACTCACTTAAGATAAAATCTTGCTCCGACGTTAAAAGAGCTGATAAAAAGGTTGTTTCCTTCAGCAAAAGAATACAGGAATTACGAAAACCCTTACGCGCCTTTCTTATGGAACGTTTGTATCATCATTACCGCGTAATAAGAATGAGCACAAAGGCAAAGAGGTTTATCTTAGAATTATTCAAAGTTTACATCGAAAAACCAAAACAGCTGCCGCCTGAAACGCAAAAAAGGATAGCCGCTGACGGAGTAATGCGTGCTGTTTGTGATTATATCGCTGGAATGACTGACAGGTATGCTTTAGATGAATACAAAAAACTATTTGACCCCTACGAAAAAGTATAAATCACTTGTTTCCGCCAGCCACAGTATCTTTCGGTTGGTTAATTCAACTTATGAATTAAAAGACCTGGTGAGCCGCCTGGCAAAGCTTATCTGTCAGATATTCAATGCGCAAAACTGCACAATCCTTCTATTAGACCAGACTAAAAAATACTCGGCTTTAAAATGTGTTATAACCTATAAAAAAAGATTCATTATCGATAAAAAAATCAAGATAACAAACAGGATAGAAAAACGGATTCTAAAAAAATTATCGGCGGTAAAAAAGGGCGATATCCTGGGAATCCCGCTGATCTGTGAAGATATAATAGGGCTGATTGTATTAAAGCGCCCTAAAAAAGGCCTCATCTTTGAACAGTTTGACCAAGAAATGCTGATGACCGTATTTGAACAAGCGATGATAGGGATAAAAAATTTGCAACTTTACGAAGAGCAGCAAAGAATAGTCCTGGGAAGCATAAAGGCTCTTGTGACACTATTAGATACCCGCGTCCCTCGGGAATATACGCATTCACCCTACTTTAGCAAACTAGTAAGCCTGATAAGCGAACAGATGCACCTGGACACAAAACAAATAGAAAGCATCAAATACGCAAGCCTTCTCCATGACACCGGAAAAGTGGATATCCCTCCAGAGATCCTTACAAAAAGGAGCAAACTTACCCCCAGGGAATATGATATTATAAAAAGGCATCCGGTTAAAGGAGCGCAGATACTACGCCCATTGCAAATACTCAAACCGGTTATTCCTATAATAATGCACCACCATGAAAAATACGATGGTACGGGCTATCCTTCAAGATTAAAAAAAGACCAGATTCCGATAGGTGCGCGTATCATGTCTGTAGCAGACGCCTTTGAAGCTATGGTCTATGGCAGGCCTTACAGGGAAAGAAAAGATATAAATTCAGCTATAAAAGAAATAAAAAAGAAAAGCGGGGCACAATTTGACCCTAAGGTGGTTGAGGCATTCTTAAAGGTGTTAAAGAAAATAAACACAAAAAATTACTTGAAATCTTAAGTTTAAAGTGAATATAGTTAATTGCTATGGATAAAGAAAGCGGTTTACAACTTGAATTATTTTCCGGAGCTGATAACGGGCCTCTGGCCGCATCCAGGGAAAAAAGTTATTCGCACTTTAAACGCTTACGCAATTACGAAAGAACACTGCTGATGATTATAGGAATCGCGGCAACCGCAATTATTTCTTTTTCTTTTGGCGTTGAAAAAGGCAGAAACTTAAGCCTGCTACAAAATAATCCGCGCTTTGATATCGGAATCCAAACACCGCAGGTTTTACCCCAGCAGGCAAAAAATAAGGAGGCCCCTGTTA
Organism: Omnitrophica bacterium GWA2_41_15; assembly: GCA_919902445.1. GTDB lineage: Bacteria > Omnitrophota > Gorgyraeia > Gygaellales > Profunditerraquicolaceae > CAKKQZ01. The sequence continues at coordinate 5,565 of CAKKQZ010000048.1, read as the reverse complement.
CTGTTCAACCGAAGAGCAATATAAAAATTGATGAGGGGGGGAAGCCGTTGCCGCAAGAAAAAATTGCCTTTACTATTCAGCTAGCCAGTTACAAAACCAAGGCCTATGCAGAAAAAGAGGCAAAGGCTTTAAAGAAAAAAGGCCTTTTCCCGCTGATTTTAACTAAAGGGAATTATATTGTACTATGTGTTGGAAGCTTTAGAAATAAAGAAAACGCACTATCGCTATTAACGCAACTTGAAAAAAAATATAATGGCTGCCGCATAAGGAGGTTATAAGAAAAATGTCAATTCATCCGTCGTTAGCTATTTCTGATAAAGATAAAAAACAGAGGTCCGTATTAAAACGCACTGAACGCATAAGGGTGATGCTGGAAAAGGGGCAGTGGAAGGAAGGGGACAGGGTCTACGGCCTCCCAAAAATCAAAAGCATAAGGATAAAGATCAAGAAAGAAAAAGTTGAAAAAGCTGCAGATACATCAGGCGCCGAAGGAACTGCTGCTACTCCCACCGCTGCCGAAACAAAAGCTGCGCCGGCTGCAAAAGCTGCTTCCGGAAAATCACAAGAAAAAAAATAAGTAATGCGTTTACATCTTCTGCATAAAGTATTTGCCCAATTAGAAGTCCCCGCCGCAGGCGGGGCTGCCGCCTCTGCCGTCTTACTTTTAACGGGGTTTACGTTATTAACACTTTCCCTGTTCCTTTTCTTTGATACTTCTTTCGCACAAAACACTTACTTATTCCAGGGGGAAGTTAACTCCGATAACATAAATGTCCGTTCGGATTCAACTTCAAGCGCTCTTGTTATATGCACTGTTAAAAAGGGTGAGCGTTTGGACGTTCTTTTAGAGTTATATGACTGGTATAAAATCAGGCTCCCTAAAAATTCTCCTTCCTACGTAAAAAAGTCCCTTGCAGAATGTTTT
>CAKKQZ010000048.1:0-4630 GCA_919902445.1 Omnitrophica bacterium GWA2_41_15 | reverse complement strand
TTTAGTATATCTGAAACAGCCTTGTTAGTCAAGGTTTTAATTTTGCGCAAGATTCCAAAGCCTGCCTGAATGCAAAAATATTAAAAGACAGAGTCAATGTCAGGCTAAAACCCAGCGAATCATCCCCCGTAATCGGAAAAATTACTAAGGATGAGGTAGTTAATGTCCTTGGGGAGAGGGAAAATTGGTTAAAAATCGAGCCGGTTGCAAATAGCTCAGGCTGGATACATAAGAAATTTGTCAATAAATTTTCTGCGCAGGAAAAATCAGTCAAGCCATCTCCCATTCCTGCTGAAACTACCACTCGCTCCAAAGAAGAAACAGTCAATAAGGGTATCACCGTAGAAGGGATAATAAAACCATACGGGAAGATTATTAACCGAATCGCTACTCATAAACTTGTCACCTCCGATAATAAAGTATATTTATTAAGAGGTAACAGGCAGGCACTCGATGCCCTTAATTACCATAGGGTAAGAATTATGGGTAAGATTATCGAGGCTCCGCGGGAAAGGTATCCGGTGATTGAAGTAAAGATACTAGTCTCTTTAGATTAAGCTTATTCTAATATGCCACAATATCCATTGGAACGCTTTGTTTCATTTCTTGCGCTTTTCGCTTTATTGATTCTCGCTATGGCTGCGCATGAATTTGCGCATTCTTTAACGGCATACAAACTCGGCGATAGCACGGCGAGGCACTCCGGGAGGCTAACGCTAAATCCGTTTGCGCATATTGATATTTTCTGGACCATTCTGCTGCCCTTAATGCTTTTTATGTCAACCGGGTTATTTATCGCGGCGGCAAAACCCGTGCCGATCAATTATTGGGCTTTAAGAAACCCGAAGAAAGATATGGTCCTCATAGGAATAAGCGGGTGCGCAGCAAATTTCCTCTTTGCCTTACTTTTAAGCATCCTACTAAGATTCCTTCCGATGAATTTATTGTTAACCAGTATATTTAGTAAGTTGATATATATTAATGTCATATTGGGAGTTTTTAACCTGATTCCCATACCCCCGTTAGACGGTTCACGGGTTCTGATGGGGTTGCTTCCTCGCGGCCCGGCCGAACAATACGCTGCAATCGAACCCTTTGGTTTTATAATAGTACTGGCCCTATTTGCATTAGGGGTACTCGGCCTCGTAATAGGGCCGATAGTAACAATTATAATGCGCCTTTTAGGGGTGCCTTTTTAAGGTCGTGAATATAATAAAAGTAAATCTAGGAAAACATTCTTACGATATTATTGTCGGCTCAGATATAATAAAATTCCTCGGAAAATATTTAGTTAAATTAAATATCGGCAAAGACGCCTACATAATTACCAATGCTAAGATAAAAAAAAGGTTCGGGATAAATTTAGAAAAAGCACTTTATAGCGCCGGCCTTAGCGTTAAGTTTAAAACTATCCCGGATACTGAAAAGAGCAAATCCATTGAAACTGCCTATTCGGTAATCAGGGATATTTCCCAATATGACAAAAAGAGGCGGATATTTATTGTAGCTTTCGGCGGCGGAGTAATTGGGGACCTTTCTGGCTTTATTGCTTCCATTTACAAGCGCGGAATTCCTTATATACAAGTGCCCACTACCCTGCTGGCACAGGTTGACTCAAGCATAGGAGGCAAAACTGCCCTCGACTTGCCACAGGCAAAAAATCTCATCGGAGCATTTTACCAACCTAAACTCGTATTCAGCGAGATTAAATTCCTTAACACCCTGGATAAAAAACAACTGCGCAGCGGCCTAGCTGAAGTAATAAAATATGGGGCCATAAAAGACGCTCAATTATTTTCATATTTAGAAAAAAATTATAAAAACATCCTTGCGCTTTCGCCTTCTAGCCTGGAATATATTGTTAAATGTTCAAGCGAGATCAAAGCAGGTATTGTAAGCAGTGATGAAAGGGAAGATAAAGGAATTCGCACAATTTTAAACTTCGGCCATACCACGGGGCATGCCATTGAAGCGGCTTGCGGATACAAAGCTTATAATCACGGAGAGGCCATAGCATTAGGGATGATTATAGCGGCTGATATGAGCAAATGCCTCGGGCTTATCGATGAGCAAACATTTAACAGGATAGTGAAACTGATTAGAGCTGTGGGCTTGCAGACAGAAATAAGGAATGTGCCACAAGCTGCGATAATAAACGCTCATTACCGCGATAAAAAATTTATCGGAAAGAAAAACAGGTTTGTTTTAATTAAGGGTATTGGTAAGGCAAAAATCGCAGAAAATATCCCTCTTGAGTTAATAAAAGAGGCTATAAAGAAAAGAATTGCGGGATAAGCTATCTTTGCGCGATAGTAAGCTTTAACGCAACTTTGACAGAAAAATAGCTTTTTGAGACCCTCTCTCGTCGGAAGAGGGTTATTTTTTGGCCAAAGTGTTGTGCAATATATTAACATTGCCTCTTGACAAATATATATAAATTTGTTATAATTCTATTGTGCAACGAAAGGAGAGAATATGTATATAAGGATAAAAAAAGTAAAAACCTCAAGCGGTAAGATAAAGGAATATCTATTATTGGTAGAGGGTCAGCGCATTCAGGGGAAGGTGCGGCAGAAGACTATCGCTAATCTGGGTCGGCTTGATTTAATAAAAGAGACTAATATGGCTGACCTGTTGATTGATAAATTAAGAGATTATGCTAAATACAACAAACTTATGGACATGGCCAGAACCTCCTGCGACTGGTCAAGGGAATACGGAATTATATTAGTCCTGCGCCGACTCTGGGAGGAGATAGGTTTGGATGAGATTTTTAAAAGATACCTTAAAGCTTATAAATACAGAATTAGCCTAAGTGAAGGCATCTTGGCTTTAGTTATCTGCCGGCTTCTTGATCCTGGTAGTGAACATCGCACAGCTGGCTGGCTTAATTCTCTATATGAGCCTAAGTGGGAGAATCTTCAACTACAGCACTTCTACCGTGCCTTAGATTTTATTTATCATCACAAGGAGGATTTAGAAAAAGATTTGTTTTTTAAGGCAGCTAATCTCTTTAACCAGGAGTTGGATTTGGTGATGTTTGATACGACATCAATTAAGTATTGGGGCGAAGGTAAGGATATCGACATCTTACAATACGGCTATTCCAAGGAAAAACGCGGTGACCTAAAACAGCTGATCATCGGCATACTCATGACTAAAGAGGGTCTGCCTGTAGCTTGTGAAGTCTTTCCCGGTAATACCTCGGATTTAAAATCTTTCCTTTTTATCATAGAGAAGCTCAAAGAAGAGTACAAAATCTCTAAGCTTATCTGGGTAGCTGACAGAGGCATGGTCTCAACCGATAATATCTCTAAGCTTAATGAACTAAAGCAGGAATACATCTTAGGGGTAAAGATGCGGCAGTTTAACCAGGAAAAGAAGGATAAATTCCTCTCTTTAGACGGGATGTTCCTAGTTCGAGAAGACCTCTATGTCAAAGAAATAGTGGTTCCTAACGAGGGTAGATACATCATCTGCTTTAATCCTAAGGAGGCAGAGCTTGAGCAAAAAAAGAGGGAATTCTTCAGGCAGGTCTTAGAGAAGAAAATAGAAAAATCTACCACCAAGGAATGGATAATCAAGAATGGCTACCGCAAATACATTGATATCACTAAGGGAGAGATTGAGTTAAACTATAAGCGCCTAAGAGCCGAGGGTCAATTTGATGGCAAGTGGGTGTTGCTTACCAATTCCAAGTTAGACTCCAAGCAAGTAGCTTTAGCCTATAAAGACCTCTGGCAGATAGAGGCTTCTTTTAGGGACTTGAAAGACGACTTGGAGACCAGCCCTATATACCACTTCACCGAAAGACGTATTATTGCGCATATCTTCGTCTCATTCTTAAGCCTTTTGGTTAAAATTGCCTTTAATAACAAGCTAAAGCTTATAGATAAAGAGGCTTCTTATCAGGAGGTTTTTGATGCAGTAAGGGAAGTTAAGGCAGTAAAACTTACCGAAGGAAGAAAAGAAATAGTCTTTAGGACTGAATTTCCCGCTAAAGCAAATCTTGCCTTCAAAGCAGTAGGAGTTGCCCCGCCACCCAGAATCTTATCTTACCAGGAATCCAAAAGTGTTGTGTCCCGTCAAGAGTAGGTTTTAGGGTTATCGTCGATAAAAGAGGAAAATTAGGCAGACAACTGTCAAAGTTGCGGTAATAGATGAGCCCAAAAGTAACTTCTATCCTATGCCTCTAAATGTGGAAGGTAAAGATGAAGTCTTTATCGGTCGCATCCGCAAAGACCCTTTCATCAAAAATGGACTTTGGCTGTGGATAGTTTCGGATAATCTACGTAAGGGCGCTGCTTTAAATGCGGTACAGATAGCCGAGACGCTCATTCCTGAGTAACCCGCAGGAGCTCAGAGAGACTGGTTGTTCCTCTCTCAAGCTTCTTGAGCCCATCATCACGCAATGTCCTCATACCATTAGAAATCGCACAATTTCTAATTTCACCACTGGCCGCCTTTTTATCAATCAGTTTTTTAACCTCGCTATCAGGAATGAGAATTTCAAAAATACCTAATCTCCCTGCGTATCCTGCATCTCGACATTCTTGACAGCCCTTTTCGCGATAAAACTTAAGAGGTTGGTCGGGCTTTATCCTTAGTTTAGCTAATAGTTCAGACTCAG
>CAKKQZ010000047.1 GCA_919902445.1 Omnitrophica bacterium GWA2_41_15 | reverse complement strand
ATAAGGGACACCCTTAGCTTTAACAGAAAGAGCGGCCTTGCTTTGGCAGAAAGGGTGTCCCTAAAGATTTTGACAAAGGGGAGTTTAATTGGTATTATATCGATATGTTTCGTGCATTGCTAAATAGCCTGGCGGATATAATTTACCCTAGGATATGCCTGGCTTGCAAACATAAGCTTGACAACGCCCATATTGACAATTTAATCTGTAAAAAATGCTGGAGCAGTATTAATAAGAACCTGCCTCCTTTTTGCCACTCCTGCGGCAGGCGGCTTAAAAAGGAAAATTTTACCAAGAATATCTGCCCGGCATGCGTAAAAATAAATTTGCATTTTGACCGCGCCTTCAGCCCCTGTATTTACGATGGGGCGGTCAAAAAACTAATTCACGTATTCAAATATGCGCGCAAGGACTATCTGGGGGAGCCCTTAAGCAAGCTGATGATTGGATTTATCAAGGAATATAACCTGCCGATTAAATATATGGATTATATAGTTCCCGTGCCTTTACATGCTATAAAGCTGCGCGAAAGAGAGTTTAATCAGGCGGATATATTAAGCAAGCATATCGCCGAAGAATTCAACAAGGAAATCTTAAAAAATAACCTCATACGGCATAAATTTACAAAGACGCAGGCGGAGCTGAAAGCAGATGAACGGATTTTAAATATCAGAGGGAGTTTTTCCGTAATAAAACCTGAAGGCGTAAAGGGAAAAAATTTACTGTTAGTTGACGATGTCTTAACTACAGGCGCTACTGCTTCCGAGGCCGCGCTGACTTTGAAACAGGCAGGCGCAAATATCGTTTTTGTGCTCACCGTTGCCAATTAAAATATGAAAATCTTAAGAGATTATTTTTTAAAGGAGTTTATCGGCCCTCTATTTTTAGCGCTGGGGGTCCTAAGTTTTGTTATGGTGCTCGTCGGCAACCTCAACAAAATCGCCGACCTTATCATCAATAAGGGCGTGGATGTCTTTAGCGTATTTAAAATATTTCTGCTAATGACTCCTTACATTGTTACCTATGCGCTGCCGATATCATTATTGATCGCCGTACTTATGGCATTGGGCCGGCTTTCCAGCGACAACGAAATCGTAGCCATAAGGGCTAGCGGTATAAATCTATTCAGCCTTATCCTGCCGCTTCTTATTATAGGCTTGATTTTGAGCCTGGCGCTGGTGGTATTTAATGACCGGGCTGCCTCATACGCGCATTTTGCCTACAGAAAGACCTTAAAAGAGGTGGGGATAAAAAATCCTACTGCCGCATTTGAAGAAGGCGTATTTATAAATTCATTCCAGAAGTATATTTTATTTATTTATCGCGTCGATCAGAAAAAAAATAAACTTTATAACGTCCGCATTTACGAACCCCGGGGTGAAGGCAAGCCCACGCGCACGATAGTGGCAAGGTCGGGTGAGTTTATAGCTGTCCCTGAAAAAAATACCATAAAATTAAAACTTGTGGATGGAACAAGCGATGAACCTGACCTTGAAAACCCGAAAAATTTCTACAAACTTAATTTTAAGACTTATTTTATGAACCTTAGCCTTGCGCAACAGCAGGATATCAGCAAAATTGAAAAAAAGCCTAAAGAGATGACTATCAGTGAGTTAAAAAAAGCTATCGCGAAACTAAAAAAAGAGAATATCGACCCTGCTCCTTTGATTACGGAAATAAATGAAAAAATAACCCTCGCCTTCTCCGCTTTTATTTTTATGCTTATCGGTGCCCCTTTTGCCATAATCACCCGCAGGAGGGAAAAATCCATCAATATAGGCATCGCGATACTCATCATAATCATATATTACCCGCTATTTATAGGATGCGAGGCATTGGGGATACAGGGGCGTATTAACCCCTGGCTTACCATGTGGATACCTAATATCTTATTCGGGACAGTCGGCGCAGCGCTGACTTACAAATTATGCGCATCTTAGACCGCTACATACTAAAATCGGTAGTTTCAATATTTATCTCCTGCATCTTTATCTTCCTGTTTCTTTACTGCATCATCGATGTCCTCACTAACCTAGAAGACATATTAAAACATCGCGTAGAGCTATCCATTTTAATGCAGTATTACCTTTATTTCTTACCCATAATGTTTGCGCAGGTTTCACCCTTCGCCTGCCTCTTAAGCACCCTCTATACCTTCGGAAGGCTTAATCATAATAATGAGATTATCGCCATGCGCTCATCCGGGTTAAGCATCTTTCAGATAACCAAAACCGTAATCATCTTTGGCCTGCTGGTGAGCTTATTTGCCTTCTGGGTAAACGACAGGCTAGTGCCAAAGTCACTGGCTATCACCCAGCAAATAAGGGAACAATTCGGCGAAGGGACAAAGAAGCAAAAGGAAAAAAAACAGGAGATCATAAACAATCTATGCATGTACGGATTAAGAAACCGGCTTTTTTATATCAATAAATTCTACCCGGCAACAAACACCATGGAAGGAATAGTGATCTTAGGGCACGATGAACATCAGGAACTAATCAGAAAAATAGTGGCAAATAAAGGGGTTTATCAGGAGGGCTTGTGGAGGTTTTATCAGTCCATCACTTATAATTTCGATAAGAACGGGCAGATTATCGAGGAACCGCAATATCTTGAAGAAGAAATAATGCCGATATCCGAAACACCGCATGATTTTATCAGCCAGAGGCAGCGCCTTGATTTTATGACAATAGCGCAACTCGAAGATTATATCTGGAAATTATCCAGGAGCGGCGCGACCACGGTCATACGAAACCTTAAGGTGAGCCTTTATCAAAGGTACGCTTCTCCGTTTACCAACCTGGTCATTGTCCTTTTAGGGATCCCTTTTTCGCTGATAATGCGCAGGCGCGCTACGGGCATTTCTTCTATAGGGGTATCAATACTGGTGGGATTTTTATATTATATCCTGGAAGCCGTTAGTATAGCCTTTGGTATGGGCGGGGTACTTCCTCCTCTCCTGGCTGCCTCAACAAGCCATATAATTGCTCTCGTATTCAGCTTATACCTGATTAACTCTCTACCTTAAATATATACCCTTGGGATACGGCTGCCCAGTCCGCAGACGATTTCGTAGGGAATTGTTGCGCAAAGGCCGGCCAGTTCTTCGGCAGTGATTTTATTATTCCCCTGCTCTCCGATAAGCACAACCTCATCACCCACTTTAACCGGAAAACTCCCGGTATCCACCATAACCTGGTCCATGCATATCCTTCCGGAAATCTTAAAACGCCTTCCCCTGATTAAAACCGGAGCGCGGTTGGACAAATTACGGGGATAACCGTCCCCGTATCCGATAGGTAAGGTTACAACCGTCGTATCCTTTTTAGTGATATAGTCATGCCCATAGCTTATGCCTGAACCTTTGGGGAGTTTTTTAACGAAAACTACTTTTGTTTTTAAACTCAAAACAGGCTTTAGGTTTATTTTTAAATTTTCCTTAGGGTAAAGGCCGTAAATTACAAGGCCCGGCCTGACCATATTAAGATGGCTGCTTTTATAATCTATAATACCCATGCTGTTTGCCGCATGCGTTAAAGGTATATTGATTCCGCTTTTATTTAACTTACTTATCAGGCGGTTGAATAGCTCCAGCTGATAAAAAGTAAATTCCTTATTTTTATCCGCGAGCGCAAAATGAGTAAATAGCCCTTCAATTCTTAAATATTTCAATTTATTAATATTTTTTACTAGTTTCTCTGCATCCTGAGGCAAAACCCCTATCCTGCCCATCCCTGTATCAACTTTAATATGCACATTTGCGCGCTTACCTAAAGCCCGCGCTTTATTATTTAAAGCTGCTGCTAACTCTTCGTCGCAGACAGTCGCAGTAAGCCCGTAGCTAAATATGGGGGCTAAATCTTTCTTTAGCGCAAGGCCCATTATAAGAACGGGCAAATTTATCCCCGCTTCTCTTAATTTTATACCCTCATCTATAGAAGCGGCGCCCAGAAAATCTACGCCGCTTGATAAGAGCCTTTTGGAGACCGGGATTAAACCGTGGCCGTAGGCGTCCGCCTTGACAGTAACCATGATTTTAGTTGACGGCTCAAGCAGTTTTTTAATCTGGGAAAAATTGTGGCTGAGATTACCCAGGTTTACCTGTGCCCATGTCGGCCTGTAACCGGCATAGCTCGATTTCTTCATTTTTTTATCTGGCATTCTTTGGGATAAAGGTAAAGGGGCGTGATATTAAAAGCATCGTTAAGCTTATTTGCCTTGATTTTCTCCAATGCCAGCTCAATAAGATTATGCGCTTTGGGATACCAATAATCCTTATCTAAAATTTCAGCCCCTTTTAAATTCTTAAGGATAGTATCCTTGTAAAGGCCCGCCGCATCACCTAAGATTATACTACCGGTTTTAACTTTTTTTAACAGGCCTTCTATTCCTACAAGCATATACGCGCCTGACCTTTTTAATATGCCTGATTTATTTTTATAAATGCAGCTGTAGACAAGGTCCCTTTTGGCATCGATAACCGGAACAATCTGTTTCTCGGTGCATTTTACGTTTTTCGCCAAAATATCCAAAGTCGATACCCCTATCACCGGCTTGTTTGTAGCCCAGGCCAGGCCCTTTATTGTAGAAATTCCGGTTCTTATCCCGGTGAAGGAACCGGGCCCAAGGCCGCAGGCAAAATAATCAATATCTTTAATATCCAACCCGGAGGCATCCAGCACTCTTTTTATAGTAAGGGTGATTAAATTAGAAAGCTGCCGGCCTATTTCTAAATTATATTCGCCTACCCTACCGTCAGAATATACCCCTATGGTCAAAAATTTAGTGGTGGTATCTACGGCTAATATCTTCATTTATTTTACTTAAAAGCTCTTTGTAGCGCAGCCCAGATGCGCTGAATTTTATTTTTCTTAATGAACCCGGCTTGAATATTAATTCTATTTTCAAAAAATACCTTGGCATCAAAGATTTTAATCTATCCGCCCACTCAATAACCGAAACACCATCGTCATAAAGGTACTCTTCATAGCCTATTGCAGCTATCTCGCATTCGTTTTTCAGCCTGTAAAGGTCAAAATGATAAAACGGCAAGATACCCTTATAATGCTCCCGTATCAACACAAAAGTCGGGCTGATTACTTTAGATTCCTTAATCTTTAACCCCATGGCAATACCCTTAGCCAGCATGGTTTTACCTGAGCCCAACTCCCCGAATAAACAGATTATGTCGGCGGCCTTGAGGTGTTTTGCGATTACCTTGCCTATGCTTTTAGTATCGTTAACTGATTTAGATATTAATTCCATCTAAAAATGCCTAAACCCTTTAGGCGTAATTATTTTTTCTCTCCCCCTTTTATCTATCAGCCTTAAACCCAGACTCCTATCCGTTACCTCTCCAATCGGGTGAAAATTCCTGCTCTTGCGCTTCAGGATTTTCTTTGCCTCATTACAGGATACCGTAAAAAGCAGCTCAAAATCTTCACCCATATACAATGCATCGGCTAAATTACGCGCCTCCTTATTAAGAGGAATTAAATCTTCATAAATTACGGCGCCAACCGAGCTTTGCTTTAAAATATGTCCTAAATCCTGGGCTAACCCGTCGGAGATATCAATCATGGCATTGACTTTAAAATTCTTTACTAAAAACCTTGCCTCTTTTAAAGGCGGGGTAAAGTTAAGGTGTTTGCCGAAAATGGAACCCCCTAACGGCCCGCTTACAAAAATTATATCCCCTATCCTGGCCCCGTTTCTTAAAACCAGGTTATTTTTTTCTACTATCCCAAGCATGCTAACATCTATAGTGAGCTGTTTTGCCCGGCTTATATCGCCGCCGGCTATATTGATATTATATTTTTTTGCGATATGCTGCATACCTTTGAATAGCCTGTCTATAAACCCGATAGAAATATTACCCGGCATAGCTAATGATACAAGGCAATGCCGCGGAATACCTGCGCAGGCAGCAATATCGCTTACTTGTATCGCTAAGGCTTTTCTTCCGACTAAAAAAGGGTCATCCTGAAGGGTAAAATCTATCCCCTCTACTATCATATCGCATGTAAAAAGCTGGTATCTGGATTTATCAAAGGCTAAAACCGCGCAGTCATCACCCGGGCCCCTGATAACAGAAGAATCGGTTTTTATGGCTTTCCTAAACCGCTCAATCAAGCCAAATTCCCCTATTTCTTTGACAAGCATTTTATTTAGCTAAAATTTTAGCGATATTTTTTAGAAAAGGCGCTTTAATTATTCCCCTGTCCGTAATAATAGCCGTGATCAGCTTATGCGGCGTAACATCAAAAGCCGGATTGAACACTTTTACATTCTTCGGCGCTATTAAGTTTTTAGAAAATAACCTGGTTACTTCCAAATGCGAACGCTGTTCAATCGGGATATCTTTACCTGATTTAATACTAAAATCAAATGTAGATTCCGGAGCTGCGATATAAAATGGGATTTTGTGAAAATGCGCTAAGACAGCTAAGCTATAAGTCCCGATTTTATTAGCCGTATCCCCGTTAGCCGCTATTCTGTCTGCCCCGGCTATAACTTTATCGATTTTTCCCTGCGCCATCAATGCAGCAGCCATGTTATCGCAGTTTAAGGTTACATCAATGCCTTTTTTATTTAACTCCCAGGCAGTCAGGCGAGCTCCCTGCAACAGCGGACGGGTTTCGCAGGCAAAAACCTTTATATTCTTACCCTGCTCCTGGGCGCGGTAGACAACCCCCAGAGCTGTCCCGTAATCGACAGTGGCTAAAATTCCCGCATTGCAGATAGTAAGTATGGTATCGAACTTATTTATTAACTTTGCTCCGTAGAAACCGATCTTACGGCAGGAAACCCTGTCCTCTTCAATGATATTATTGGCTTCTTTAAACAATATTTTTTTTATTGAAGATACCGGCTCACTTTTATTTTTTATTGCGGCCGTACGTATCCTCTCCAGCCCCCAAAAAAGATTCCTTGCTGTCGGGCGGGATGAAGCTATATAAGAAATAATTTTATCCATCTCCTTATTAAATTGAGGGAAGCTCTTTGCCTTTGAAAGCTTTATGCCAAGGCATACCCCCAGAGCAGCCGCTGCGCCTAAAGCCGGAGCGCCGCGCACCTTTAAAGCCTTTATGGCATGCAAAAGGCTTTTTAAATCCTTGATATAAATATACTCTAATTTTTCCGGCAATTTTGTCTGGTCAATAAGCTTGATGCTTCCATTTTTCCATTCAATTGTCCTTATATCCATTTCTCTCCTTAGGGACACCCTTGAAACTAAAGCAAAGCCGCTCTTTCTGCTAAAGCTAAGCGTATCCCCTCTTTATTAAAGACCGAGTATTTTTGCTAATAAACTTTTCTTTACCTTAATCGCGCAAGAAGGGCAGGCCTCCTGACAGCAAAAACAGGATATGCACTTAGAATAGTCAAAAATAATTACATCCTTACCCATTGTTATTGAGCGCTGAGGGCATGCCTCTATGCATGCAGCGCATTTTACGCAATTATCCCGCTCAACGCAAGGGAGGTATTTTATCAGCTTCTTTGCCAATTTCTTTACCGGAGCAGGAAGCCTGCTCCCCATTGAGGTTATGGGTAGCAAGAATTGCTGGCCAATTATACCTTCTAAATTTTCACCTAACACAGTTATAGAATCAATATCGGCTTTGCCCAAACCTCTTTCAGCTGCTTCTTTGGTAGTCATCACTTCAAGCGGCTCTATCCCCATGATTAAAGCCATCAGGCTATCTAAACTTACGCAATCACTACCTGCCAACAATAAATTAAGATTACGCAACTTTCCCCCGCTTGCTGGCCCATCTCCCTCCATAGCCAGAATTCCGTCGATAATAGTAAGCGAAGGCTTTGCCTCCTGATACACATCTACCACAGCCTTTGAGAAATCTTCCCTGTCAAAATATTTTTTATGCAACTCGGTTTTATAGGTGCCTGACACAAGCCCGAAGTTATTTTTTATTGCCCCGGTTATAAGCATAAATTCGTGCGTCTTGAATTTAGGGATGGATATCAAATGATCGCAGTGGTCCAACCATACTGAAAGAGGAAAATTCCCCCTCCAGCGCCTTTTATCAAATCTAACCAACTCCGCTCTTTCTTCGCGGCAGACCTTACTTATTCCCGTGCGTTCATAAACCTCATCCACATTTTTAATCTGATTTTTCCATAAGCATGGCCCGTCTCCGACAAATATAGAGCAATTGATCTCTTTTAAGGTCTTGATTACCGCGCGCACTACCTCAGGGTGGGTGGTTATGCCGCATTCCGGTTCTTTTGCCATTAAAAGGTTTGGTTTAACTAACACCTTGCTTCCGGGCTTTATAAAAGCTGAAATCCCGCCGATTAAATCTATAGCCTCTCTTACTCTCTCCTGTACTATGGCAGGCTCATAACCAACACATTTTAGAATAGAAACTTGGGATTTCACCCCGCACCTTTTAAATTAAAGAACCTTTTTGCGTTACCGGTAGTGGCTTTAGCCACTTCCTCTACGCTTATTTGCTTAATAACAGAGACCGCTTCTGCAAGGATTTTTACGTTTAAGGGCTCATTTCTTTTCCCGCGAAGGCCCTCGGGAGATAAATACGGAGCATCTGTTTCAAGTAAAATCTTCTCAAGCGGTGCCTCCTTAACTATGTGGCGTAAATCTTTCGCTTTCTTGAAAGTTACATTGCAGGTAAAAGAAATAAAAAATCCTAAATCCAGGCATCCTTTTAAGAAATCTTCGTTTCCGGAAAAACAATGGATTACGCACCTCACAGGCATCGCGTTTTTTAATATTTTTAAAGTATCGGCTTCTGCAAGGCGAGAATGTATTGCCAGGGGAAGATCCAAATCCTTGGCTAGCAGAATTAAAGATGTAAATAAGGCCCTCTGTTTATCCGCTCTAGAATAATTTCTGTAATAATCAAGCCCTGTTTCGCCTATTGCTACGACTTTATCTTTCTTCGCTAATTCTTTTATTGCGGAATATGTTTTTTCGTCAAAGCTATCCGATTCATGCGGGTGTACGCCTACCGTTGCATAGATATATTCATAGCGGCTCGCTAACTCTAAAGAAGCCTGCGAACCTTTTAAGCTGGAGCCGATATTTATAATATAATCTATCCCCGCTTCTTTAGAACGTCTTATAACATCGTCTATATCATTGTCAAATTCAGGAAAATCTAAATGGCAGTGCGTGTCAACTAACATTTTTTCTATAAGGGACAGCCTTAACTTTGGCAAAAAGAGCGGCTTCCGATTGGCAAAAAGGGTGTCCCTATTCGATGCGGGGGAATAAGGGATTGCCTTTTTGGATTTTTTCTTTACCAATTTGTTGGATAATGGACGCCGCTGTGTGCGGCATAAAAGGCGTTATTGTTTTTGCGACTTCCCGTATCATTCCAACTAACAAATATATGAATGCCTTGAGCTCTTCTGTCTTGTTCTCCTTGGCCAGGTTCCAGGGTTTTATTTCCTCAACATATTTGTTTGCAGTATTAACCAATTCCCAGATTTTCTCTAAAGAAAGGCTGAAATTAAAATCTGCCGCGATTGTTAAAAGAGCGCCTGATTCAGCAGCCAGATCCTCAATCTTTTTAGCAATCATTCTCCCTTGTTCATTTTTAAAACCCGCCCCTTGAGGGATATCCCCTTGATAATATTTTTCTATCATTGTGAGCGTGCGATAAACAAGGTTGCCTAAATCATTGGCCAAGTCTCCGTTAAATCTTTTCACTATCGCCTCTTCGGAAAAATTACCGTCCAGGCCAAACGGGACATCGCGCAAGAGAAAATACCTGTATACATCGATACCGAATTTTTCAACCATTTCTATCGGATTAACTACATTTCCGCGCGATTTTGACATCTTATTCGCTTCAACCATCCACCATCCATGAGCAAAGACTGTCTTTGGCGGCTCTATATTTAATGCCCGCAACATAATCGGCCAGTATATGGCGTGCTGCCTTAAGATATCTTTTCCGATTAAGTGCAAATCAGCAGGCCACCAACGCGATTTGTAATTTCCCTGCGCATCAAACTCTCCTACAGCGCTGATATAATTTACAAGCGCATCAAACCAGACATATGTAACATGTTCAGTGCTAAAAGGCAAAGGTATCCCCCAACTTAGCCGTTCTTTCGGGCGGGAAATACATAGGGGAGAAAGTTTATTTAAGGTTAAAAAACTTAGGACCTCATTCCTGCGGCTCTGAGGTTTTATAAAATCAGGCCTCTTTTTGATATACTCTATCAGCCAAGGCTGGTAAATTTCCAGATTGAAGAAATAATTGGTTTCACAGATAGCCTCAAGCGCACCTTTGCAGTCAGGGCATAACATACCTTGCGCCTGAGATTCCAGCCAGAATGTTTCGCAGGGAGTGCAATATAATCCTTCGTATTTATCCTTATAGATATCGCCTTTTTGAAAGAGAATTTCGAGTGAACGTTGGACACAAGCTATATGCCTTTTTTCGGTCGTTCGGATAAAATCATTGTAAGAAATATTTAGTGCCTTCCAAAGTCCTCTAAACTGCGGTATCATTTTATCCGTAAATTCCTGCGGGGATAACCCAATAGCTTCTGCAGCCCTTTGAATTTTCTGGCCGTGTTCGTCGGTTCCGGTCAAAAACCAGACATTCTCATCGCCCAACGCCTGGCGCATATAGCGCGCTAATGTGTCGGCAGCAATATTGGTATAGGAATGCCCTATGTGCGGTGAGGCATTTACATAATATAGCGGAGTTGTGATATAAAACTTATTTGCCATTCTCTTTTTCCTGGTAACTCACCTCGATTAATCCGCCCTCATCCAGCAGGACACTCGCTGTGCGCTTGAATACATTAATACCCATAACTTTACCCTTTCCTTGCTGGGTATTCACATGCTCACCTTCGCGCGGAAGGCCTTTAGATAAAAGTTTATAGTTCTCGTATTCAAAAGAAAGGCAGCACATCAGCCTTCCGCAGAGCCCGGAAATTTTTGGCGGGTTCAAAGGAAGCCCCTCCTCTTTTGCCATCTTTATTGTCACCGGCTCAAAATCTTTTAAAAATTTTGCGCAGCAAAGTTCCCTTCCGCACGGCCCGAACCCTCCGAAAAGCCGCGCTTCATCCCTGACACCTATTTGCCTTAATTCTATTCTCGCCTTAAAAATCTTAGCCAGGTCCTTTACTAAATTCCTAAAATCAACCCTTCCTTCAGCGGTAAAATAAAATACTATTTTTGTCCTGTCAAAAGAATACTCTACCTTCACAAGCTTCATATCAAGCTTATGCTCCCTTATTTTCTTTAAGCATGCGCTAAACGCATCCTTAGCCCGGCACCTGTTCTCCTGAATCTGCTTTAAATCTGCCTCCGCGGCCTTACGTACTATTTTCTTAGGCGCCTCCTTGTAATTTTTATCCGGATGGGCATCCTTGGGCGAAACGATCCGTCCGTAATCCATGCCCCTGTCATGCTCTACGATGACATAATCTCCTTCGTGTACGTCTAAAGCGCCTTTATCATAAAAATTAACTTGGCCCGAATCTCTTAGCCTGGCTAAAATTAACCCTTCCATAATTGCACTCCTAAATTATACAGCAGGAGCCTGGTGTTTATATTGCGCTCTAGAAAAAAAACAGAATCCGATATTGAATTAAAGATTCCGTCTAAATCCGCAAATGTAAAACGGCTCATTTGTTTTAATAATTCATCCCTGCGGTCGTAGTTTATAATTTCCTTTTCGGTGAGGCCGGCCTTGATTAAATAAATATCGCGAAACCAGGTTGAGAGTATATTCAGGTACCTACGCACGTCCTCTCTTTTTTTTATATCTATATTGTCAAGGTTCACTCTGTGCGAAAGCGCGAGACTATCAATAACCATGTTTTTTTCTCTTAAGAATCCTGTATCTTTCAAGGCAAGGGCGCGGCCGAACCTTCCTTCTGAGAAATATGCCAGGAAATGCGCGGTATCATTATCAAACCCGAAATCTTTTTTAATTATTTCCTCAAGCACCGGCCTGGGAAGCCCTGAAAATTTTAAAACTTTACACCTTGAAATTATGGTTTTAAAAAGCAAAAACGGCTTTGAACTAATAAGGATAATAAGGCTTTTTTCTACCGGCTCTTCCAGTATCTTTAAAAAAGCGTTGGATGCCTCCGGGGTAAGGTTATGCGCGTCGTCAATAATAAACACCTTTTTCTTTCCTTCATACGGTTTTAAGGCAATATTCTTCTGTAACTGGCGAATGTGGCCTATCTTTATAGCTTCGGAGGCAGCTTTTTCATTACCGCTTTGAGAATCGATTAAAATCAGGGTATCGCAATCAATAATATATACGTCAGGATGCTCATCCCTGTCTATCTTTAAACAGGAAACGCACCTATCGCAGGGATCGACTTCGTTTTCCATGCAATTAACTGCCTTGCTAAGTGTTTTAGCTACAAGTTTTTTTCCTACTCCGTCTGGCCCTGTAAAAAGATAACTACCGTCGAGGCGCGATTTACCGATATAACTTTTTAGTAAGTTTAGAGGCCTATCCTGGCCCAAGATATCATTAAATGACATATCTTTCCGCCAATTCCCGGATTTTACCCTGAGTTTTGTTTTTATCATTTTCCACTTTGACAATCTTTATCCTTTTTGGTTCCTGGGCAGCTAATTTTAAATAGCCCTTTCGGACACTAAGGTGATAGGCGACCGGCCGCTTCTCAATACGGTCCTTGGAAAGCTCGCGGTGTTTAAGCCCCCTTTTAACCGGCAGGTCCATAAGGATAGTCAAGCCGGGCTTTATCCTACCGGTAACAAAGTTTCCGATACTTCTAATCAACTTGATATCTATACCTAATCCATAACCCTGATAAGCAATAGTTGAATCTAAAAATCTGTCGCATACGACAATCTTTCCCTTTAACAAAGCCGGCCTGATAATTTGCTCAACAACCTGGCAACGGGCTGCCATGTAAAGAAGCATCTCCGCTTCCTTGGTGAGTGAATGATTTTTAGCGTCAAGTAAGATTTTCCTTATCTTCTCGCTGATTACTGTGCCACCCGGCTCGCGCAGGAAAATGACCTTAAAGCCTTTTTTTCTTAAATAACTGCATAGAAGCTTGGACTGCGTGCTCTTTCCGCTTCCCTCCGGCCCTTCAAATGTTATGAATTTACCTTTCATAGGCATCTCTATGTTTTTAGCGTCTGTTGTGTCTGTGCTCTTACGTGATATTTAGCGGGTCCTGTCTTGAGTATTTTCTTGCGCTCACGCGCTTCAAAAACACCCAAGCCACCCGCTAAATCTCATAATTTCTACCGCACTTCTGTGGTTCCGTCTTTCTTATCCAAAACCTCAAAACCTTTAGCTTTAAGTTCTTCTTTTATTTCATCAGCTTGCGCATATTTTTTTTCACGCCTTAGTTGCTCTATTTTCTTCCTCATCTCTTCTATCCAAGCCTGCGTGACAGTTTTACGCAAACCCCTAGCATGTGCGGACAACAATCTATCATCGGTCTCTACGTCAGCATTATTTGTAAAAATACCAAAATTGCTCGAAAGCAATTCTTCAATCATTTTTATGATGTATTGAAATTTCCCCCAGTTATCCTTAAGTGAGAAATTAACGACCATCGAATAAGCATCTGATTTAGCGCGGTTTAAAATGGATAAAGCAACAGGGGTATTAAAATCATCATCCATTGCTTGAATAAACTTTTCGCGATATTCCCGATCGATTTCTTTCTTTTTTTCTTCCTGTAAGCTTCCTTCGCCATATTTTACAAGGTTCTCTCTATATTCACGGAATAATAAAACAAAAGACCTGTAGTATTCGGTAACTTCCTCCATTTTTTTTTCCGAATAATCAATAGGGCTTGAATAAAGCGCCTGTAGGAAAAATAACTTTAAGACATCGGGATGGTAACTCTTTAACGCATCCTTTATCGTAATGAAATTACCTAAAGACTTTGCCATCTTCTGGCTGTTAATAGTTAAAAGGCCATGGTGTACCCAGTATTTTGCAAATGGCTTACCGGTGAGCGCCTCTGCCTGAGCAATTTCATTCTCGTGATGCGGAAAAATTAAGTCCCTGCCTCCGGCGTGTATATCAAGCGTATCTGTTTTCAGGAATTTTTGAGACATCACGGAACACTCGATATGCCAGCCCGGACGGCCAGGACTCCATGGGCTCTCCCAAGATGGCTCATCGGGTTTTGATCTTTTCCATAAGGCAAAATCTAAAGGGTCGTGTTTTGTCTCATCAGGCTCAATCCGGCAGCCAGTAAGCATCTGGTCTATACCCTGGCCGGATAATTTACCGTAATCTTTAAATTTACGCACGTTAAAATATACTCCGCTATCTGTAGCGTAGGCGAAACCTTTATTAATTAAACCCTCAATATGTTTTATCATATCGGTAATATTCTCGGTTGCCCGGGGCTCGTAATCCCCTTTTTGGATACCCAGAGCCTCCAGGTCTTCGTAATATCTTTCCACGTATTTCGCAACCAATTCCTGCCAGTCAATTTTAAGTTCTTTGGCACGGTTTATAATCTTATCGTCAATATCAGTGATGTTGCGTACGAACCTTACTTTATATTCCCTATATTCAAGATATTTTCTGATAAGGTCAAAGATATAAAGGCTTCTGGCATGGCCTATATGGCTTTCATCGTAAACTGTTACTCCGCAGGTATAGATGTTTACTTGAGGGGGTTTAAGGGGGATAAATTCTTCTTTCTTTCGGGTGAAAGAATTATATATAAAAATCGGCATCAAAGAAAAAGCTATTTATTTTCTAACTTTTTGATCCTGTTCTCTAACTCTTCTATGTTTTGCATTATCGGATCAAGTATATGTATATGGTCCAGGCTGATATCAATTTTTTTACCGTCCTGCTTGGTTATCCTTCCCGGCACGCCCACAACCGTAGAATTAGGCGGCACATCCTTTATAACCACGGCGTTTGCGCCGATATAGGAATTATCCCCTATCGTGATATTGCCGAGTATTTTTGCGCCTGTGCCTACGACAACGTTATTACCGATAGTAGGATGGCGTTTCCCTTTTTCAATGCCCGTGCCTCCCAAAGTTACGCCTTGATACAAAAGCACATCATCGCCGATAATAGACGTCTCGCCTATCACCACGCCCATGCCATGGTCTATAAAAAGCCGTTTTCCTATCCTGGCCCCGGGGTGTATTTCTATTCCGGTAAAAAACCTTCCAAACTGGCTTAACAGGCGCGCAAGGAAAAATATATGCAGTTTAAAGAAAAAATGCGCAACCCGGTAATTTACCTGCGCTTGCAGGCCCTGATATAAAAGAAGTACCTCTAAAAAACTTTTTGCCGCAGGGTCTTTTTTCTGAGCAGACCTGATTTCTCCATAGAAAAATATCGAGACAAGTATATTCCTTGCGATAAATACCGCCAGGATTACAAATAATAATTTTAAAAGGCAAATCATCTTATCCTCTCCTTAATGAGTGCATAACTTACGGAGCACAAAGTGCGACGTAAGTTATCTGCACGAA
>CAKKQZ010000046.1 GCA_919902445.1 Omnitrophica bacterium GWA2_41_15 | reverse complement strand
ATGAAACAAGAGCATGAGCGCGGCATCACCATTACCGCTGCGGCTACTACCTGTTTCTGGAAGGAACACAGGATTACAATCATTGATACTCCGGGCCACGTTGATTTTACGGTAGAGGTTGAGCGTTCTTTACGGGTTCTCGATGGAGCAATAGCTGTTTTTTGCGCTGTCGGAGGGGTTGAGCCACAGTCAGAGACAGTATGGCACCAGTCTGACAAATATAACGTACCAAAGATTGCTTTTGTAAATAAGATGGACCGCGTGGGTGCGGATTTTTACGCGTGTTTAAAAGGCATTGAAGAGGACTTAGGGGCTAACGCCATTCCCCTGGAAATACCTATAGGTGCGGAGAATGAATTCCGCGGAGTAGTAGACCTCTTAGAAATGAAGGCGTATATATACGAAGAGGATTCGCAGGGAAAAGAATTTCGCATTGAGGAAATTCCCGAAGAGCTCAAAGAAAAAACAAAAGAGTACCGCCATATCATGGTTGAGCGCGCTTGCGCCTTTGACGAGGAGTTGATGAAAAAATACCTGGAGTCAGAAGCGTCCGTTACAGCGCAGGAGCTGGTAGAGGCTATCCGTAAGGGCACAATTGCCAATAAGATGGTTCCTTTGCTTTGCGGAGCAGCATTTAAAAATAAAGGGATACAGAAATTATTGGATGCGGTAAATTTATTTTTGCCCTCTCCGCAGGACCTGCCGCCTGTTAATGGCCATGACCCAAATGATGCGGCAGTTGTTTTTCAAAGAAGCCCGGGAATGGAAGAGCCGTTTGCCGCCTTGGCATTTAAAGTGCAGGCCGACCCGCACATGGGTAAACTAGTTTATATAAGGATTTATTCCGGATTCCTTTATACGGGTTCATATGTTTTAAATGCTACAAAGGATAAAAAGGAGCGCGTGGGCAGGATTGTGCAGATGCACGCAAATCAAAAAGAAAATATAGAATTTGCCTTTGCGGGAGACATCGTCGCAGTAATCGGCTTAGGCAATACGATTACAGGAGATACCCTTTGCTCACCCGACAAGCCGGTATTATTAGAAGCCATACAATTCCCGATTCCGGTTGTTTCGTTAAGTATCGCGCCAAAAAGCAGGGACGATCAGGATAAACTAAGCAAAGGATTGGCCAAGCTTACCGAAGAGGACCCCACATTTTTCGTGCAGACAGACGAAGAAACCAAGGAAACTATCCTTATAGGCATGGGGGAGCTGCATCTGGAAATTATTGTCGATAGATTAAGGGAAGAATTCGGGGCCGAGGCAATCGTGGGACAGCCAAAGGTTGCCTATCGCGAAACTATTCTGGAGAAGGCCGAAGCAGAAGGTAAATATATAAAACAGTCCGGCGGTCGCGGCCAGTATGGCCATGTGCTGATGGAGATAGCGCCGGTTGCAGCAGGCGAAGGATTTGAATTTGTAGATAGTATAAAAGGAGGGGCAATACCAAAATCATTTATTCCTGCTGTTGAAAAAGGCGTTGTTGAGGCAATGCAAAAAGGTGCTTATGCAGGTTATCCCGTAGTGGATGTTAAAGTAAGCCTTATAGACGGTTCTTTCCATGAGGTTGATTCTTCGGAACTTGCCTTTAAAATGGCCGGGATTTTAGCTTTTAAGGAGGCGTTTTTAAAAGCAAAGCCTGTACTTCTTGAGCCTTACATGTCCCTTGAAGCAACTACTCCGGAAGAATACGTAAACGCGATTGTCGGATACATCTGTTCCCGCCGGGGGAAAATACTGAATATGGATACCAAGGGTAAACAAAAAATTATTTCAGCAGAAGTCCCTCTTGCCGAGATGTTCGGGTATACCACCAACCTTCGCTCCTTAAGCAGCGGCCGTTGTAACGCCAGTATGGAGTTTTCCAAATACATGCAGGTACCAGTAGAAATCGCGCACAAAGTAATCGAAGAAAAGAAGGCAAAAGAGAAAGAAAATAAACCCCGTTAGAAATACCAAGTGAGTAGGTTGTATAGCAAAATTTCTAACTGGGTAAATAGGCTTAAGAGGCAATTTAGCTTGTATTGTTTCAAGCGGCGGGGTATAATAATTCAATAATGAAAAATATCCTAGCGGCCGTATTAATCTTAGGTTTAATTTCTGTTGGCCATAGAGGGGGCTTTTGCATGGATGAAAAAACAGTTGTTTTAGAGACAAACCAAGGCACGATAGAAATCAAACTTATGCCTGACATCGCGCCTAAGGCTTGTGAAAATCTTACAAAATTAATTGAGAAGGGTTATTATAACGGCTTAATATTTCACAGGGTAATTAAAGGGTTTATGATTCAAGGAGGGGATCCGGCCGGAACTGGCAGGGGCGGAGAATCAATTTGGGGCAGGCCTTTTGAAGACGAAGTAAGCGCTGAGGTTAAATTTGACAAGCCCGGTATCCTTGCCATGGCAAATGCCGGCCCAAATACCAACGGGAGCCAGTTTTTTATCACTACAGCCAAGACTCTAGGGTTGAATATGCGCCACACAATATTCGGTGAAGTTATATCCGGATATGATGCGGTTGAAAAAATAGAAGGAACTGCGGTTGACGGTTCTGACAGGCCTATCAATGAGCAAAAGATCATAAAGGCATATTTGAAATAACCCCAAAAAGCACCCTCCTAAAAGTTTAAGCCCTTTTTACTTAAAAAGCAATTCCTGTCATGAAAAACATAATCAATTATGCGAAAGAATTAAATCCTTGCTTGACTAAGATTAGGTTTTTCTTGCGCCCATCATTAAAATGTGTTAAAATTTTAAAATATAGGCACTCTGATTTTTCGGAGGGAAAATGATTATCACTGAAAGAAAGCCGCTTGAAGAGATACTGGAAAGCTTAAAGGGCCACAAAAATATATTCTTAATCGGCTGCGGGGAGTGCTCTACAACCTGTAAAACAGGGGGGGAGCCGGAATTGGCTAATATGAAGGCCTTTTTAGAAGAGCACGGAAAGAGGGTTATAGGATCGGCTATACCTAACGCTCCCTGTATTGCAGCTCAAACCAAGACAGAGTTCGCCAAAAATATAAATAAGCTGCGCGAGGCAGATGCGATTTTAGTTTTAGCCTGCGGTTTAGGGGTGCAGTCAGTAAAGGATAGCGATAGGTTTTCACTTGAGGTACTTCCTGCCTTAAACACCGTATTTGGGGCGGTAATGGACTCCAAGGGGAATTTTCAGGAAAAATGCTCTATGTGCGGCGAGTGTGTTTTGGGCGTTACTGGCGGAATATGCCCGGTAACGCTTTGCCCTAAAGGCCTTTTAAACGGCCCCTGCGGTGGCATGGATAAAGGTAAATGCGAAGTGGATAAGGAGCGGGATTGCGCGTGGGTTTTAATCTATAAAGAGCTGGAGAAGAGAAAGAAACTTGACCAGATGAAAAAGATTCATCCCCCCAAGGATTTTAAAAGAGCGCAAAGGCCACATAAAGTTTTAATGGTGAAATAATATGAGTGACTTAAACTATAGCGACAAGGTGATGGACCATTTTATGAATCCCAGAAATACGGGCGAAATTCCCGATGCCAGCGGTGTGGGTACCGTTGGAAATCCTATCTGCGGGGATGTAATGAAGATGTATCTAAAAATAGAAAACGGCATTATCGCGGATGCTAAGTTTAAAACTTTTGGTTGCGGTGCGGCTATTGCTACAAGCTCGATGGTTACAGAGATGATCAAGGGAAAAAGCATCGAGGAGGCGCTTAAGGTTTCGAACAGGTCGGTTGCAGAGGCATTGGGAGGGCTTCCGCCGGTAAAAATGCACTGCTCTGTATTGGCGGAAGAAGCGCTCAGGTCCGCATTGGCCGACTATTATAAAAGGCAGGGAAAAGAGCCCCCTTTTGAAATGAAAAGCCACGAGCATGATGAACATGGGCACTAGGGTTTTATTGACAAAGCAGCAAATACGTAGTAAAATTTTATTGAAATTAAAAACACAGAAGGAGGAAGAGCGAAACCGAAAAAGCAGGATAATTGAGAAAAAGCTTTTCAGAAGCTCTTGTTTTAAAAAAGCGAAGATCGTAATGTTTTACATCTCGTTTGGCGGTGAGGTTAACACAAAGGATATGATTAAGAAAGCAAAAAAGTCAGGCAAGATAGTTACTGTGCCGGTTTGCGAAAAAAATAGAATAATCAAAGCTTGTTTATTAGGGGGCAGGGAACGGTTAGTAAAGGGCCCTTATGGGATATTGGAACCCGTCACTAAACAGTGCGTTAATTTAGGATACTTGAATCTGGTGATTGTGCCCGGGCTCGCCTTTAATAAACAAGGCAAACGCCTGGGGCGCGGTAAGGGATACTATGACCGTTTCTTAAAAAAACTCTCTAAAAAAACAGCTACTATCGGCTTGGCATATGACTTTCAAATCTTACCCCGAATACCCACCACCTCGACGGATGTAAACGTCGGCAGAATCATCTTTTCTTAAAAAAACCACTGTTAGAAAACAGCCGATTATTTTAACAACGGGTGTTTTTTATTGAAGGAGGTTGAATATTATATGTTGATAAATATTATTTTGTTTTTGGCAATAGCTTTAATAGCTGCGGCCGCTGGGTATGCGTTAAGGAAGCATATAGCGGAAAAGAAGCTGCAAAGCGCAGAAGAACAGGCTCAGTATATTTTAGGGCAGGCAAAAAAAGAGGCGCAGGATAAACGCAGGGAAGTGGAGCTTGAGGCAAAGGACCTTCTCTACAGGATGCGCCAGGATTTTGAGCGCGAGACAAAAGACAGGCGGCAGGAGATAGCGAATTTAGAAAAAAGGCTGCAGCAGAAGGAAGAAAATATTGACCGCAGGCTCGATCTTTTGGAGAAGAAAGAAAAGGAGATGGAGCAAAGAGGAGAGAACATAAAAAAACAGGAGGATGCGCTAAAGGCAAAAGACACTCAACTGCACGCATTAATCGCAGAAGAGAAGGAGCGGTTGCAAAAGATTTCCTCCTTATCGGCTGAAGAGGCAAAACAGATATTGCTCGGCCGCCTCAACGAAGAGTTGAATAACGAGAAGGCAATATTTATTAAGAGGCAGGAAGAAGAATTGAAACAGCTGTCAGATAAAAAAGCAAGAGAGATAATAAGCCTGGCCATTGAAAGATGCGCTGCAGAGCATACTGTTGAGTCTACCGTAAGCGTGGTGACGCTGCCGAGCGATGAAATGAAAGGAAGGGTTATTGGCCGGGAAGGAAGGAATATCCGTGCCCTTGAAATGGCAACTGGGGTTGATGTGATTATCGATGATACGCCCGAAGCAGTGACGCTATCCGCATTTGATACAGTGCGCAGGGAAATAGCGCGGCTTAGCTTGGAGAAACTTATTTTAGACGGAAGAATCCATCCGGGAAGGATAGAAGAGATAGTTGAGAAAACAAAAAAGGAGATGGATGATAAGATACGTGAAGAAGGAGAGCGCGCGGCATTCGAAGCAGGAATGAACGGGCTGCATCCTGAGATAATAAAGCTCTTAGGGCGTTTAAAATACCGCACCAGTTTTGGCCAGAATGCGCTGCAGCATTCCAAAGAGGTTTCCTTTATTTTGGGTACAATGTCCTCGGAGTTGGGATTGGATTTTAAACTGGGAAGGCGTATCGGGCTATTGCATGATATAGGAAAGGCAGTTGACCATCAGATCGAAGGGACCCACGCGAAAATCGGCTCTGACCTGGCAAAAAAATACAATGAATCACAAGATGTTATACATGCCATTGAAGCGCATCACGAAGAAACTCAAGCCTTAAGTTTATATGCTGTTTTGGCGGTTGCAGCGGATGCTATTAGCGCGGCAAGGCCGGGCGCAAGGCGCGAAACACTTGAAACATATATCAAGCGGCTTGAGAAATTAGAGTCTATCGCCAATCTTTTTAAAGGCGTTGAGAAGTCCTTTGCCATACAGGCCGGACGCGAAATCAGGATAATCGTGCAGCCCGAAAAGATTTCTGACGGTGATGCCATAAACCTTGCGCGCGATATCCGCAAAAAAATTGAAGAGGGGATGGAATACCCGGGGCAGATTAAGGTAACCGTGATCCGCGAAACCAGAGCCATAGAATACGCGAAATAAGCACTGTAGCAGGGACTGTCCCCGAAGGGGACTGTCCCTACCAAGCGAGATAAGTCTTGAATGTTAGAGACGCCAAAAGGTGAGTAGCCATGAATATTTTATTTATCGGCGATGTTGTGGGTAAACCGGGGCGAGAAGCCATAAAACAACTCCTCCCTGGGTTAAAAAAAGAATACAACCTGCAATTCGTGATTGCAAATGCGGAGAATGCGGCTGGGGGATCAGGGATAACCGAGCCGGTGGCAGGAGAGTTATTTGATGCCGGAGTGGACTGTTTAACATCCGGGGACCATATCTGGAAGAAAAGAGAGATATTCGAGTATATCATTCGCGAAGAGCGCATACTAAGGCCGCTGAATTTTCCGAGAGGAGCCCCTGGAAGCGGCTTTAATGTATTTAAGGCAAAAGAGGGGATTAAGGTTGGCGTCGTGAATGTTAACGGCAGGGTATTTATGGAGCCGTTGGAATGCCCTTTCAGGACTACAATCCAGGCGGCGCAAGAATTATACAAAGAAACAAAAATAATTATCGTGGATATCCATGCAGAAGCCACATCGGAGAAGGCCGCCCTAGGCTGGTATCTCGACGGAAAAGTATCGGCTGTTTTAGGAACGCATACGCATATACAGACAGCCGATGAAAGAATCTTGCCGCAAGGATGCGCCTATATTACAGATGCGGGCATGACCGGCCCGTATGATTCAGTTATCGGAAGAAGGGTTGAAGATGTATTGGAAAGATTCCTTACCGCAATACCCATCAGGTTAGAAGTTGCGCAAGGCAATGTGCAGCTCCATGGCGTTGTCATGGACATAAATGAAAAAAGCGGAAAAGCAAAATCAATTATACGCATACAGAAAAAATTATAAATGCAAAAAATAATTAAAACCTGCGCGGCCCTTATAGCTATATTTGCCTGCTGTTTATTTTTCTCTGCTAAGGGGTTTTCTCAATCGCCAGATGACCTTGAATTTAACCTGGATGTTAACTCAGTAACTGTTCCTTTGCCTAAAATATTTAAGCCCTGTATAGATTTGAGCGGCCGCGGTTTTAACCGGGATGCCTTATGGCCGCAGGAGCTGGCGACAAGAGAGGTTTTAGATGCCTGGCAGAAGGATGTCGGCTTTAGCGGATTTTACCGCATAGAGTATAACCTTTGGGAGATTAACCAACTGGCAAAGAATAAGGAGTTACAAAATAAATTACTCGAGAATTACGAGGGCCTCATAAAAAATATTTCTGATAACGCAGGAACGGTTATCCTTGATTTATTCGGTACTCCCGCAGGCTTAGGAAGGGTGCTGGATAAGAAAAGCCCTCCGCTGGATTTAAAGGAATTTAAGTCTGTTGTAAAAGGGGTGATCCGGTATTTAAGCTGCAACAAAAAATATAATATCTGGTATGAGGTATGGAATGCGCCTGACTTGGATGATTTTTTCCTGGGGAGAAAACAGGACTATTTTAATTTATACCGCACGGTTGCTGAGGCCGTAAAAGAACTGGAGAGTGAGGCCAAGATACATATACCTGTAGGGGGCCCTAGCGTCAGCTGGTGGTTTCAGAATCTCGACGGGAATAACATCATTACCCCGGAAAGAAGCCTGATTTATGAGCTGATTAAATTCTGCTATAAATACCGCCTGCCTTTGGATTTTATAAGTTGGCACGGTTATTCCACTAATCCGGCAGCTGAGAAGCAGGATACTATCTATAAAAAGCCGACAGTTACGCTTATCCGCGACTGGCTTTCATATTTTAATTTTGATAGGAATACGCCGCTCATTGTTGACGAATGGAATTATGACCGGAGCGCAAACGTATTGCCGGAAAGGAAGGAAAAATCTTATATAACGGCAAGCTTTATTCCTGCCCGTATTAAGAATATGCATGAGGCAGGTATTGATAACCAGCTTTATTTTGCCCTGGAGGATTTCCAGAACAATAAGGAAGGGATTGTTAGAAATGTGGGGATATTTTCCCTGGGCGGCCCCAAGTCCGTATACAACGTTTTCAAGATGCTAACGCATTTAGGAAACGGTTTATTTGCATCAAGACTCAACGATGAATTTGTCGGGGTGATCGCTACAAAATCCGGGGAGGATATCGCCGTAATTATTTATAACTACATCGACCCTGAGATAGTCACAAATTTCCTCTCCATGAATATCACCGCGCTTAATGGCTCAGAGAGGAAGGCCCTGTTGAATATAATAAATTCGGATAAGTTAGAGAAGGTCATGCTTAAACCGGAAGGCATATCTTCCTTGAAGGTAACCAGGAAACTCAAAGACCTGCTGAAAAGAACGCAGGAATTGAATGTCAGGGCAAAAAAATTAGAATCCCAAACGCGTAGTTTAAAATTAACCGTTAATGGACTGAAAGAAACTTACGCCTATCAGCGCTATAGTATTGATTCTTCTTGCAGCCTCAACTGTAAATTCGAAGCGATAGAGCAAAAAGAAGTAAACATCGTTGATACTTATCAGGAAACATTGTCGTTAAGCCCTTATTCAGTGCAGACGGTTGTTTTAAAGAAGAAGCCGAAGGAGCAGGAAGCGCCTGCGGCAGAAAGAGGCGCTGAAGCAACCAAATGACGCAGGACCTATTTACAGAATCTAAAGATCTAAAGCCGCCAAGGCGCATCTTCACAGTTTCCCAAATTACGCAGGATATAAAATTAATCTTAGAGGCTGCTTTTGGCGAAGTTTGGATTGAGGGAGAAGTCTCCAATTTTCAAGCGCACCACTCAGGCCATTTTTATTTTACCTTAAAGGATGACTCAAGCGTATTACCTGCGGCAATGTTTGCAAGGGCAAACCGCGAGGTTAAATTCAAAATTGAGAACGGATTAAAGGTAATCTGCGCCGGAAAAGTGAGTGCTTATACCGCCCGCGGGCAATACCAGATTATTGTAGAAAAACTTGAGCCCAAAGGCGTAGGGAGCCTGCAGTTAGCCCTGGAACAGCTGAAGCAAAAATTGGAGAAGGAGGGGTTATTTGCGCCGGCGCATAAAAGGCCGATACCATATCTTCCGGCGAGGATAGGGGTAGTTACTTCTTTATCCGGGGCTGCGATAAAAGACATCTTAAAAGTCTTGGACAGGCGTTTTCGCGATATAAACATTATTATTAATCCTGTGCAGGTCCAGGGGGAGAAGGCAAAGGATGAGATTGCGCAGGCAATAAAAGATTTTAATCTTTTAAATGACAGCCTGGCTGCTGAAGAAAGAATCGAGGTTATGATTGTCGGCCGCGGAGGAGGCAGCATGGAGGACCTTTGGGCTTTTAATGAGGAGGTAGTTGCCAGGGCAATATACAATTCCAGGATACCTGTGATTTCAGCCGTAGGCCATGAGCGCGACTGGACGATAGCGGATTTAGTCGCTGATTTACGCGCCCCCACTCCTTCTGTGGCCGCGGAGCTGGTGATACCTAAGAAAGAAGAGTTGCGGCAGAAAGTTGAAGAGTTATCGCAAGACATAAAGAGGTCTTTTTTGGATACCTCCTTAAATTTAAAAGAGGCGGCCGGCGAACTTACCAGGCGGTTAGTTTTAAGTATGCAGAATGTGTTCAGGTTAGGAATAAGTGAATTCCAGGCCCAGGAGAAAAAGTTAGCATTATTAAATCCCGCGCTTTTAATCCAGCAATACAAAATACAAATGCTGGATTTAGCCAGGCAGATATACGTTCGCATCGGACATTTTATAAAATTAAAAGAGGCGCAGTTTAATAAGGCAGTTGAGAAGCTTTCTAATTTAAGCCCGTTGAATATTTTAAGCCGCGGCTATAGTATTACTTTTAAAATGCCTGAGGGTGAGATTATTAAAGAGAGAAATGCAGTCAAAAGCGGAGACATGGTTAAGACCAAGCTGCACAAAGGAGCGTTTTTGAGTAAGATTATTGAAGTGCAATAAGTACTTCCGCAGGGACTGTCCCTGCTAAGCAGCAGTTACGGGACAGCCTCTAAACAGTTACGGGACATTTTCCGTCAAAGCAGTAAAGACAGTAGCTCAATGGAAGGTGTCCCGCCGATAAATAGGAGACTGTCCCGCAAAGCAGACAAAGCCAAAAAGAAGTTTAGGGAGGTTTTAAATGGCTGAAATAAAATTTGAGGGTGCTGGCGCGACGAATAAGGAGCGCCGTTTAGCACGCCAGCCGAGATGTGAGGCGGGGCGGTGACGAAAATTTTATTTAGGGAGGGATTAAATGGTTGAAATAAAATTTGAGGACGCATTAAAAAAATTAGAAAAGATCGTTGAGGACTTAGAAAAAGGGGATTTGACTTTGGATGAGGCGTTAAAAAAGTATCAGGAAGGTATTGAGCTCTCCAGGGCCTGCAGCCAGAGGCTTGAGAGTGCCAAGAAAAAAATAGATATCCTGGTTAAGAACAAAAAGAGCGAATTTGAATTAAAGCCGCTTGAGGATAGCGAGGAATAATGCTGTTAGAAAAGATAAATTCACCGCAGGACTTAAAAAGATTTTCTTTAGAGCAATTGCCTCAACTTGCCAGCGAGGTAAGGCAGCGTATTATTGAAGTGGTTTCGCAGACAGGAGGCCATCTGGCTTCAAGTTTGGGGGCAGTTGAGTTAATCCTGGCCTTACATTATTGCCTGGATGTAACTAAAGATAAAATCATTTTTGATGTTGGGCACCAGGCCTATGCCCACAAGATATTAACCGGAAGAAATAAGGGTTTTGATACGCTCAGGCAGTTTCAGGGGATAAGCGGCTTTCCCTGCAAGGATGAATCCTGTCACGATCCTTTCACCACAGGCCACTCGTCGACAGCGGTATCATTGGCGCTCGGGCTTGCCTGCGCAAGGGACTACAATTTGGCTCCGGAGCAGTATTTTAAAGTAGTGGCCCTGATAGGAGACGGTTCTTTAAGCGGCGGTTTGTGTTTTGAGGGGCTGAATAACGCAGGGCACTTAAAAAAAGACTTACTCGTTATTTTAAATACCAATGAATTAAGCATCGCGCCTAATGTAGGAGCGATAAGTATTTATTTGAATAAAATCATATCCTTGCCTATTTACAACCGGTTTAGGGAATCGCTGGAAAATTTTGCTAAGTCGCGCATACCAAAAGGAAGCCGCTTGATAAAACTGGCTGCTAAGTTTGAGGAGGGGCTTAAAGGATTATTCATTCCCGGTATGCTTTTTGAAGAATTGGGTTTTCGTTATTTTGGGCCTATCGACGGACATAACCTCAATCTTTTAATCAAGACCTTAAAAAATATCATGCATTTAAAAGGCCCGGTACTCCTTCACGTGGTTACAAAAAAAGGCAAAGGCTATCCGCCGGCAGAAAATGAACCGGTAAGGTTTCACGGCACAGGCCCGTTTGATTCAAGAACGGGCCTGGCGCTGCAAACAGATAAGCAGCTTACCTTTACCGATGTGTTTAGAAAAAAGTTGTTGCATTTAGCCGGTAGCGACAGGAAAATAATTGCCATAACCGCTGCCATGCCCGAAGGGACAGGCCTGGATAAATTCCGCGATTTATTCCCGGAGAGGTTCTTTGACGTAGGTATTGCCGAACAGCATGCCGTATGTTTTGCAAGCGGGCTCTCAAAGTTAGGCCTTAAGCCGGTGGTGGCCGTATATTCCACATTTCTGCAAAGGGCTTACGATGAGATAATCGAAGAGGTTGCTTTGCAAAATCTTCCTGTCATATTCTGCATTGACCGCGCCGGAATCGTCGGAGAAGACGGCGCAACGCATCAGGGCATCTTTGACATCGCATATTTAAGGAACATCCCGAATTTGACCGTAATGGCCCCTAAGGATGCCAGGGAAATGGAGGCGATGATGGAATTTTCCGTCAGCTTAAATCAGCCGGTAGCCCTCCGTTATCCAAGGTCTGCTATTCCTGTGGAAGACGGGGTGTTTTCTTCCGTAGAATTAGGCAAAGCACAGGTTATAAAAGAAGGGAAGGATTTTTGTATCATCGCTATTGGCAGCATGGTTAGCCCATCTTATGAAGCAATAGAAATTTTGAAAAAAGAAGGATTAAGTGGCAGCTTAATCAATGCGCGGTTTATAAAACCTCTGGATATAAATTTATTTAAGGAAATAGCCAAAAAGACAAGATTTATTTTTACCGCTGAGGAAGGCATATTAGAGGGAGGTTTTGGCTCTGCAGTGGTTGAAATATTAGAGGTTCCGGTAGTAAGGATTGGATTACCCGATGAATTTATTCCTCATGGAAAAAGAGATTTACTATTGGATAAATATGGGTTGACCGCAAAAGGGATAGCAGATACAGTTAAATCTAAAGTATGGGGAAGATAATTATAAATAAGGAAAGATGCAAAGGATGTATGCTCTGTATTACTTTTTGCCCCAAAGGTTTTATAAGTGCGGATAAAAAATTAAATAAAAAAGGAGTAAAGCCGGTGAAGTTTGAAGAAAACCCGGAATGCCTGGGTTGTTCCATGTGCGCGATAGTCTGCCCGGATTGTTGTATCGAGGTATATAAATGAAAAAAATATTAATGACTGGTAATGAAGCGATTGCTGAAGGCGCTATTCAAGCTGGATGCGGTTTTTATTCCGGATACCCCATTACCCCACAGAATGAATTAATAGGCTATTTTGCAAAACATATGCCTGAAAAAGGAAGGATCTTTATTCAGGCAGAGTCAGAGCTCGCCGCAATAAATATGGTTTTTGGAGCGTCAGCAGCAGGCGCTCGGGCAATGACATCTTCTTCAAGCCCGGGCATAAGCCTGAAACAAGAGGGGATATCTTATATCGCCGCCGCAGAACTTCCGGCAGTGATTGTTAATGTTATGCGCGCAGGCCCTGGGTTAGGGAATATTTGGCCTGCTCAGTCAGATTATTTTCAGGCTACGCGTAGCGGCGGCCACGGAGACTATCACTGCATAGTACTTGCGCCCGCATCTGTTCAGGAATCATACGATATTATGTTTCTTGCCTTTGACCTTGCTGATAAATACCGCAATCCGGTAATGATTTTAAGCGACGGGATACTTGGCCAGATGATGGAACCCCTCGTGGTGAGTGGTGAATTGTTAGTAGCGAGTAGGAAAAATAAAAGACCAATTAACCAATTAACTACTCACCAATTAACCAAGCCGTGGGCGCTGACAGGTTGTAAAGGAAGAAAGCCCAACATAGCGAAATCTTTTTACCTTAAGGAAGGGGATCTTGAGAAATTCAATTTGCGCCTGCAGGGAAAATATAAAAACATACAAGACAAAGAAACCCGGTATGAGGGTTTATTCTTAGAAGATGCAAAGATCATAGTAGTTGCCTATGGAACTATGGCAAGGATAGCGAAAAGCGTTGTTAATAAATTAAGGGAACAAGGGAAAAAGATAGGCCTAATACGCCCAGTCACTTTGTGGCCTTTTCCTAAGAAAATATTTCAGCGGTTAGCGGTAAGCGATAAGCTATTAGTATTTTTAGTTATAGAGATGTCCTACGGCCAGATGTTAGAAGATGTGCAATTAGCGGTTAATGGCAAAGCCCCGGTTGAATTTTTAGGCCGTTCCGGAGGAGGCGTGCCTACGGAAGAAGAAATTATAAAAAAGCTGCAAGCCATAAGTTTTAAGCTGTAAGATGAAAAAAATATTTTCTCACCCTAAATCTTTAAGAAATATATCAACCCACTATTGCTCTGGTTGCGGCCATGGTATTGCGCACCGGCTTATTGCCGAGGTAGTGGATGAATTAGGTATCAGGGAGCGTGTTATCGGGATATGCCCTGTTGGATGCGCGGTGGTAGCCTATGATTACTGGGATTTTGATTGCTCAGAAGCTGCGCACGGCAGGGGGCTTGCCGTAGCAACAGCCATAAAACGGGTGAGGCCTGAGAATATCGTCTTTACTTATCAGGGGGACGGAGATTTAGCCGCCATAGGCACAAATGAAACAATACACGCAGCAAACAGAGGGGAAAACCTGACCGTAATTTTTATCAATAATGCTGTTTACGGGATGACCGGAGGCCAGATGGCGCCAACCACGCTTCTGGGGCAAAAAACCGCTACTACGCCAGAAGGCAGGACCAGCTTGATGCAGGGTTGGCCATTAAAGATTTCAGAGATGCTGGCGATGCTGCCCGGAGTAAAATATGTGGAGCGCGCATCATTGGATTCGCCCGGAGGGATAATAAAAAGCAAGAAAGCAATTAAGCAGGCATTTGAAAATCAAATAAATAAGGTGGGGTTTTCTCTTGTGGAGCTGCTCTCAGCATGCCCGACTTACTGGAATATGCCAGCTAATCAATCTCTTGAGTGGATAAAAAATTCCATGATTAAAGAATTCCCTTTGGGGAAGATAAAATGACCGAGCGCATTATTATCGCCGGTTCCGGCGGGCAAGGCATAATGCTTTTGGGAAAAATACTCTCGGAAGCTGCTATGAGGGAAAATAAGTTTGTGACTTGGCTGCCTGCGTATGGGGCAGAGGTGCGCGGAGGCACTTCTCATTGCATGGTGGTAATTTCAGATAAAGAAATCGGCTCTCCGAACATTGAAAAAGCCGACAGCTTGATTATCATGAACGGCCCTTCTTTGATGAGGTTTAAGAAGAGAATAAAAGAAAGAGGGTTGTTGATTATTAATAGCTCTCTCGCTTCAAAATATAAAAATATCAAGCTTAATGTCTTAGAGCAACCCTTTAGTGATATTGCTGTGGGGCTCGGCAATATAAAAGTAGCCAACATGTTAGCCCTTGGGTTATTCTTGGCAAAGAAAAAAGTTGTAAGTTTAAAAAGTGTTTCTGAAGTTATTCAAGCTATCGCGCCGGATGATAAAAAGGCGCTAGTTGAAATTAATAAAAAGGCTTTAGAAGAAGGGTCAGGGCTAAAATGATAAGAGTCCGTTTTGCTCCATCCCCTACGGGATACCTTCATATAGGAGGAGGCCGCACCGCTTTATTTAACTGGCTTTATGCCCGGGTAAAAAATGGAAAATTTGTCTTAAGGATAGAGGATACAGATAAGTTAAGGTCAAAAAAAGAATACCTTGATGAAATATTATTCAGCCTTAACTGGCTTGGCTTTAAATGGGACGAAATTTATTATCAAAGCGAGCGGTTTGATATTTACAAAGAATACGCCAGTAAGTTGTTAAAAGAGGAGAAGGCCTATTTAGAGAAAACAGAAGCCAAGGGTGAGGCAATTATCTATAAGGTAGTGCCCCAGAAAATAACAATAAATGATTTGATACGCGGTGAAATAGAATTTGACGCGCAAAACTTAAAAGACCAGGTGTTGATAAAATCAGACCAGACCCCGACCTATAACTTTGCCTGCGTGGTGGATGACGCATTAATGAATATCACGCATGTACTCAGGGGGGATGACCACATATCCAATACCCCAAAACAGGCCCTTCTTTATAAGGCATTGGGTTTTAAGATTCCGGAGTTTGCGCACCTGCCTTTAATCATGGGCGCAGAGGGTGGCCGGCTTTCTAAAAGGACAAATGCAACCGCAATCTCGGATTACAGGAAGATGGGTTACCTTCCGGAAGCACTGGTTAATTATCTTTTGCTTTTAAGCTGGTCTCCGGGTGATAACAGGGAAATAATCGATATAAAAGAGGCGATAAAATTATTTGATATAAAAGATGTTAATAAAGCCGCCGCGGCCTTTGACTTAAAAAAACTCAGCTGGATTAGTAATCAATATTTAAAAAAAGCTGACCCGCAAGAGTTGGCGGATGAAGTTATCCCGATGCTTTTAGAAAAAGATTATATAGAGAAAGATAACCTCGATAGAGATTATATTATTTCTTTGCTAAAATTATTCCAGCCGCGCCTTTCAACCCTGGCTGATTTTCCTGATTGGGCAGATTTCTTTTTTGCAAAAGACCTAAAAATAGATCCGGCAGCGGAAAAAAAGTTTTTAACGCAGGACTTTTCCAAAGAATTCAAACTTTTTACAGAGAGGTTAGAGAAACTCGGTAAATTCGATGTAGAAAATATCGAAGCTGCTTTCCGGGACATGGTTAAAGAGCTTAATATTGAGGCAAAGGTATTAATCCATCCCATAAGGGTAGCCCTTACGGGAAAGACTGTCGGCCCGGGGTTATTCGAGTTGATATGCTATCTGGGAAAAAAGAGGACAGAAGAGCGCTTGAGTAAATTTATAAAATAGACACCCGGCCTTATACCTGGCCTTATTGGATAGGCCAGTATGCGCTGCTGCGCAATCGGATAGGCCGGTGTTCCACTTGTGTGGAAGGAGTAGGTATGGCGATTAAAAAGGCCTTAGGTTTAGCAGCTATTTTGTTCGTTGGCGCTATATTTCTGGCTGGTTGTAATACGCTAAAGGGCGTGGCTACCGGAGTAGGTGCTACTGCCGAAGGCGCTGCAGAAGACGTAAAAGGGGCCTATAACGGAATAAAGAAAGCCGACGATTGGATTAGAAAAAATCTCTGGTAAGCTTTGCCCTGTCGTCTAATCGGTAGGACTTCAGATTCTGGATCTGACTATCATGGTTCGATTCCATGCGGGGCAGTTAATGTTTCTCAAAAGATAATATAATAGAAGGAGGAGACAAGATGGTATCGTTTTTATTCTATTTTCTTTCGATAGTATTTCTAATTGCTGTTGTAACCATTTTTCTGAATAAAAATAGCCGGACGTTTATACATTTTTTCATACTTGTATTGTTACTTCTTGGTTTAATATTTCTGTGTTCAAGGGGGAGTAAAGTTTTTAAGTTTGGGTCTTTAGAAATTAAGATTGAAGAGGCGAATAATCAGGGAAAATTTGAGATAATAAACCTTACTGACCAAAATGTAGAAAAGAAGATAAAGATTGCCGCCAGTAGTGTAATAGACAATGTAAAAATTGTCAAGGGTAGTAATTTTCTTTCTATCATTGATGGCGGTAAAGGCAATAATTATGTTATTTATAATGTTAATATTCCTCCAAAGACAATAGCAAGTGGAACTATAGCGTCTGCAGGCCCATTGTCTATAATCCCTCAAGAAATTAAAAAATAAAAATACAGGAACTTTGAGGGGGAATATAAAGAATTAATATCTCTATTCGTTATGGTAATGTTGATAAGTGGTACCTAAATAATATTCAGGTTATGCAAGTTGTAATGCAGACAATTCCGTATATAATACCTTAGGTTCTTCTGTATACAGCCAGTTGCAGATTTCGTCCAACAGGGGCAGCCACTTTGACGTCTGACAGCGCGAATCACACAGACTAAAAAATGCTTAAATTGAATATGGGTAGTAATGGCCAGCCTATAAAAATGCAGGAAATAACTTCTCCGACTATATATTTAGATTTATGTGCACTAATGGATATAGTTATTAAAAGTAATTACAGGGATAAGTTTAAAGCGGTGTTATTTAATAAGAAAGGGACTTTATTATTTTCGTGGATTCATATACTCGAGCTTTCCGATGTAACCGATAAAGAGCAGTTGAAATCTTATGTATCATTTTTAGACTCTTTAATAGAAAATCTTGGTTTTATCGATGTGCTTCCAGCAGCAGTTATTGCAAAGGAAAATAAAAAGTTACAAGGCGATAATAACGTCAACCCGCCTATGGATGAACGGTTATTTTCATTTTTTGATACAGTAATTATGAATACGAAATCAATAAAACCCTTGAGCTTTGATTGGTTATTAACTAACTTAAATCATCCGGTTATAATTGAATATAAAAAAGTTTTTCATTTAAAATTCAATTCCTATCTTGCGGAGTCACAAGAAAAGAAAAAAAGGGATAAAAAGTATGAATCAAGAATTAAGATAGTAGCAAAGGGGGCGAATCTGCCTGTTGCAACGAGATATATTGAGGACGATATTTTAAAGTCATTTCTTCGAGAAGGCAAGGAGCTTTCCCCTAATTCGTGGCGAGATTTTTATCATACAGTAGTTCCCGTGGCTTACTGTGATTATGTTTTGCTTGACGGATGCTTCGCTAATAAGGCAAAGAGCACAATTGATAGGCTAAGACGAAATAATTACACCGCTCCAATGGCGAGAGTTTTTACCAAAATCGATGAGTTTTTTGTTGATCTTGAAAATTATCGATTAAATTAAATAAAGGTAAAAAAGAGAGGATAAGCGATATGAGCGAAAAAATTAGAATTATAGCTAAGGATATAGCTGAATCTATGTGTGACTTTTTGCTAGGAGTCGTAACTGAACGATCCGCTGAAATACAATCTTCGACAAATAAAAGCATATCGCCTTGCACTATGAACCTTTATTTTGAGAGTGCTTATTTCAGCATAGATTTTATGGTTAAGAGAATCACAGCTAATTTTTCAGTTGATGAAAAAAGGTTGCTAATTGAAGAATTGCATAAAAATCTTGTAACTTGGATAATCGAAACACTTTTCCCAGCAGAGAATAACCCTGCTAATTATCAAGAAAAAGTAAGATCTATCTACTATGATACCTTAAACGCTAGGAATCTTGCTTACTCAAACCCTAAAAATGAAAACAGGATGATTTTTAGAGAAATACTGTTCGAAGAATTTAGAGATGCAGGAGTAAAAAAAGATAAATCATATTTTGATTCTTTATCTTCAGATATTATTAATAGTTTAGATACACTATCCGTAAATTATTAAGAAGTAAGGGGGAACCATTTAGTTGTTAGATAACCCTGATGGCCTTTAAACAAGCGAGTTTATGTGTTATACTTTAAGCGGAAAGAAAAAGATTGACTAACACATACCTTTGTGGTATAAACAGTGCCATCATCCCAGTGAGATCTCGTATCTTGCTGGCCCCGAACTTCTCGTGAGTTCGGGTTTTTTATTATCCTATGAATAGAATAGCTTTCTTTGTAGACGGTTTTAATCTTTACCACTCCCTGGATTCCAATCCCTCCTATTATAAATACAAATGGCTCAACCTTAATAAACTATCCCATTGTTTTGTGACATCGCACGATAAAATCGACAAGGTACTTTATTTCACTACTTATACTACTTGGGATCAGGTCAAGTTAGTTAAACATCAGACTTATGTGAAAGCATTACAGTCTGTAGGCGTTGAGGTCGTTTTTGGAGCTTTTAGATATGCTGACAAAACCTGTAGAATCTGCCACAAACAATACAAGACTTTTGAAGAAAAGCAGACCGATGTTAATATCGCTATTAAACTTTTTCAGACAGCTGTTCAGGATTTATGGGATACCGCGATAATCGTTTCTGGAGATAGTGACTTGATACCAGCCATACAGGCCGTAAAAGGTACCTTTCCCGCTAAACGAATAGGATTAGTGATCCCGATAGGTAGACGGGCTGAAGAACTAAAACAAGTAGTAGATTTCCACATGAAGCTGAAAGAGAGACACTTGGCTACTAGCCAATTTGAAGATGAAATAACCATAGATGGCGGTGTTAAATTAATCCGTCCTAGCACCTGGAAATAAGGCATCAAGTTCACGTTGCATGAACAAAGTGTTCATAAAGCGTGAACGCCTAGTGCGTCGCATTGGTTGTGTTTTCAGTAAAAGGTTGCCCCAAAGATAGAAAAATGCCCTTTTTGCGGCACCTGTAGAGTTTAATTAGAAGTGTAACTTCTTGACGTCCTGAAGTTCGTCTGGCGTCCAGTTCGGGCAGCCAAGTATTCTTTAAGATGAAAATAAACTTATATAGCTTTAAGGTAAAGGTTACGCTGGTGTTGGTTTTTGCCATGCTTTTTTCCGCCTCGCTAAGCAACCTCCTCGTCTCTAAATTTGCACTGGATGCCCAATTCAGCCAGCTCAGGGATAAATTGATGATTATCGCTCAAACAGCCACTGTGGCAGTTGACCCGGAAATTTTACGCTCAATACCACTAACCCGCGACGGGATAAATAGCGCTCAATATAAAATTATCTCGGATAAATTAATGCAGGTCAAGTCGGTAAACCCGGCCATACGCTACATATACACCATGGCCAAGACCGATAAAGAAGGGGTTTGGCAGTTTATCGTAGACCCGGACCTATTTTTAGAGGCAGAGACAAAAAAGGTGCTATCCTATCCGGGAGATAAGTATGATGCCAGTAGATTTCCGGAGATGCTCAAGGTTTTTGAAGGGCCCTCGGCAGACAAAGAGCTGGGAGTTGATGAATGGGGGGCACTTCTGTCTGGCTATGCGCCGATACGCAATAAAGAAGGAAAGGCAATTGCCATGCTGGGAGTTGATATGAAAGCAGAGGATGTTTACAGGACACAGAAAGAGGTGCTCCGGAGGTCAATTCTGGTGTTGGTATTCGGGCTCATCCTTTCTTTAGGGTTAGGGTTTTTACTCTCCAGCAGAATTACTAACCCGATAAAAAAATTAGTGGAAGGCACGCGCCGCATTGCGCAGGGAAATCTTCAGCATCAGGTAAAAGTAAGCAGCCATGATGAGATAGGTAAGTTAGCCCAGTCGTTTAACAAAATGGCCCAAAGCCTTTATGAATCCAGAAGAAAACTGCACAATTATTTCTATCGCATAATGCAGTCTCTGGTGCGTATTTTAGAGGCAAGGGACCGCTATACAAGAGGTCACTCGGAAAGGGTTGCTGATTACGTCGAAAGGATAGTACTGAAGCTGGGTTGCTCGGAAGAGAGGCTTGAGCTTTTAAAAGAAGTAGCCGTGCTCCATGATATCGGTAAATTAGGGGTTCCAGAGAGCATCTTAAATAAGAAGGAAAAACTCACTGATGATGAATGGGAGATAGTCAGGAAGCACCCGTTAATAGGAGAGGATATACTGAGGCCGGTTTTATTAAGTGAGGAGATGCTCTCCATAATAAGGGGCCATCATGAACGCTTTGATGGAAAGGGTTATCCTGATAGGCTAATTGGTGAGAATATTAATTTATTCGCGCAGATTATTTCGGTGGCAGATGCTTATGATGCAATGACTTCCACAAGGGCGTATAGGCCTGCTTTAAGCAAGCAAAAGGCAATGGAAGAACTCGCAAATAACAAAGGCACGCAATTCGACCCGAAGGTAGTTGATGCATTCTTACAGGTCCTCAAAGAGGAATTGCAAGAGACGAAAGGCGCGTTATGAAATATGAAACGGCTACTGGGCCGGTGGCCTTGACTAAAAAACTGGAAACGTATACAATACTAATCGCGGCGGCATTACTTTTTATCTTGACGAAATCAGGTACGAAAAAGATTAGTTGACGCGCGGGTGGTGGAATGGCAGACACGCAAGCATGAGGGGCTTGTGCCGTAAGGCTTGGGGGTTCAACTCCCCCCCTGCGCAAAAATTATCCCGCATCGAAAACACTAAATACTTTTGATGCGGGATTTTTATTCTCTTTTAAGGCTCTCTCTCTCCGCTGCGCCTGTCAGCAGTGCGCCTGTCTTTTACGAAGTGGCTTCCCTCAATACCCTTGGCAATCGTTTTTAATTCCGCGCCTATTTCTCCTACATGGGCAACATGCTCTATCTTCCCGAACTCGTTAGAAACCACTCCTATGGATATTGATAAAAGCGGAACTTTTTGCTCCATGCCTTTGCGGTCGCGCCCTATAATAAACCCGCTCTTCCTATCCTTCTCTCCGTAAAAAGTAGGTACTGTGCTATCGAAATCTTCTATTATTTTTTTGCAGAGGGTATCAACTGTCTGTGGCGTTGTGACGACAACAAAATCATCCCCTCCGATATGCCCTATAAAATCATCGGTGTTTCCTAATGCTTGCGTTGCGCGGATTAAAATACGCGCTGTCTCGCGAATAACCTCATCACCATGCTCAAATCCGTATTTGTCATTATAGGCCTTAAATTTATTCAAATCTATATAGCAGACTGAAAAGCGGGGTTTATTCTCTATCCTGCGCGAGAGTTCGTTTAAAATGGAGACATTCCCGGGAAGCCGCGTTAAGGGGTTGGCTTCGAGGTCTCTTTCCGTGCGCCTTAAAATCATACGGATGCGCGCCAGTAGTTCTTTCGGCTCAAAAGGCTTGACTATGTAATCATCCGCGCCCGCGTCGATGCCGTTTACCTTGTCGCTGATGTCGCCTTTTCCCGTAACCATGATTACGGGCAGGTGCCTTAAGAGCAGGTCCTTTTTTATCAACCGGCACACCTGCCTGCCATCGACCTTAGGAATTTTATAATCTAACAATACCAGATCAAGCGGCTTGGCGTTGATGATTTTAAGCGCCTCTTCTCCGTCGGGAGCTTCGAATATTTCATAATTTTCTTCGGAGAGGGTGAGTTTTAGTATATCCCTTATATCCGGGTCATCGTCAACAACGAGTATTTTTATAGGCATATTTTTATTTAAGTTTCTGGTAAAATAAGGCTAAAGGTTGAGCCGGCATCCAGCTTGCTTTTTACCCAGATTTTTCCGCCGTGCGCCTCAATAATATGTTTTACCAACGCTAGTCCCAACCCGGTGCCTTTTGCCACCTGGTTTATAGGGTTATCCACCCTGTAGAACTCTTCGAATATCGCTTCCTGCGCCTCTGCCGGGATTCCGCAGCCGGTGTCGGTGATATCAACCTGTATCCCTGTTTCTGCCTTATGCGCATTTACGCTGATTTTTCCTTTTTCAGGGGTAAACTTTATGGCGTTACCGATAATATTGATAAAGACACGCTCAATCTGGCTGCGGTCCGCTAATACCGCTTTGGCGTCATTAGGGATACTTGAACTGAAATCTATGCCTCTTTCTTTTAATTGCGCCGATAATAAATCTGAGGCCTTTTCCACTATTTCTTTCAAATTCAACTGCTGCTTATTCATGGGCATCCTTCCGGATTCAATGCGCGCTATATCCAGGAGCTCGTTTACCATATGCACAAGCTCGTCGCTATGCCTGTTTATTTTATCCAGGCGTTCTTTTATGTCTGGCGGAACGGCACCGAGTTTTCCGGTAAGCAATATGGAGGCATATCCTTTTATGGAAGTAAGGGGGGTCCTTAACTCATGAGAAACGCTGGAGATAAAATCAGTCTTCCTTTTGCTTGTAATCTTAACCTCTTTTAAGGCGTTTGTTAAGTCGCGGGTCCTTTCCCCTACCTTGTTCTCAAGGTTTTGTTGAGCATGCCAGGTTTTTTCGAATAATCTGGCGTTTTCTAATGCCTGGCCCAACTGGTTGCTAAGAATAGTTATTAATTCTTCGTCTCCCTCGTTGATTAGAGTTTCGGTGTTTTCGGTGCCGACAAAAAGGAAGCCTGTATCTCCTTCCTTGGGAAGGATGGGAGAGAAAATAAAGGATTCAACCTTAAAAAGCTGCTTGAGCCAATCTTTAAGTGCGGAATCGGACAAGGATATAGAAGAGGCGGTTTTTTTATTTCTTATCAAATTTATCAATTCCGAATATTTTTCCCTATTTATATCAAGCGCCGATTCTATGGACTTCGTTTCATCAAGCGAATATCCGATATTTATCTTAAGAAGCAATTTTTTTTCGCCCACGTTCCATAAAAACCCGCATGACTTTTCAAACCCCATATCATTCAAGTAATCGACATCAATCCTTTTAAAAATCTGGCTTTCTTCCAGGGTTGTGCTGATCTCGCGCGACAATCTCTGTAAGGCATAGAGCCCGGATATCTTTTTATTCAATTCTTCCTGGGTTTTATTTAACTCCATGTCTATGCGTACGATAAGTTTTGCCTGCTCGTCCATTTCATCCAGAGATTTCTGCAGTTTATTGACAGCGGCCTGCAGGGTTTTTATCTTCTCCATCTTCTGGATAAGCGCTATTACCAAAAAGATTATAACTAAGAGGCTGCCTGCTCCAAGCAGATTAATTATGCCTTCATCGCCTAACATTAGGCCTATCCTCCGATAGCCAGGATTTCAATGCTCTGGTTGTGCAAATGCGCCCTACCCTGGAAATTAATGGCTTTTAATGGCGCCTGTTCGCCGTAGGTGTATATTCCTATTATGGGCATTTCTTTGCCGAATATTTCCT
Source organism: Omnitrophica bacterium GWA2_41_15 (assembly GCA_919902445.1). Classification (GTDB taxonomy): domain Bacteria; phylum Omnitrophota; class Gorgyraeia; order Gygaellales; family Profunditerraquicolaceae; genus CAKKQZ01. Next base: position 3,781 of record CAKKQZ010000046.1, on the reverse strand, counting down.
TGACTGCCTCAAGCTCTTTATTTACCTGCCTGCCTAATAATATATAGCGCGAAACAGAGTTAAATACCAGCACAAAATTACCCGGCTTTCCGAGCAATCCGCTCTTTGCTTCATCTGCTGCTTGCCGGGTTGCTTCCAGGCAGGACTCTTTCGTGCCAATCATCAACCTTATCATGCTTCCCTGCGGGACATTTCCTTGAAAGACTAAGTCGCCGTTATCTTCTATGGAGAGGATATTCCTTAAAAGATATTCCTCTTCTCCAGGAAGGAATATGCCGATAGGATAGAATATTGATATGCGCTTTAATTCCTCTCTTAATTTAACTAAGTCAGCAGCGAGGTATTCTTCATAAATTGTTGCCGCAGGCGCCCCGTCTATTTCGTTTACCACGTTGCCGCTCGCCTTAGTAACGTAGCGCGGTTTGCCCAGAGGCTTCCAGCCGTGTTTTAAGCCCAAACCAAAATTTAATTTTCCTCCCCAGAGAATGCCGCAGGCTCCGTCGCTAAATACCTCATTTGCACAATATTGGTAAGTTTTTTTAAAAACAAGGTTATCCGAAGCTGACGCGCCGGCAAGGGGAAAGCTTTTGCCCAGTTTTTCCTGCAGCCCCCATAAGAACCCGGCGGCATCGTGCATAAGCCCGTCAGAGAATATCACGCTTAAATCCCGGCGGATATTTTTAAATCCGTACAATAATTTTTCCCCCAACTCCTCTCCTGCAAGGGTAACGGATTTTGAGCTGATCTCTTTTATGAAGGCGGTACTAAGATATATCCCTTCCGGCAAACTTAAAAGGGCAACCAGGATACCGTATTTAAAAATACCTTGTTTTGAGATAAGGGCAAAACTACTGCAGCCGACCACGGGGGTTTCCCCCAATATGTCGCTGGTAAGTTTTAAAATATTCTGGTGGGAAAAGTCAACCGAGCTAAATACTATTGCCAGGTCAATTCTTTCCGCATGCAAATTTGACTTTGCGAGCCTTAATGCTTCGCGTGTTGCCTGTAGCGTATCCTTATCCTGGCCTATGCCTATGCCTATATTTATAGCCATTTTTAATGAGCGCATAATTTATGGAGCGTAAGCGAACATAAGTTATGCGCGCGAATTAATCCCGTTTCTTGTTTTCCAAGGTAACAGCGGGAGCGAGTACCTCCGAAGGCGGGAGGAGGGATCATCCCTTCTTTGTTTAATAAAAACATGAATAGCTTTGAGAGACGGCGGCCTTCTTTAGATAATCCTACCGCAATAATAGCATATTATCTAACCGGGTCAATAAATTTATTGACCCGGTAGCCCCTTTATATTAGAATAGGCTGAATCTACGGCGCTATCGTCTAGCCCGGTCTAGGACGTCAGCTTCTCAAGCTGTAAACACGGGTTCAAATCCCGTTAGCGCTACCACTTAAAACCTTATGCCTCCAAAGCGTAATTATGGAATATTTATATTTGGGCTTATCGAAATAGGCATCGGTTTAATTACTTTCTTCGTTGTGATCGCAAGCCTTATCCTGGGAAAATCCACAAAGCCTCTTGAAGTAGTTATTTTTGTCTTAACAACGGCTGCCATTTCTTTCTCTTTAGGGCTTGGGGTTTTACGAATGAACTTGCGCAGCTACCATCTATTGTTATTTTTTGCCACGGTAGTTATTTTAAGCAAAGCCCTTATCTTCGCCAAGATCATTTCCTTAAGCGGAGCGCTTGAGGCAAGTATCCCTTCGCAGGCAAAGAATACCATCTCTATCCTTTATCATATTTTATTGGTTGGGTATTTTATCTCACCTAAGGTTCGAAAGGCCTTCGGAGAAAAAAAGTTTTGTTTTCCATAAAACTCACCCTTAAATGAAGCATAATTTAAATTTAAATGAGCTGTTGAGCAGGTTGGATAAAACCTTAGGGGCATTGGTAATTGCCAGCGTATTTTCCCTGATTTTTATAGTATCGCACCGCGCTATCTTTGACCTCGATATCTGGCTGCATTTAAAAGCCGGGGAATACATCCTGCAAAATAAAATTATCCCTACCTTCGATATTTTCTCTTTTACCCTAAACTCAAAACCCTGGGTTGATCATGAGTGGCTCTTTCAAGCGCTCTGTGCATTAGTATATAACAAATGGAGCGCAGAAGGGCTTATAATGCTGCAGACTTACGTTATCTTAATGTCTTTCTTTGTATTATTTCTCATTGGGCGCCGCCAGATATGCTCCTATCTTGAGGTGGGGGTATTTCTATTTGTAACCGCTTATGCCTGCCTCAGCCGTTTTAATATACGCCCGGAAATTTTCAGCCTGCTCTTTTTTTCGCTATACCTTTATTTGCTAAGGTGTTACATTGATAAAAAAATAATCTGGCTGCTTTTATTGGTGCAAATTCTCTGGGTGAATATCCACGGTTATTTCTTCTTAGGCCCCCTATCCACATTTTTATTTTTAGCCAGCGAATTTTTAAGGCGTAAATGCGCATTCCTTCCCCGCAGTGGAAGAGAGGAACTTGTTTTGAGCGATGCCGGGTATGGCCGCTTGCAGAAATTTTTCCTCTTGTCTTTATTGGCCTGCCTGTTTAATCCGCAAGGGGTAGGGGGCTTACTTTACCCCGCCGTCATCTTTAAGGATATGCTTTTTGGCACGAACAGCATATTTTTTAAGCATATCCAGGAATTGCGCCCGACATTCGTACAGTTAACCTATACAGGAAATTTTTATTATCTAATAAGCGCATTTTGTTTTAGTTTTTTGGCGCTTAATTTCAGGCGGCTAAAGCTAGCAGAAATATTCCTTTCTGTTTTTTTCTTTATCTTCGGCCTTACAGTGCGCAACATCGCATTCTTTGCCTTTAGCGCATACATGGTTACCATATCCTATCTGAGTCCTACGCTTGAGCGGGCATCGGAACACGTTAGGATAGAAACCTCTTTAAGGCAGGCGCTGTATTTTTTAATAAAATACTGCCTGGCTATTTATTTTATTTTCTGGATAGGCCTTAGGATAGACAAAATCGCTCATGAGGGCTATTATGATTTTAAAGAAAATAAATTCTCCAGTCTTCTTTTCGGCGTCCAGGAAAATAATTATCCAAAGGGAGCAGTGGATTTTTTGCTCGAGTGCGGTATCAACACAAATCTTTTCAACGATTTTAATTCCGGGGCCTATCTTATAGGAAAAGCATATCCGAAAATAAAGGTGTTTATCGACGGACGCACAGAAATGTATGGCCGGGAGTTTTTTGCGCAATACCTTGAAACGATGCGGGGGAATGCCGTAGTTACTAAAAGGGTGTTCGAAAGGTACAATATCGGAGCCGTTCTTTTAAGCCTGACTTCTGAAAACCTCCCCTTTTTGATAGGTTATCTTTATAAAAATCCTGACTGGAAACTGGTATTCTTTGACGAAACTGGGGTCGTATTCTTAAAAAATATTGCGCAAAACCAAGAACTTATAAGTAAATACGGGGCCGATTTCAGTAAATACCATCCTCCTGCCGTAAATTTAAAGGCAATAGGCTTACGCAGGGTTTATCCCTGGCCGTATCTCAAGCGCGCTTCTTTATTTGTGCTTATGCATGAAGAATCCGCCGCTTTGGAGGAGGCAAAAGAGGCCTTGCGCATAATGCCCTATTCTGTCAAGGCGCACCAACTATTGGGAAAGATATACCTAAACAATGGGTCATTGCAGGATGCGCTGGAAAATTTACGCGCAGCATTAATATATTCCCCCCGCAATCTCGAAGCGTTGGTTGATTTAGGCTCCTGCCTTAAGGAATTAAAAGATGATAAATCGGCG
>CAKKQZ010000045.1 GCA_919902445.1 Omnitrophica bacterium GWA2_41_15 | reverse complement strand
AGCTTGGCCAAGAGGCTCTTATTACTGCTACTGCTTATCCGGCTAAGGAATTTAAGGGCAAGATTGTGGCTATTGACCCTGTATTTAACGCTATGACCAGAAGTGTCCGCGCAAGGATAAAAGTAGACAATGAAGGCGGCCTATTAAAGCCGGATATGTATGTGGATGTGCAAATGTCTTCTGATTTAGGAGTGCATTTAGCCGTGCCTCGCGAAGCGATTATGGATTCAGGCTTACGTAAGATAGTTTTTCTTTATTTGAATGCGGGACATTTAAAGTCAGTTGAGGTTAAGACGGGAGTTTCAACTGAAGAATATGTTCAGGTATTGGAAGGCATTAAAGAAGGCGACACAGTGGTTATATCGGGTAATTTCCTCATTGATTCTGAAAGCAAATTAAAGTCTGCCTTGGAAGGCACAGGCCATAAGCCAGAGGGCGATGGTTTGGCTTCCGATAGCCAAAGCCATCAACATCAGCAGTAGGGACTGTCCCCAAAGGGGGCTGTCCCGCAAACAGTTACGGGACAGCCTCTGGCAAAGCTAGTAAATTCGGTCCGTTAGGAGACTGTCCCGTTTGATAGATACGCCAAAAAGGAAGTCTAATGAGAACCTTTATAGAAAAAATAATTGAGTTTTGCGCCAAGAATAAATTTATTGTCTTTGTCCTAGTAAGTATGGCTACTTTGGCTGGAGTTTTGGCCTTGCGTAGTCTGCCTTTGGATGCTCTTCCTGACCTTTCCGATACTCAAGTAATTATCTATTCCCGCTGGGACCGCTCTCCGGATATTATGGAGGATCAGGTAACTTATCCAATTGTTACCTCTTTATTAGGCGCACCTAAGGTTAAAGCTATAAGAGGTTTTTCTGACTTTGGTTATTCCTTTGTTTATGTTATCTTTCAGGATGGAACAGATATCTACTGGGCGCGCTCAAGGACCCTGGAATACCTTTCCAAGATAATCCCGCGTCTTCCGGAAGGGGTGCGCACAGAATTAGGCCCGGATGCCACAGGGGTAGGCTGGGTTTTTCAATATGCTTTAGTGGATGAGAGCGGAAAACATTCTCTTGCCGAATTAAGGACCTTCCAGGACTGGTATTTACGTTATTACATTCAAAGCGTTCCAGGTGTTGCCGAGGTAGCGCCCATTGGAGGATTTGTCAGGCAGTATCAGGTTAATATTGAGCCGAATAGATTACTTGCCTACAATATTCCCATTACCCAAATTGTTGAGGCGATACGTAAAGGCAATAACGATGTGGGCGGCAGGTTGTTGGAATTTTCCGGAGCAGAATATATGGTGCGCGGCAGAGGTTATGCCCGTTCAGTAAAGGATATTGAAAATATTGTGGTAGGAGTTGAGCATAAAACTGGAACACCCATATTGGTAAAAAATATTGGTAACGTCGCTTTAGGGCCGGATATACGCAGGGGTGTAGCTGACCTTGACGGCAAGGGCGATGTGGTAGGCGGAATTGTGGTAATGCGCCACGGCGAGAGCGCGCTTCGTGTTATAGATAGAGTCAAGGAGAAAATAAAAGAAATAGAGCCGAGCCTGCCCGAAGGAGTAAAGATTGTCACTACCTACGACCGCACAGAGCTCATCAATAAATCCATTGAAACTATCAACGAAGTATTAATCGAAGATTTTATTATTGTGGCGGCAATGATTATTTTCTTCCTCCTGCACATCCCTTCCTCTATGATGCCGATAATAATTCTTCCCATAGGCGCCCTTGTTGCTTTTATACCTATGATGGGGCTTAAGCTTACCGTAAATATTATGTCTATTATGGGGATAATCCTGGCTATAGGCGATATGGTGGATGTGGGCGTGGTATTGGTAGAAAATGTGCATACTAAATTAAATGAATTAAAGCAAGGTAAAATAAGCGGCGAGCGCAGCCAGATTATGATTGAGGCGATGAAAGAGGTAGGGCCGCCGATATTCTCTTCGCTTATAGTAACTGTTATCGGCTTTGTGCCTCTCTTTAGCCTCGTCGGACAGGAGGGCCGCCTCTTTCGGCCTATGGCAGCTACTCAAATATTTACCGTATTTTTTGGGGCAGTACTTTCAATTACTTTGATTCCGGCTTTGATTATGATTTTTCTGCATAAGGCCAAGCCCAGAAATTTAGAGGATCATTTTGCCTCCCGCTTTCTGATGAAACATCACCAGAGGATATTGGGTTTAGCATTTAGGCGGCGCAAACTTGTCATTGTGCTTTTAATTATGGCTTTAGCTGTAACTGTGCCTGTTTTCTTGAAACTCGGTTCAGAATTTATGCCGCCTTTATACGAAGGAAGCATTCTTTATATGCCTACGACTCTGCCGGGGATTTCGGTTACTGAAACGCAAAAATTACTACAGACGCAGGATAAAATCTTAAAGAGTTTTCCGGAAGTTGAGCGCGTGTTTGGCAAGGCAGGCAGAGCCGAAACTTCTACTGACCCAGCGCCATTTTCTATGATGGAGACAACGGTAATCCTAAAATCACGCGAGCACTGGCGAAAAGTCCCTATGTTTGGTAAGTTTTTACCTTTCCTTAAAAGGCCTTTGACTTTTGATGAATTGACCAATGAGATGGATAAAAAGATGCAGTTTCCTGGTGTAACCAATGCCTGGACTATGCCTATAAAAGCGCGCATTGATATGTTAACTACAGGGGTGCGGACACCCATTGGTATTAAAATTTTTGGCGCGGATTTAAAAGTGATTGAAAAAATCGGCGAGCATATTGAAATGGTCCTAAAAGATGTCACCGGCACGCGTAGTATCTATGCTGAGCGCACTGCCGGAGGATATTTTGTGGATTTTGATTTAAAACGCGAACAATTGGCCCGTTATGGCTTATCAGTTGAAGAGGCAGAAATGGTGATCATGTCTGCTGTTGGAGGCGAAAGTATCACCACGACGGTTGAGGGGAGGGAGCGTTATTCGGTAAACGTGCGCTACGCTCGCGAGTTTCGGGATGATATTGAAAAATTAAAACGGGTTTTAGTGCCAACAATGTCAGGTATCCAAGTTCCTTTGGCGCAAATTGCTGATATAAAACTGGCTTTAGGCCCGGCAATGATTAGGAATGAAAACGGATTGCTTTCCGGCTATGTCTATGTGGATATGGCAGGCCGCGATATTGGCGGATATGTGCGCGATGCCAAAAAAGCGGTGGCTCAAAATGTTAAACTTCCGGCCGGATATTCTATTACCTGGAGCGGCCAATACGAATATATGGAACGGGTAAAGCAAAGACTGGGCATTCTTATTCCTTCCACGCTATTGATTATTTTTCTTATCTATTATTTTAATTTCAAATCTATTGTTTCCGTTGTTTTCATTATGCTGGCAATGCCTTTTACGGCAATAGGCGCAATTTGGAGCATTATGTTCTTAAAGTTTAATATGTCTATTGCGGTCTGGGCAGGAATGATGGAGGTAGTAGGAATTGGAGCTGCGCTTTGTGCGTTGATCACTACTTTTATTCATGCAGAATGGGATAAAGCTACTGCCGAGGGGAAACGGATAAAGACAATGGATGAGCTTTATAAAGTTGTTTCTAGCGGCGCTGGCCGGGCGCTTCGGCCCGCAATAATGACTTGTTCTGCCGACATCTTGGGCCTTATGCCGGCAATGTTTGCTACAGGTATTGGCGCTGAATTCTTAAAGCGCTACACCGCGCCCATAATCTTTGGATTATTCAGCGCGCTTATTTTAGCACTTGTGATTTTGCCTGTATTTTATGTAATCTGGAGAGGGGATTTTGGGGTATTGCGTCAGAAAGGAAAGCAGAGTGAATAATTGGTGGCACTTAGATACACAGGAAGCAATTAAGCGATTAGAAACTGACTCAAGCAAAGGCCTTTCTCTTCAGGAAGCAAGCTCAAGATTAGATAAGTACGGATCCAATCAGCTAAAAGAAAAAAAGGGGCGTTCTCCTTTGAGTATATTTTTTGAGCAGTTTCAGGATTTCATTGTCTGGATCCTGATTAGCGCGGCGCTGGTCTCCGGATTCTTAAAGGAGTGGGTGGATGCCTTTGCCATTATTGGCATTGTTATTCTGAATGCGATCTTAGGGTTTATTCAGGAATACCGGGCAGAAAAATCCTTAGCCGCCTTAAATAAATTATCCAGCCCAGCCGTCAAGGTTATCCGCGACGGAAGGCACGATCTAATACCTTCAAATGAATTAGTCCCCGGAGACCTGATTGAATTAGAGGCAGGGGATAATGTCCCCTCGGATAGCCGCCTTATTTGGCTTTCTTCTAATTTTGGCGTTCAAGAGGCAAGCCTGACAGGAGAATCCACCCCGGTGTTAAAGACAACCCTTAGTTTGGAAGAGAAAGATATCCCTTTGGCTGACCGGGCCAATATGGTTTATATGGGAACTTCAGTATCTTCCGGCAAGGCTAGGGCCTTAGTGTGCGAAACAGGCATGCAGACTGAGCTCGGTAATATTGCCGGGATGATTCAGGAAATTGAACAGGAGGCTACCCCACTGCAAAAAAAATTAGAGCAGTTCGGGAAGCGGATAGTAATCCTCTGTTTTATTTTGGTGGGGCTGGTATTTGTTTTGGGGCTGCTGAGAGGCGGTAAGGCCATGGATATGTTTTTAACCGCGGTGAGTTTAGCCGTGGCCGCTATCCCTGAAGGGCTTCCCGCGGTAGTAACTATTGCCTTGGCATTAGGCGTACAACGCATGGTTAAGCGCCATGCTTTAGTCAGGAAACTCCCTTCAGTGGAAACCCTCGGGTGTGCTACGGTAATCTGTTCGGATAAAACCGGAACCCTGACTAAAAATGAAATGACGGTGCAGAGTATTTTTACCGGCAATAAATTATTTAAGGTAACCGGCGTGGGGTATGCCCCAGAAGGAGAGGTATCTTTTAATAATCAGCCGGTTAAACTAGAAGATCATCCTAATTTAAAGCAGTGCCTACTTAGTGCTATCTTGTGTAATGGTGCAGAATTAATAAAAACTAATGGTGTTTATAAAGTAGTTGGCGATCCTACTGAAGGGGCATTACTTACCGCCGCCGCTAAGATAGGCCTGGATAAGAAAACTCAAGAGAAAGATTATTCTTTTGTAGAAGAAATCCCCTTTGATTCTGAGCGTAAGAAGATGACTATTGTGCGCGAGCATGACGGAAAATTATTCGCCTTTGTTAAGGGCGCGCCTGATGTGTTATTAAATGATTGTGTTGGATTAACTGATACAGAAAAGCAAAATATACTAAAAGCTAACAGCGATTTAGCCGATCAGGCTATGCGCGTTTTGGCTGTAGCTTACAGGGTTTTGGATGAAGCGCCGGATAAATACGAAGCAAAACTGATTGAAAGAGGCCTTACCTATATAGGGCTGCTCGCTATGATTGACCCGCCCAGAGAAGAGGTTAAAAGAGCGATTATTGAGTGTAAGGAGGCGGGCATTAAGACAGTAATGATTACCGGAGACCATAAGAATACTGCCGTGGCTATTGCCAGAGAATTAGGGTTCTTTAAGGAGGGCTCTCTCGCACTTACCGGAGAGGAGTTGGATAAAATTAATGATGAGGATTTTCTTGATAAGGTCAGGCGTATCCCGGTGTATGCCCGGGTTTCCCCGCAGCATAAATTAAGGATTGTGCGCGCCTGGCGCAGGTTGGGGGAGGTTGTAGCAATGACCGGCGATGGCGTTAATGACGCGCCGGCGGTAAAAGAAGCTGATATTGGCGTGGCTATGGGTATCACAGGAACAGATGTTACCAAGGAAGTTTCAGATATGGTGATTACAGACGATAATTTTGCCTCAATAGTGGCGGCAATTGAAGAGGGAAGGGGTATTTACGATAACATAAAGAAATTTATCCATTATCTTTTATCCTGTAATGCCGGAGAGATATTGGTGATGTTTATTTCTTCTTTGGCCGGGCTGCCGGCGCCATTATTGCCTATACATATTCTTTGGGTGAATTTGGTAACTGACGGTTTGCCTGCGCTTGCTTTAGGGGTTGACCCGGTTAGCCCGAAGATCATGGAGCAGGCGCCGCGTAAGAACGATGAACCCGTGATCACAAAAGAACGGGGCTGGATAATGTTAACCCAAGGCGCCTTTATCGCCTTTTGCAGCTTGCTTGCCTTTACCTTTGTTTTATTTATTGAGAAGGAAGGTATTGAGCGGGCAAGGACTGCGGCGTTTATTGTCTTGGCATGTTCCCAGCTTTTTCATTCCTTTAACTGCCGAAATATGAAAGAATCTTTATTTAAGATAGGGATATTTACCAATAAAAAATTAATCTTAGCGACATCTGTATCGTTTTTGTTGCAGATGAGTGTGGTGTATGTGCCATTTTTACAGAAGGTATTTAAGACTGAAGCCTTAGGATTGTTTGACTGGTTTTTAGTGCTGTTAATTTCATCTTTCCCTCTCTGGGCAATGGAGATCGTAAAGAGAATAAATAAGAAGAAAGGTTTTATAAAATAAAAATGGACATATTTCATAATATTATTAATGTGGTTAGCTTCAGCTTGAATGTTACAGGAGCTTTAATTACTATCTGGGGTATCATAATTGCCTTATGCGAATTTGTGAAAAAAGAATTATTGCGAAAAGAGGATTGCATAAAGTGTAACGAGGCTATCAGGGTAAAGCTGGGAAGTTATCTGGTATTGGCGCTTGAGTTTTTTATTTCCGGAGATATTATCAAAACAATTATTACACCTACTTGGCAAGGGCTGGGAATATTGGGAGCAATAGTAGTTATCCGGACCATATTAAGTTATTTCTTAACCAATGACCTGAAAAAGATTTAGAAGGAGGTGCATAAGCATGGCAAGAAATTATATACGCTGGCTGCTCAGGCCCGTAGCCCATTGCAAAGAGGGCTGTAGTAAAGTGTCCCGGGTAAGACATTAAACTGCCCATATACAAAATAGATAGTAGTGCACTGTAAAGATAGTTTTTACGAGTTATATACAGTGCACTAAGGGGGTGTGGGGGAGATTGTCCCCCACGCTTGGGGGGTGCTCAGCGAACGACAGTGAGCGCCGAAGGGGGGCTTGCCCCCCTAGCGGAAGTGCGGAGTCAAATTCCGCTTATCCATAAGAATTAATTTGACGGAGCAGTAGTTAGTAGTAGCATAGAGGGAGGAGAAAAATGTTTAAAAGAGTATTAAGAATATTAATTGCGGGGATTTTTATTTTCGGAATGAATAAGTTATCATTTGCCATGATGTGTGATAGCGAAGGCGAACATAGCAGCCAAAAGCATTTGGCACAAGCTCATACTGAACACGAGCAGGGCGCAACAAAAGCAACAAAGGATAAGGATACAGAAACAAAAGAATCTGTGAATGTAGGTAACAAGATTTGTCCTGTATCGGGTGAAAAGATTGATGAAAAGACAAAGGCAACTTATGAATATCAGGGAAAGATTTATAATTTTTGCTGCCCGGCGTGCATAGAGTCATTCAAAAAAGACCCTGAAAAATATATTAAAAAAGTAGAAGAGGAATTTAGGCATAAGGATAGCCATGAGTTGAAAAAGATGAAGATGCCCGAAGAGGATGAGATGCCAATGGGGATGCATGGCCATAAACATCACGATCGCTGATAATATTTATAAATGAAATTGGAGGTGGAGGAGTGAAGAAAGCAGGCGCAGTATTTTTAGCAATTTTTTCAGTAGTATTTTTTTCTCAGGTACTTTTTGCGCAAAATTTAGATGATTTTCCCGCGAAGCGGGATCCCGCTACCAATTTAATCGCTGAGCGAGAGAAATCAGAAATTTATTCCAAGCTTAAATGCTGCGCCTGCAATGATTCTTTTGATAAATGCGTCTGTCCTGAAGCAAAAGAGATGAAGGCGTATATAGATGCGCTTATAGAAAGCAAGGTAAGTAAGGATGATATTTTCTACAAAGTTGCAAAGAAATATACCTTGAATTCTATTCTTGATGAGCGCATAAAATCTGATATAGAAAAAAGGTTAATCAAAGAGGCAGGAGAGAAACGCCCGCAGATTACCCTTGAACCATTGTCTTTTGATTTTGGGAATGTCAATAAAACGCGTGGTAAAGTGAGCAAAATATTTAAAGTACAAAATAAAGGAAATTTAGATTTAATTATTACTAATATAAGGGTTTCCTGCAGCTGTACAACTGCTTCTTTAAAAGTAGGAAAAAATAAAAGCCCGGATTTTGCAATATCAGGCGCTCCTAAGGATTGGAAAGAAATAATCAAGCCCGGTGAATCTGGGGATTTGGAAGTAGCTTTGGATTTTGCGCATTCGTCTATGACAGTAGGTAAGCAAACCAGAGAAATTTTTATTGCTACTAACGATCCTGTTTACCCTCAAGTTACAATAAAAGTAGAAGCGCAGGTAAACGAAAGCAATACTGCGCAGGGTCCGGCTTTGTCCGGAGAAATGCAAAACGGAGTAAGGCTGATAAAAGTTATTGCTTCAAAATACAAATTTACGCCTGATCCGATAGTAATAAAATCAGGAGAAAAGGCCAGGCTTAGCATAACCTCTGTTGATATTACGCACGGTTTGGCTATTTCAGAATTCAATGTGAATGCGGTTATCCGGCCAAAGGAAACAGCCGTTGTTGAGTTCGTTGCGGACAAGGAAGGCAAATTCAAAATTTTTTGCAGCGTTTATTGCGGACCGGGGCATTCCCATATGCAAGGAACTCTTACTGTTTTAAAATAAAAATAGGGACGTTTCTTAAGTTGAATATAAACTGTCCCCGTACTGGGGACACCTTATAGCTGACTTAAGAAACGTCCCTAACTAATAAGATGGAAAAGATTATTTTAAATATTTCTGGGATGCATTGCGCTTCCTGCGCAGGCAATATTGAGAACGCGCTGAAGAAAGTTTCTGGAGTGCTTAGCGCTCAGGTTAATTTTGTAGCGGAAAAGGCATATATCGAATTTGATGCGGAAAAATTAAAGGTTAAGGATTTAATCGCGGCAATCGATCATGCAGGATACAAGGCCTTGATGCCGGAATTATCGCCCGATAAAGAGGAAGAGCGCCGAAATAAGGAAGTAAGAAGTTTAAAAATAAAATTTATTATAGCTATAGCGCTATCAAGTATCCTGATGAGTGTTTCCATGGGGCCTTGCGTAGGTATTATGATGCACAACATTATTATGGATAATATGGCCTTCATTCAGTTTTTATTGGCTACTGCGGTTTTAGCATGCGGTTATCAATTCTTTACCCGCGGTTTCCTTGCTATTGTTGAAAGCCGCAGCGCTAATATGGATACGCTGGTAGCCTTAGGAGTAGGGAGCGCTTACCTATATAGTTTAGTTGTGAGTATTGCTATTTGGCTGGGTAATAAATCTTTAGGAATGGATAACCTTTATTACGAAGTTGCCGTATTCTTAATCAGCTTTATCATGCTGGGAAAATACCTTGAGGCGCGTACCAAAAGAAAAACCTCCCATGCTATCAAGAAATTGATGAGCCTAAGGCCGAAATCAGCAATAGCAATAAGAGAAGGTGTTGAGCGTGAAATACCGGTTGAAGAATTGGTTGTCGGAGAGATTATAGTGGTTAAGCCCGGCCAAAGAATACCGGTTGACGGAAAGATTATTGAGGGTTATTCAAGCGTAGATGAGTCAGCGGTTTCCGGAGAAAGCATTCCGGTAGAAAAAAATATAAATGACACTGTTATCGGCGGCACTATCAATAAAAGCGGCTCATTTAAGTTTAAAGCTACTAAGGTCGGAAAGGAAACAACTTTAGCGCAGATCATCAAACTCATAGAAGAAGCGCAAGGTTCCAAGGCGCCTGTTCAGGAATTAGCTGACAAGATTGCCGCAATCTTCGTTCCCACCGTACTTATCATTGCGTTTTCATCCCTTTTTATCTGGCTTTTATTGGGTAAGAGTTTTATTTTTGCATTGACCGCATTCATAGCAGTCTTGATTATTGCTTGTCCCTGCTCATTGGGTTTAGCAACACCCACAGCAGTTATGGTAGGTACGGGAATAGCAGCAGAAAATGGCATAATCATCAAGAACGCGGCAAGCCTTCAAATGGCTAAAGAGGTTAAGGCGATAATATTTGATAAGACCGGAACGCTAACGCGGGGAAGGCCCACATTAACACATACAGTCAGTTACAGTAACAATGAGGCAGAAATTTTGCGTTTGTCAGCGTCTTTAGAAAAGAAATCAGAACATCCTTTAGCCGACGCAATCGTAAGTTTCAGCCGGTTAAAAGGAATATCTTTAGTTGAGGTTTCTGATTTTGAATCCATTCCCGGTAAAGGCCTTAAGGCCAGGTTTGAAAATAATGAAATCCTTTTTGGCAATAGAAAACTTATGAGTGATTACGCCGTAGATATCAGTATCGCCGGCAGGGACCTTGATAAATTGGAGGCTGAAGGCAGGACAGTTATGATGTTAGCGAAAGAAAGGCGGTTGATGGGGTTAGTCGCGGCTAGAGATGAGCTAAAAGAATTCTCCAAAGAAGCAGTGCAAAAACTTAAGTCAATGGGCAAAATCGTGATTATGCTTACAGGTGATAATAAAAGGACGGCACAGGCAATTGCCAAAGAGTCAGGGATAGACAAGGTGCTGGCCGAAGTTTTGCCGCAGGATAAGGTTGGTGAGATTAAGAAAATGCAGGGTGAGGGTTTAAAGGTTGCTTTTGTCGGTGACGGTATAAATGACGCGCCTGCATTGACTCAGGCGGATTTAGGGATAGCCATCGGCACAGGGACAGATGTTGCAATAGAATCCGCAGGCATAATCCTTATTAAGGATGATTTAAGGGATGTGGTTACGGCGCTGGACCTCTCACGTTTTGCGATGAAGAAGATCAAACAGAATCTTTTCTGGGCTTTCTTTTATAATAGCATAGGTATACCCATCGCCGCCGGATTACTTTATCCCTTTACAGGGTACTTGTTAAGTCCTATAATATCGGGTGCGGCAATGGCCTTCAGCTCAGTTTCTGTGGTGGGTAACTCCTTGCTGATGCGCAGGTATAAAAGGAACACAGGGACTGTCCCCGTCAGAGCTAAAACTTAAGCCTCGCAAGAGGGACTGTCCCTGAACAGAGCGCTATGCTAAAAATCTCTTCTCTAAAACTCCAACTAATAATTTTTTTAATAATTTTTGCGGCTTATCTTTCGGCGGTTAATAAAGATGCCACATTCTTATTTGGTTTATTAGTCGCGGTATTTTCTGCTCTAGCAGCAGATTTTTTGCTGATGTATTTAAAAAAAGAGAAGGTCCGCTTCGATGACAGTTCTGTAATTTCTGCATTAATCATTGGGTTCATTCTTTCTAACCTTCAGCCTTGGTGGATATTTTCGCTTACCTCAATACTTGCTGTCGCATCAAAACATATAATACGGTTCAATAGAAGGCATATCTTTAATCCCGCAGGATTAGGGATATTCCTGGCGGTTTTACTTTTTCACGGTTTTACGAAATGGAAGGGCGCATCTGTCTGGTATATTATGCTCCCCTTTGGGGTTTATTTTGTTTACAAAGTCCAAAAATTAGAGATAATAATAGCTTACCTGCTTGCTTTTTTAATTTTATTCGGTATTAAAGGATTTGGTTACCTGAACTATTTTTTTATACTTGTGATGTTAATCGAACCTAAAACAACCCCGATAAAAAGAAAGGGAAAAATAATATTTGGGTTAGGTACGGCTATTTTACTTTTTATCCTGACTAAATTTAATTTTAATTTTGAAGCTGAAATCTGCAGCTTATTGGCTATGAATTTATTTGTTCCATTATTAAATAGGGACGTTTCTTAAGTTAGCTATAAAGTGTCCCCATCTTGGGGACACTTTATATTCGAGTTAAGAAACGTCCCTAGTTGAAGGGAGGGTGGTATGATAAAGGCAGTGAACTTAGGAAAGCAGATTGTGGTAACGGTGGTGAATAAAATCGGGGTATTAGCGGATATGTCCAGGTTAACAGCAGACCAGGGTATTAATATTCAAGCGGTTGCAGGATACGCTAGCGGTAATGAGGCAAAAATCATGTTAGTCACCGATGATAATCTGCGCGCAAGCGAGGCTTTAAGAAAAGCCGGTTATAAATCCCTAAAGGAAGAGGAAGTTGTAATTGTTGATTTAGAGGATAAGCCGGGAGTTTTAAAACTTATTACTTCTGATTTAGCTAAGGAAGGGATTGATATTAAACAACTATACGGGACTACCTGTGCTTCGGGTTGCCCTTCGAAAATCATTCTTTCCACCAATAACAATGAGAAGGCGCTCTTAGTATTTAAAAAATAAATGTCAAAACGTCGCGTAGTCATCACCGGCCTTGGCGTAGTTGCTTCTAATGGAATAGGTAAAGAGGAATTCTGGAAAGCAAATATTGAAGGCAGGTCAGGCGTGGGAAGGGTAACTCCCTTTGACGCTTCAAGCCTTGGGTCTCAGATTTGCTCCCAGGTAAATGACTTCAGCTACCTTGATTATATTCCTAAGACAGAGGCAAGGAAGGTTGACAGGTTTGTGCATTTAGGCCTGGCTTCCACTAAAACAGGCCTGGATGATAGTAAATTAGATTTAGATAAGGTTGATAAGGATAGAATAGGCGTTATTATAGGTTCGGGGTTGGGTGGCGCTCTTTTTCATGAAGAGCAGATGATAGCAGGATATGATAAGGGCCTGCATCGGCTTAATGCGCGTTGTGTCCCGAGGATAACCCCTAATGCGGTTGCTAGCCATATCGCTATTCAATACGGGCTTTGCGGGCCGAATATGGTTATATCCAATGCCTGCGCTTCAGGGACATATGCGATAGGCGAGGCCTTCCGGCTCATCCAGGATAGCGATATGGATTTATGTGTTGCAGGGGGGGCTGAAGCGCCTTTAACGGAATTTACTTTCGGCGCTTACGATGTGCTGAGGGTCCTTTCCCGAAGGAATGATTCGCCGCAGCAGGCAAGCAGGCCTTTTGATAAGGAGAGGGATGGGTTTGTTTTAGGTGAAGGGGGCGCAGTCCTTATCTTAGAGGAGTTATCGCATGCCTTAAAAAGAAATGCGCATATATATTCCGAGATTATAGGATATGGCGCTAATTCCGGAGCGTATCATATTGTCATGCCGCAGCCGGAGGGTAAGGATGCCGCGAAAACTATTGCGCTGGCCTTAAACGACGCTAAAATAAGGCCTGAAGATATAGATTATATCAACGCCCACGGCACATCAACAACACTGAACGATAAAGCCGAGACCCTCGCCATAAAAGAGGTATTCCGGGATTATGCTTATAAAGTCCCGGTATCTTCCACTAAGTCAATGATCGGCCATTCCATAGGCGCTGCAGGCGCAATCGAGGCTGTAGTCTGCGCGCTGGCAATAGAAAATAGCCTGATACCGCCGACGATAAATTATGAATATCCTGACCCTGATTGCGACCTGGATTATGTGCCTAATCAGGCAAGGCAGGCTAAAGTAGGCGTTACTTTATCAAATTCTTTCGGATTCGGAAACTGCAATGCATGTTTGATCTTTAAACGTTACGCCGGGTAAAACTTTCTATAATGAAGAAAAAGATTTATTATCACGATACAGATTGCGGCGGCGTGGTTTATTACGCCAACTATCTTAAATTCCTGGAAGAGGCGCGCACGGAATTTTTCAGCGATAAAGGGCTTTCTATCAAAGAGCTTGCTGACCAGGGCACTATGTTTATCGTGGCCAGGCAGGAAATTGATTACAAACTCCCTGCTTTTTACGGAGATATACTTGATGTAGAGGCGGTTATCAGCAATATAACCGCCGCGCGCATAGATTTTGACCACGAAGTAAAAAACAGGAATAACCAGGTTGTTGCAAAGGCAAAAACAATCATGGTCTGTGTGGATAAAACCCTTAAACCAAAGACTATTCCCGATGAAATCAGAAAAAAGATTTCATAAATTATTTCCCTGAAAGCAAAAAATGGATGCATTAGAGGCAATAAAGAAAAGAAGGAGCATAAGGGAGTATAAGGATAAGCCGATACTAAAAGATCTGCTTGGAAGAATAGTGGATGCCGGTAGGTTTGCGGCTACAGCGAGGGATATCCAGCCCTGGGAGTTTATTGTCATAACGGATCCGGCTATCTTAAAAAGAATAGGGGAGATTGCCGAAAACGGAAAATTTGTTTCAAAGGCAAAGGCCTGCATTGCTGTTTATTCTTCTGATACCAAATATTACCTTGAAGACGGGTGCGCCGCTACGCAAAATATGCTTGTAGCTGCAACAGCTGAAGGTATAGCTAGCTGTTGGGTTGCCGGAGATAAAAAGCCGTATTGTAATGATATCAGCAACTTATTGCATGTTCCATCTGGGTTTAAACTTATAAGCCTTATTTCACTCGGACACCCGAGGCTGGAGGAAGATTTCCGAATTAAAGAAAAAAGGCCGCTTGGCGAAGTATTGCATTGGGAGAAATTCTAAGGGAGGAAGATGTGATCCCTCGTCGCTTACACTGTAACTAATGCGACTCATGCGACTCGGGATTAATTCGCGCAGGTAACTTATGTTCGCTTACGCTCCATAAGTTATGCGCTCATTAAAAATGGCTGGTTTTGATTTACTCTTGTTGGCTCCGGTGGGTTCCATCCTGGCACTTTCTTTTGCCGCATACCTTGCCGCTTTTATCTTAAAGCAAGACGAGGGTTCCGAGCTGATGCGTGAAATCGCAAATGCGGTAAGAACCGGAGCAAAGGCATACCTGAAAAGGCAATATATCGGTGTTTCTATATTCTTCGCTGCGGTATTCTGTATTCTTTTATTTATGGCGTTCAAGGGTTACCTTGTGATGTTCGTGCCCTTCGCATTCATTACAGGGGGTTTCTTTTCTGGCCTTTCAGGTTTTATCGGAATGACAATTGCCACAAAATCCTCAAACCGCACTGCCGCTGCGGCAATGAAGAGCCTTAATTCGGGCTTGCGCGTCGCGTTTTCAAGCGGGGCTGTTATGGGATTGACAGTAGTAGGTTTGGGGTTATTGGATTTAAGCATCTGGTATTATTTTCTAAACTGGTATTATTCCGCTCACGCGATACCTATTGGGACGGATAAAATATCCGCTATTACCTCTACTATGCTTACGTTTGGTATGGGCGCAAGTTCACAGGCCCTCTTTGCAAGAGTAGGCGGAGGTATCTTTACCAAGGCAGCTGATGTCGGCGCAGACCTCGTAGGAAAAGTGGAGGTTGGAATACCGGAGGATGACCCGCGTAACCCGGCTGTTATCGCAGATAATGTGGGTGATAATGTAGGGGATGTAGCTGGAATGGGCGCAGACCTTTATGAATCTTACGTAGGCTCTATTGTTGCTACCTCTGCTTTAGGCGTTGCAGCTGGTTTGGGTGTTGCGGGAGTAACAGTCCCCATGGTTATGGCAGGAGTCGGGGTTATTTCTTCTATTATCGGAACTTTTTTCGTAAAAAGCAGGGAAGAGGCAAGTCAAAGCGCATTATTGGCGGCTTTAAGAAAAGGAGTCTTTTCCAGCTCCATAATAGTTGCAGTAATTTCATATTTTCTTGTCAAGTTTACTTTAGGACCCGGGCATATAGGAGTTTACTGGTCGGTGTTGGCAGGGCTTATCGCAGGGGTTTTGATAGGCCTATGCACAGAATACTATACTTCAAGCGGATTTAAACCTACGCGCTTTATTGCAGAGCAGTCACTTACCGGCCCGGCTACCGTTATCATCGGCGGGCTTGCGGTGGGGATGATGTCTACGGCCTTACCTGTATTAATAGTCTGTATTGCAATCCTGCTTAGTTATTTTCTTTCCGGAGGTGGAACAAATCCTAATGCAGGGCTCTATGGCATATCTATTTCTGCGGTCGGCATGCTCTCAACATTAGGCATAACTTTGGCAACTGACGCATATGGCCCTGTTGCGGATAATGCCGGCGGCAATGCACAGATGGCCCATCTTGACCCTGAAGTCAGAAAGAAGACAGATGCTTTGGATGCGTTAGGAAATACAACCGCTGCTACGGGAAAAGGTTTTGCCATCGGCTCAGCCGCGTTAACAGCGCTCGCCCTTATTGCTGCCTATAGGGATCAGGTCGCTTTACTAGGGAAACAGATGCATTTAAGCCTGATGAACCCTAATGTATTGGTGGGGTTATTTATTGGCGCCATGCTGCCGTTTTTCTTTTGTTCAATGACTATGCGCGCGGTTGGAAGGGCTGCAGGAAAAATAGTTGTTGAAGTGCGCAGGCAGTTTAAAGAAATAGCAGGGCTGATGACCGGTGAAGCAAAGCCGGATTACGCAAGATGCGTTACCATAGCCACTGCCGCTGCGCAAAAAGAAATGATCGCTCCCTCTTTACTGGCGATAATTGCTCCTCTTGCGGTTGGCATATTTGTGGGGATAGAAGCAGAAGTAGGCCTTTTGTGCGGGGCAACTGCGAGCGGTTTCGTTTTAGCAATAATGATGGCTAATTCAGGAGGCGCCTGGGATAATGCCAAGAAATATATAGAGGAAGGCCATTACGGAGGAAAAGGTTCACCAGCGCATAAAGCAGGAGTTGTCGGAGATACTGTCGGAGACCCATTTAAAGATACATCAGGCCCAAGCTTAAATATTCTAATTAAGCTCATGTCTATGGTTTCCATAGTCTTCGCATCATTTATGGTCAAAAACACCTTCTTCAAATAGGAAGTATAATCCTCTCATGGGTGACTTGGAGTTTATCCAGAGGTGCGTCAAAGGCGACAGCCAACCCTGGGATGAATTCTTAAAAAAATATTCCCGCCTGATTTTTAATTACATCTACAATACCCTAAATGCCAAAGGTTTTATCCCTAGCCAGGAACATACCGAAGATATTTTTCAAGGGGTATTCCAGTCATTGCTCGACAATAATTATAGAAAATTAAAAAGTTTTGGGGGCAGGAACGGCTGTAGCCTTGCCAGCTGGTTGAGGCAGGTTACGATTAATTTTACCATTGATTACCTACGAAAAGTAAAACCGGCTGTTTCTATGGATGCGCAGGATAACGAAGGTTTAGCTCTAAAAGACATCCTTCCCGATGATTCAAACCCCATACCTGACACTCTGATTCATGCAGAGAAACTTAATACCCTAAAAGAGTGTATCGAAAAATTAGAAAAGCAGGATAAATATTTTTTGGAGCTACATATCAACCGCGGTTTACGCCTGGAAACTTTAAAAGAGCATTTCAGGGTTTCGCGCGGCGCAATAGATATGCAAAAGTCCCGGATTATCGGCCGGTTAAGGGATTGTTTTAAAACAAAAGGTTTTGCGTTAGATTTATGATATTTTAACGTCTATTATATTAGGAGAAAACTTAAGATGAAGGATAAATTTGAAGGTTTGATCAGGTCAGTTTATAGAATGTGGAGGGCGGATAATACTAAGATAGAGGGAGCGCATCCGGATGAGGAAAATCTGGTTTGTTTTCTAGAGGGGCGCTTGAACGAGGAAGAAAACGAACGCATCAAATCCCATTTAATAAGCTGCGTAGCTTGCGCGGAAGTCATTGCAATGAGCTTAGAGGTTAACGCTGTTGAAAATAAGGATGTGCCGGAAGAGCTGCTTAACCGTGTAAAGAATTTGGGGCTTTTAGGACGCCAGCCGTCCCTGTTGGAGATTGCGCTTAAAGTTAAGGAAAGGATATTAGAGATAATAAATACTACCGGAGATATTCTTGTGGGAAGCGAATTGGTGCCGGCCCCGCTTTTGCGGAGCCGAAAGATACAGGATTTCAAAGATGAAGTTACGATACTTAAAGATTTTAAAGATATAAGGGTCCAGGCAAAAATAGAAAATAAAGGCGCAAAGGCCTTTAGTTTAATAATCCTTGTAAAGGAAAAACAGGCCCAAAGGATAATTAAAGACCTGAGAATAACCCTTCTGAAGGATGGCTTGGAGCTTGAGTCTTACCTTACTGATTCCGCTTCGGTAACTTTTGAGCATGTCTTTTTGGGTAAATATACAGTAGAAATAGTATCTTCAGGCGCAAAACTCGCATCAATATTATTAGATATAAAGGTTTAACTAATGCAGGAACCTGATGCTTTGGTTTTAGAAATATTAAGGCAGGATAAGGCGCTTAAGATGAGCGTTTTTGAGCAGAAGGATGCGGTTTCTACCTTAAGGCATTACAGCCAATCCCCTGTTTCATTCGCAGAAATAGAGAAATTACGCCTTGAAGTTTCATTAATTCTAAATAAGGCATGCCAGAAAGGCTCACTGGAACAGGATTTATTCGGAAAACTTACTAAATCCGGGCAGCTACTTTGGGAGAGTTTACTAAGCAGGCAGGTTAAGGATAAATTAAAATCCACTCAGATACAGAACTTAATCCTTTCCGTTGACGAAGAGCTGATTAATGTGCCATGGGAGCTCTTTTACGACGGGGCTAACTTTCTATGCCTTAATTTTAATCTGGGTAGATTAGTGTTAACAAAAACTTTTGACACCCCTGTGCGGTATCGCAATTTTTCAAGTGTGCCTAAAATGTTGGTGCTTGCAAATCCCACCGATGACCTTAAAAGCGCATACACAGAAGGGCTAAATATCAAGAACCAGTTTGACCGCAGGAAGCATAATGTGCACGTAGATTTTAAATCAACCTACATTGACAGGATGTATGTAAAAAGAAACATCTGCGATTATGATATTGTGCACTTTGCCGGGCACTGCGAGTATATGCCTGCTAATCCTCAAGGCTCCGGATGGATTTTAAGTGACGGGAAGTTCACTGTAAGCGATATTCTTGCAATGGGCCAGGCAGCCTCTTTGCCTCACCTGGTATTTTCAAATGCCTGCCATTCTGCGGCTGATAACAAAAATACATTTGACGCCGATTATCAGGAGAGGAATTACAGTTTGGCATCGGCATTTTTATTTTCCGGAGTCAGGCATTATATCGGAGCGGTGCGCAGGATAGAGGACCCTGTGAGCCTTGAGTTTTCAAAAGAATTTTATACCCAGCTTATTTCAGGAAAGCCTGTCGGGGAATGCGTAAGGTTAAGCCGCCTTAAGTTAATGAAGGAATACGGAATAGCTTCTATGCACTGGGCAAGTTATATTCTTTACGGCGACCCTAATTTTGTTTTATTCAGGGCAAAAATAAAGCCTGTTTCAAAGAAAGTTAAAAAATTGCTTTCAGGTTATAAAAAGTTGATTGCGCGCTTTTGCCTTCTGGCCGCATCGGTATCTATATCTATATTCCTGTATATTTGGCTTCCCAGCATAAACCCAAGCTCCTATATTTTATACTTAAAATCCAAGGATGTATTTAAAAAAGGCAATAATCAGGAAGTTATCGCGCTTACAAGCCGCATTATTAAAAAAGACCC
>CAKKQZ010000044.1:9785-13027 GCA_919902445.1 Omnitrophica bacterium GWA2_41_15 | reverse complement strand
GCCTACCTTTTGGACTCATTCAATTCCACCTGAATCTGTTTTAACCGCGCATTGATTGACCGGCGCATATAAGGATACATCGCCACCAATGCGGTGGTAATCACCAAAGTCAGCATCACATATTCCAGGAAACTCTGCGCCTTTTTGTTGTAAAAAATTTTTGGCATATGCCCCGCCTTTTTAATTTGTGTTTACTATTTTTCCAGCCGCAGTGGTAAAATATATATTAAAGGCATTGCGTATGCGGCCTAGAATTCCGCTGGACAAAATAGCAGCCAATACTACTGTAAGGACTACCAGGTATTCTATTGAGCTCTGAGCGGATAATTTTTTTCTCATCTTTATCAAAAGTTAAAATTCATCCCCCCCCGGACAAATTGCAGCATAATCGGGCCTCCCACAATAATCAAGACCACAGGTAGGATAAAGGCGAAAAGGGGAAAGAGGAGTTTAATCGGCGCCTTTAATGCCATCTCCTCGCCATACTGGAACCTTCTTATTCTGATTTCTTCTGACTGCATGTTTAAAGCTTCTGCCATGGGGGATCCCATGCGGTCCGCCTGCACAAGGGTGCGCACGAATGAATGCACCTCAGGCATATCCAGGCGCCAGGCAAAATTCTTTAACGCATCCCGGCGGGACTTACCCATCTGCGTCTCACGGTAAACCTCTGCCAGTTCGCGCGTCAAGTCACAGGGTTTTAAATCCCTGACCACTCGGTTTACCGCAAGCATAAAGTCCAAACCGCCGCTTACGCATAAATTAAGCAGGTCTATAATATTAGGTAAGTCCTTTCTTATATTATGCTGCCTTTTCTTTATCTGGTTATTCAACCAGATCTGAGGTATAAAAAAACCTATGACTAAAGAACCCATCAAAATTGTATCTTTGGGGAATTTATTTCCGAGAATAATCAAAGAAAGCACAGGTACAGCCGTAAGCGATAACGCCATAAAAGCCAGGAATTCCAGGATACCCATAGGCAAACCCGCCTTAACTAATTTCCTCTTTAAACCTGCGGTGGGTATTGGCAGTTTTCGCTCCAGGTCTTTAAACCGGGCGGTCAAAGACAGCCAGGATTTCTCAGGCTTTTGAGTATACCTATCCTGCTCTAACTCTATCTCAAGTTTATTGCGCAGGAACATCCGGGAAGGAAGATGCGTTTCATCCGTGCCGAATATTTGCGCCTTGAATTGATAGAGCAAAAGATATAAACCTAAGGTCAAGAGCAAAACTATAAGTATTAACTCCATCTATAAACCCTCCTTAATGAGCCCACAACTTACGGAACGCCAGTGAACGTAAGTTGTTTGGGCGAATTAATCCCGCATCTTGCTTTCCAAAGAGACAGCGGGAGAAGTTCAACCGTGAATTAAACATCAATTTTGCTGAACTTGCGTATAAAGATTATCCCCATAATTTCTGAAAATACCGCGTAAATCATAAGTCCCCTGCCAAAACTGTCTTTTAAAAAGATGTCAAAGAAGCCGGGATTAACTTTATATACAAACATACCGAATGCAATAGGCAATATGGACATGATAATACCCTGCATCTTTGCCTGCACGCAGAGCGCTTTTACCCTGCCAAGAAGCTTATTGCGTTCCTGGATAGTATTAATAACCTTTGAGAAGGTTACTGTAAGGTCCCCTCCGATTTCTCTTGCAACCAAAAGGGCGGTAACTATCATATCCAACTCATCCATACGCATGCGTTTCTTCAGGTTAATCATTGCCTCATCAAGCGCAACACCCATCTGCATCTGCCTTAATACAAGGCCGAACTCCTGGCTAATCGGAGGAGGCATCTCCTCCACCAGTTCGCCTATCGCCTGCAATAAACTTAGGCCCGCCTTAAGCGAGCTTGAAAGAATTAATAGTCCATCCACAATCTGCCCTGCAAATTTTCTTCTGCGCTTTGCTTCAAGCAACTTTATAACCACAATAGGAATAAGCAGCCCCGCTCCTGCGAAACCGGCAGCAATCCAAAGGTTTCTGGTTAATACAAACCCGAGGGCTGCGCTTATTATAGGGGAAAGCACGTCTATCGCCATCAGCCTGGCCAAAGGTATCTCCAAAAACATATGGTCAAGCTTTGGGGTGATATTATCCATTCTCTTCTTACGCCAGCGCCAGTAACTGGAGCGCAATACAGGAAAAATGAGCTTTGTAAGGTAGAACGCCCCTGCAAAAACTACCAGGTAAATACCAACTTTCGTAAGCATACACTATCCTCCTTAGCTTAAAGAATGAATTAGTGATTGCATGGCATTATTTTACCCACCACTGCTCATTAGCAAACTTATCAACGGCCTCATTGCCTACCCTGTTAGTTTCCTGCAGATGTATATCGGTTTTAGTTTCCTGCCGATTGTTAACGGTTTCAGTAGAGTTAGTGAAAGACTTGGTTGTGTAATTGCTTTGTGTGTGCCCCGGAGAAAACTGCTGGCCCATACTATCCGCGCTCTCTTTCAACTTTCCCTGGAAACCTCTTTTCAAATACACCTGCGTGGCAATGAGCCCGGCAACAATCACGCCGATAAGAATAGCGTATTCCAATGTTGTCTGAGCCCTCTTCTTTGATAATCTTGCGAACATATATCTCACCTCCTCAATTTTCACTCGTCCACTCTCCGGAAAATTGATCCCGAGTGAAACGAGGGATTATACTTTATTACTGTCCTTGGGCCTGTGCCGCGCCTATTACCTGGTTACCTATCCTCTGGCTGGATTCGCCGACTTCTCTGTTTACCGCGCCCTCCTGAGACAAATGTTCATTATCTTCGGAATTTCGCGTACTTTCAAAAGTAGATGTCAAATAGTATGGCTCATACTGTGTTGTATTAAACTGGACCACATTGGCATTCTGGCCGGCTTGATCCTTAAAATCCACAGCGTCCTTAATCCTTCCCTGAAAGCCTCTCTTGATATAGCTCTGCATCGCTACTACAGCAGCCACTATCAAGCCAAGGACGATTACATATTCTGCAGTACTCTGCGCTTTATTGTATCTTGGCCTTAACATTTTATATTCACCCCCTCACTTAAAATATTATTATTGAAAGT
This sequence comes from Omnitrophica bacterium GWA2_41_15, assembly GCA_919902445.1. Classification (GTDB taxonomy): domain Bacteria; phylum Omnitrophota; class Gorgyraeia; order Gygaellales; family Profunditerraquicolaceae; genus CAKKQZ01. Next base: position 9,962 of record CAKKQZ010000044.1, on the reverse strand, counting down.
TAATATGGTTTACTGCTGTTTCTGCCTGCGTGCCTACGTGGTTGATAATATTCTGCATCTTCCCTTTGATGATCGTATTTGCCCCCCAAAGTATCGCGCCGACAACAGCTGTGAATATTATGATGTATTCAAGAGTGCTTTGCGCCTTTCTGCTTCTTAACATTTTTGCTCACCTCC
>CAKKQZ010000044.1:0-9685 GCA_919902445.1 Omnitrophica bacterium GWA2_41_15 | reverse complement strand
TGGCGGACGAATTAATCCCGCATCTTGTTTTCCAAGGAGACAGCGGGAGAAGTTATTAAAAACTTTTTGAAACTCTTTATTCACTCACAAATAAAAAACCGAAATCCTGTCGGCTTTCGGCAACCCGGCTAACCATCTCGCTTTGACCCTAAGCGTAGAAGCTATTAAAACTTTTTTTAGCGAGCATCGTTCCGTGGCTTTGCGCATCCACTACCTCCATAGCGGAATTGCCTTCGCCATACATCTTTGGCGAGTCCGCCATCTTTAGGCGGATTTCCGTGCCGCTCTTAAAACTGTCCCGCTGTATCATTTTAATTCCTCCTGCGAGACACTTAAAATATAACACTATTATATAGAGGTGTCAAGGATATTTGGGGGGTTAAAGAAAACGTTTTCTAAATTCTGAACCAGAGACGGCTTTCACCGGCATAAATTACCTCTCTTTCATTTAAGCGGCGCAAAGCGTACTCTAAATCCTTCTGAAAAGGAAACCCCTGAGGCGGCTGGAAAGTGACAGTTGTGAGCTTATTTTCTTGTTTTAAGGCGGCTTTTAAGCCGTAAAAACGCTCTTTTATCGTCGGAAAACCCATATTTTCGTATCCCGGAGGCAAAAAATACCTCCTAAAATAGAGGTCCAGTACTTTAAGATAACCGCTAAAAAAAGCGCTTATATTCGAAGCCGGCTCCCCTACTAAATTAAATTCTTCCGTAGCTAAATAACGCTTGGAGGTGCCGGTGTAAGTAAAAAGCTCTATTTTACGGCTGTAATCCTGAAACGCCTCTTCAAGATTAGGCCAGTGGTTTAAATACATCCTTACAAGATCATCAATCTTAACCACCTGCGAAGTCAGGTTACTTAAGATAACCAAGCGGGTCTTCTCGGAAAGAGTGTTTTTTAAGGCAGCCCCTTTTAACGTAACCATTTGTCCTATATTTGGTTGCAGTAATTCAATCTCAATCTCGGCAATATAAAATTCTTTCTTGAGTTCCTCAAAAATGAAGGGCCTAAAATCCCTCAGTTTTTTGACTTTGCGGTACTCTACAAACTGCCAGGGCCAAAGCCCAAAAATTAAAGTTCGCCTTTCGCTATGTTGAATTGAAAAACTTTTTAATTCCTCAAGTTTGTCACCGCAAATACTTAACCTATAAACACCCTTTTCAGAAGAATTCAACCTAAGCATTAAATTAAAAAATTCTCCGGTCGGAATATCATAACCAGGGGCCATAAAAAGGACCAAGGGTTCATTTTTGTAGAAATATCTATTTATATAACCATTTATATTGCAGATAGTTGAGGAAAAATCATAGGGAATATGCGGGGTTGACCAGACAGTGTGCACCTGGCCATCAAAATACAAAATATTACTCCCGGATAAATTTAGCTGGAGGAGGCGTACCTCTTGTAGAGCATTAATTATTGTTCGCTGCAGTTCAGGGGCCATCATCCTATCTGATTGCAATTCATTAAGATATGAATACACACTCTCTATCGTAAGATTTCTTCCGATAAGTGAAGATAAATACCCGAAGTTCTGGCTTATCTTCTCTTTATCTAACCCTAATAATTCCAAATAGATAAGCGATTCAGTCCTTTCTAATAAATCCTCCTCCTGGCGATTTAAGCGGTTCTTGATCCTGTCAGTAAAATAAGCGCTCCCCCCGATAAGGTAATCCATTGCCTTTAACAAGATCGCTCCGATACACTCTCTTTCCGACGGAAGTTCCGCCTTTACCTCCATTGTTTCCTCAATTGGTGCGGGTGCTGGTTTCTGTTCTATCGTCGCAGCAGCGGCCTCAGGCTCTTGCATAGGCGGCTTTTCCACCTTAATTTCCGTCGGGAGGGCTGCTTTGGCTTCTATCGCGGTTAAAGACTTGATAACTTCGGGTTGCAGGCAGATTTCCAATTTACGCCTTTTCTTCTTTGGCCTTCTACCAACAGGCATACTTAAACCGGCTTTTTTAAATATTGAATTTATGCTGGATTTTGAAACGCTTACTTGAAATTTTTTTTGAACTAATAAAACCAGGCCGCGGCAACTAATGGCAGGATCCTCTTTTTTTTGCTCAATAATGAAATTTTCAATTTCTGGCCTTAATTTGTGGATTATACCCATACCTTCACCTCTTTGGACATTCTCAGCTACAAAAAGCATACCATAAAAATGTCCAATTGTCAACACTGGACATTAGGGACACCCTTTTTGCCAAAGCAGAGCCGCTCTTTCTGTCAAAGCAAAAGGTGTCCCTAAAGAATAATATTTAGGTTTTTGTGTTAGAAATTATTCGGGTTTACGTCTATTAATAATGAAAGGGGTGATTAAGATGTCCAGAGGGGCTCGAGTAATTTTAGAGAAGGTGTGTTACCATATAATTAACAGGGGTAATCAAAAACAGCCCATATTTTTTGATGATTCGGATAAAGAAAAATATTTGGAAATTCTAGGGCATTACAAGAAGCGGTTTGCTTTCAGAATACTAGGCTATTGTCTTATGCCTAACCATATTCATTTGATACTAGAACCGAGATATCCGTATGATTTAGCAAAATTCATGCAGGGTTTAACGCAGGCTTACACTGTCTGGTTCAATAATAAATACGAAAAGGTGGGCAGGCTTTGGCAGGGAAGGTTTAAAAGTATGGTTATAGCAAAAGATAATTATCTTCTCGATTGCATATACTATATTGAAATGAACCCAGTGAGAGCCAGATTAGCCTCTTCTCCTGCGGGGTACATCTGGAGCAGTTATAGAAACAGGGTATTCGGCAACAAAAACAAACTTTTGGATATTCCGGATTCAAGTTAAACAAAGGGACACGCTCCCGATTAGCAGAAAGAACGGCTCCCGATTGGCAAAAAGGGTGTCCCTAACATGAAATAAAGTCGCCTGATTTGGTAGTGGTTTTTGCGATTGTCCCTGCGGGAAGTTCTATAGCAAGGCTGGCTTTGAAATAAATGCGGCTTAATCTAAAAGGCGGCATAACAGAAATTGTTTTAACAATTTTATTATTGGAATCAACGAATACGACATCAATGGGCAAAGACATAAAAAAAGTGTGTACTGAATTGCAGGGTTTTAAGATTAACGCCTCACCCTCTTTAAAATCCTTCCTCCCAAGCAGGCCCTTCATTCTTTTAAGGATTGTATCTGCAACGGCTGCATTCTCAGCTAAAACAGTATTTTTGGTATTATTAATTATTTGCATTGGGGATTATTATATTGGGGACACGCTCCCGATTAGCAGAAAGAGCGGCTCCCGATTGGCAAAAAGGGTGTCCCTAGGGTTGGAAGATGTTTTCGGGAAGAGGAATGCCTTTGACCTTAAGCTCGCCAATGAATGAGGGTATATAACCGGTTGCCTGGAAGTTTCCCAAAACCTTACCCTCCGCGCCTATACCTGTTTGCTTAAAACTAAATACATCCTGTAGGTTAATATGCACTTCATCCTTCATCCCGGTTAATTCCGTGATCTGCATGATCTTCCTGCTTCCGTCGGAAAGGCGCGCCGTATGAACGATTATATCGATAGCTGAAGCGATCATCTCGCGAATAGCCCTTATGGGCAACTCCACTCCTGACATCAGGATCATAGAGTCCAGCCTTGATAATATATCTTGAGTAGAATTCGCATGTATTGTAGTCATAGACCCATCATGGCCTGTATTCATGGCCTGTAACATATCCAGCGTTTCTGCGCCACGGCATTCTCCGATTAATATCCTGTCCGGCCGCATTCTTAAGGAATTACGGAATAGGTCGCGCGCGCTTACCGCACCCTTGCCTTCTATGTTAGGGGGGCGCGCCTCAAGGCGTACCCAATGCTCCTGTTTCAATTTAAGTTCTGCTGCGTCCTCAATAGTAATGATCCGCTCGTTTTCCGGGATAAAAGAAGAGAGCACATTTAAAATAGTAGTCTTTCCTGAGCCTGTGCCTCCGGACACGATCATATTTTTTCTTACCATAATACAGGCCCGCAAAAAATCACGCATCGGCTCGCTGAGGGTATTTATACGTAAAAGATCGTCTATAGTAAGCCGCTCGCGCCCGAATTTCCTGATGGTAAGTGTCGGGCCTGTCAAAGACAAGGGCTGGATAATCGCATTTACGCGCGAGCCGTCACGCAGGCGGGCATCTACCATAGGTATGGATTCGTCAATATGCCTGCCTAATGGCGCGATTATCCTCTCGATAATCTGGCGCACCTGTTCATTGGAGAGGAACCTTTTTGGGGATAATGAGATTTTGCCGCGGCGCTCGATATAAATCTGGTTTTTATTATTAACCATGATGTCTGATATTTCCGGATCGTTAATAAGGTCCTCCAGCGGGCCTAAGCCCAGCGCCTCATCGACAATTTCCTTTACCAGTTTTTTTCTTATTTCAAATGAGGAGATAAACGACCCTGTTTCTTCGGCTAAGGCGGCGGTGATAATCCGCTCTGTTTTTTCTCTTACCTGGGCTGCCTTAGCTGTATTAGTCATATCTATCTCAAGGTGCTTTAAGTCTAGTTTTTCAATTAGTTTCTGATGCACGCTCTTTTTTAACTCTATTATTTCATCGCTCTCTTTCTCTGCCTCCTCAGGGGCAAAGGGTTCTTGGGTTAATTTAAACTTCTCCCAGAATTGACCCTCTCTTACAAATAAAGCTTCCTCGGTGCCGGTAGCAGAAGCAGCTATTTCTTGATGCTGCAAGAAAATATCTTCCCTTTCTAACATATCCTTTTCCAGCCTTCTAATAGCTACTGATGCCTTAGAGCTTGGGCTGTCAATCACAATAGGCACCCCGCGGTTTAAAGCCATTCCTATTATCTTGCCTTCAGAGGGAATGCGGCTGATTATTTCACAAGGCACGGCAGCACGCACCTCCTGCCATAAAACACCACCTAAGCTCTGGGCGCGGTTTAAAACAACCTTTATCATATTTAATGGAAGGTGCAGCGACTGCAAAACATCTAAAGACCATTTCGTCTGATAGACGGATAAGATATCGGGAGTTACTACTAACAGGATGAGGTTTGTATGGTTAAATACCCCCAGCAGCGATTCCGTAAAAGCCCTACCCGCATCAATAATAATATAATCGTAATGTTTATCTAAAAATAAGAGGGCCTCTTTTATTTTTTCGTTATCTATATGCCCGGCCTGGCGCGGGCTAAGCACCGCCGGTAAGAAATGAATCCCGAATTTTTCTACCTGTGTGCTAAATTCTTTTACCGTGGTCCCTTCGGGATTAGTCTTTAAGCTCTCAACTAAGTCCAGCAAGGACTTTTTGGGCAGGATATTAAAAAACTTGGGCATATCGCCTATCGCCTGCAGGTCTAAATCAATAACTACAACTCTCTTGCGGGAGTAATAACCTAAACTCACCGCGAGATTACTGGCTATCAAAGTTTTACCAACGCCGCCCTTTGTGCTGAATATAGCGATAGTCTTTGCCATGTGTTGTATCTTTTAATCTAGTTTATAAATTATCGGTATATCATCTACCCATATTTCCGTATTCTTTATTGTAGGGGGGAATGGCGGATAGGAAGAAATACTTTTTGCCGCAGCCAGCGCGCTATCATCGAGCATCTTATAACCGGATGACTCCTTTAGCGCCACATCTAAAAGTTTACCTAAATAAGACAGGTGAACGCTTAATTTTACGCTACCCTGAAAACCTGACTGTTTAGCGTTATCAGGATAAATCAGGTTCTCCCGTATGCGCTGCTGTATTATGCGCGAATACAACGCAACCGGGTCAGTAATATCATCGCTTGCGCTAGTAGAAACAGCCGCTGTGGTTATTTTTTTTACTGGGTTAGGCTCCCTTTTGCTAATAATGGTGGGAGTAATAGTAATAAATAATTCGGTGTTTCCTCTTTCTCCGCTTCCTCCGCCTATCTTTATAGTCTTCTGCCTAAAGAATAGGCCCAGCACAGGCACATCTGACAACCAGGGCAACCTGCGCAGGTCCTCTTCGGTCTTCTGTTTTATCAAGCCGCCGATGGATAATGTCTGGCCGTTATCAACAAAAAGCTCGGTAGAGGCGACCCGCTTGACTATAGGAAATGCCTTGGCAGTAGGGCTGGCAGTTGTACCTAAGATTTCGGCTGTGCCCACATCGCTTACTTCAACATTAACGCTTAATTTTATACGTTCTTCCGAAGCTATACTCGGCCTTATCTTTAATTTGATTCCGAACTCTTTATAATCAACGTTCGTACCCGAAGCTCCGCTTGTGCCTGCAATCTGAGTAGTCAAAATAGGCTTTTCCCCTCCGACTAAAAGCTGCGCCTCTTTACCGCTTTGGCAGGCAAGCCGGGGCCGCGAAAGAATTCGCGCCTTGCCTTCCTGAATCAAGGTATCTAATTTCCAAGTATACGCAGTACGGCTAAAATTTAAAGTCCTAAATAAGTTTGTGACGCTCGTTCCTGCGGTAGCAAGCCCTGCAGCCCCTACATCAGTAACCGTTACGCCCCCCGGCCAGGTAAATCCTAAGGTGTTTGTGGCATCCTTATCCAGCTCTAATACCTGTACATCAATTTCAATTACCGCCTCTTCTTCTTTTATCTGAATAAGATTTACCAGTTTAGCCGTTAATGCGCCGAGCCCTAATTTTATCCTTTCAATATCGTCGCTGGTCTTGACATTACCTAAAAGCAAAACCCTTCCCTCATCCTCTGCTACCTGAGTATAAACCTCGGGAAAATCAAGGTTTTTTAAAAGGGCGTCGATGCGCATTTTGATATCCTGTATATCCTCTGCAAATACCTTTATCTTTAGCGATTGTTCGCCGAAAATATCCCAGTAAACAAGGGTGGTGGTTCCGGGTGCCTTAGCGCTGATAGTGATCTCAGATGTGGTTACGTTTGAAATATCCGCGATCTCGGGCTTACCGATAACTACCCTTGAAGGCGTACGCACAGGGACTATATAGGTTTCCCCGACGATAAGTTTGGCGGTTTCTTGCTCAACTGTATTTGCACTCCCTCCTAATAAGGGATCTTTATAAAAGGCCACTGAAATAAAAAACATACTTAAAAAAATGAAGAACTTAAATCCTCTTGTCATTTTTCTCCTCAATTTTCCCTCATCAACGCGCCGGAAAATTGATCCCGAGCGAAGCGAGGGATTTATTCAAGCGCCCTTACCTCTTTTTGTGTCCCCCGGTAAATCTCCACCTTTTTTGTAGAGAGAGGAAGGCTCTGTTGGTCTTTTGGCTGCTCAATAAATGCCTGAGGCATAACTGTCCTTAAAACAGTATCCCAGCTTGCCGGGGTAGCGGGTTGAATCTGTGTGTCTTCGGGAGAGCGCAAAATAAGACGGATCCTCCCCTGCTCCTGCACAAAAGCAATTATATTTGCTTCCTGAGGCGTTAAAGCAAAGGTGATCGCAGGGGAAACTGGCCCTTCTTTCTTTGTTGCGGGAATAGCGGAAAAATCCTGCCCTACCGCTAAAACCAATACATCCTGAAACAAGGGCATGTTGGTCATCTGGTTTACCTGTTTGCCCTCTGTAGTCATTACGGGTAAAGGGACCATCCCCATAATGTCCACATGATCCCCCGGCCTGATCATCCCCCCTACCGAAGATATGTTATCTATAGAAACAGTTATTGCCCTTTTGCCTCTGGGTATTTTTGAAGATAAAGATACTTCTTGCCCGGAGATAGCTATCTTATTTAAAAGAACCTGTTCTCCTTTCGCAATAGGCGCTAAGGAGGCCCTGCCAACAACCCTATCCATGCTTGTTGCGGCGCGAGGCTGAACTATGCTTTTGGAAACCGTTTCCTCCTTAAGCATGTTCTCTGTAATGGGAGCGCCTGCGGGAATATCCTGCTTAGCCACAACCACCGTGGTTAAACTCTTCTGGCTTATAACCGCTCTTTGTTTTGCCTCTTCCGCCTGCTGCTTAAGGTATGAATTGATTAAAAAGGTGGCAACTAGTCCTAAAACTCCGGCAACAATAAGCGGCAGGTATTTTTTGGGTATGGGCATATTTTATTCTACCTTTCCTTCGTATATTTCGATCTTTGTCTCGCCCGAAAGCTTACCTGCAAGGTCAGCAATGGCTTTCTGCTGTTTTTCAAACAAAAGCCAGTTCTTTATATTATCCCAGAGCTCGCTAAGTGATTTTGCTTCTGACTTTTTGACTGCAGCCAGCTTGATCATGTAAAAACCCTCCGGGCCTTTGAATATACTGCTTATGCTGCCTGCTTCCAGCGACGGAGAAAAAGCTACTTCATAAAACTTGTCAAACCTGATGCGCTTGGCAGGGTCCTGTTCCAGCGCAACGAAACCAAGGTCTCCTCCATTGGCAGCGGTTTTGGCTTTTGAATACTGCTTTGCCAACGCTTCAAAATCTCCGCCTTTAAGCAATTCAATGTAAGTATTCTTTGCCTCATCTTCGGAGTTGGTGACTATTTCAAGTATTTTTCTTTGTTCCGGCTCTTTAAGCAGCTCCTTGTTTTGATTGTAAAATTCCTCTATCTCCTTGCTTGAAACCTCTATCTTTTCGGTCTCTTCGCGAAGCAGCTCTGAAACCAGAAGGCTGGTCTTTGCATTCTCAAGCGCCTTTGTTATCTTTTCTTTTTTATCAAACCCCCTGTCTAATGATTCCTGATAAAGGATATATTTACGCACAATCTCATTCCTTAGATAGGCTAATTTTTTCTCCCGGGTATCTAAAACGTTTTGGGCCATACCTTGCGCCTTTACCAGCGCGTTAAATTGTTCTACCTCCTGATTTAAATCATCGGCACTGACATAGAAGCTGCCGATCTTGGCAACAACAGTGACCCCTACGGGAGGACGGTTTAGAGAGGTTTGTTTTTTAGGTTGCTGTTTGAATAATGGAATATTATCACAGCCCGCCAAGAGAATTAAAAATATTAAACTAGCTAAGGTCCTTCTAAAGATTAAAAACATGATACCTCCTTTTTACTCTTTTTTGATTTCATTGATTATTTTAATCAATAGGTCTGCGATTTTGGCAATAAGGAACAGGAAGAAAAATAAGAAGGCGTAAATCGCCAAGATAACCACGCCCATCCAGCGTGGATAAGGCGGCACAAGCCCCAATGTTATAGAAACACCGCCAAGCAGCCCCAACAACAAAAAAATCCAGGCAGCTATCTTTACTACTGCACTGGAAGTTTTTAAAAACCCTAAATGTTCTCTCATTTAACCTCCCTATTATTAGTATTAACTCTAATTTTTAGCATAAACTCTTTTAAATTGCAAGAGAAATTTTAATGAGCGCATAACTTATGGAGTGTAAGCGAACATAAGTTATTGCGCGAATTATTGAGCACATAAAGTTTTTATTAGCGAAATCCCGCGTAAGCGGGGACCCGCATCTTGCTTTCCTAAGGTATGGCGGGAAAGGTTCAACTTATTTTTCCAGAATATGTTTCGCCTCTTCGCACTTAAGGCGTATTTTTTGAGTTAAGTCTATGTCAAACCTACTATTTAGTTTGGAGGCCTGGGCAAATTCTGCTTGCGCTTTATTAATATAGGATATATCCGGGGATTTCTTTGTTTTCTCTAAGTAGGCACTTCCCAGTTCAAAATGGTATGCGGGCTCACCCGGCGCATATTTAACCGCCTTTTTTAAAACGCCCAATGCCTTATCCTCCTCAGCCAAGCTCAAGTATACGCGGCCAAGCTCATAATACGCTGGCGCGTAAGTCCGGTTAAACC
>CAKKQZ010000043.1 GCA_919902445.1 Omnitrophica bacterium GWA2_41_15 | reverse complement strand
GGCATACATCTTAAGAAGTTCTCCTACTGTGTTAAGGATCAGAACGTTGTTACTTTTTACATCTGGTAAAGGCGCCTTATCATCAGTGCGCACAGCTATAGATTGTCCGGAAAGACTGCCTAATAATTTTAATTCTTTTTCGTTTCTTCTTTGCCTGAAGCCGATTATAAGCAACGGCCGCTTAGCGTAAGGAAGACTTTCATAGAGTGAATTATAGGATTGGATAAATTCATTGAACTCTGCATCTGAAGGCGAACCCATAACAATTACCCTTCTTGAACCTATGCCTAAAAGCTTTCTCATGCTGTTTAATTCTTTTTCTGAGCCCCTCTCCGGAAGATTGAATTTAAATGGCGTATAAGGCAGGGATGAGGAAAGATAGTCGCCGGAGGAAGCAATTCTCATATTGCCGTAATCATGAAATTCTACTCTGATAACTTCTCTATCAGCGAATCCTGAAAATGCTCTTATGTCATATCTTGGGAAAAACCCTTGAGCCTGCTCAGAATCTATTTCGTTAGCATACAATATAATCACGTTATCCTTACCTAAGCCTAATGCCTTGATTAGGCCCCTTGCGGCATTTACAGAAGCTACTTCATGCACCTTTATGGCTAACTTTACCGAATTATCAGTAATAGCTGTTTTAATCTTTTGCCTTAAATGGCTGATAAAAACTTTTGGATTATTAACTAAGGGCAGAGCGCTCTTTATTAACTCTTTCTCTAAAAAGTGCTCCTGGCCTGCTTCTGCCTTATAGCTGGAATCTAATGCAACACCTTTGCTAAGATAATCAAGTATTTGCACCAACCCTAATATCTCTTCAGGGCTCCAGACAGATATCATCTGATACGCAATAATAGGCTCATCTTTTAATGTTTCCAGCAGCCGTAAATAATAGTAACGAAATTCTTCAAGCACAGGTCTTTCAAATTTTGATAAATCTATCCTCTTTTTTACCATTTCTTTATCCAGCACCCCGGCATCAGCTAAAGCCTTGATAGCGCCGGCTGCTCGTGCC
>CAKKQZ010000042.1:6306-48893 GCA_919902445.1 Omnitrophica bacterium GWA2_41_15 | reverse complement strand
GTTCTTTATAAAGAAAAACTATCTTATTAACAGTAACACATATTATACGAGGAGGCGAGGGATGAAGATCGCTAAAGTTTTAATTGTTGTGGCTGCGGTAATTGCTGTAGTAGCTGTTATTGCACGAATCGCCCTTACGCCGGTAGCTGGTATATCAGCGCGCAGTCTTATGGGTTTTGCGGCTTTACTCTTATTTTTTGCTATTGCTTTGGAAGGCCTGAAATAGATTAAAAATTATCATTCACCTAAATAAAAAAGGCACTTTAATCAAAAAGTGCCTTTTGTTTCGGCTTTACAATACGCTTTATTCGCTCTTTAAAATTCAAGAGGGATGATGTTCATTCGGCTTAAGTCCCTGCCTTCGGCAGGGTCTTATGTTTTCGCCAAGACAAATTTTTTAATATTTTCAGCAATAATACTTGACAAGCTTCGGTTTTATGTTACACTTTATCTGTAGGTAGCAAGACAAAGATGTCTTCTTTGGCGATGGGTAGCTGGAGAAGGCATTTTGTTTTATAGGACTAAGGCGTCCAAATCCGATTTACAAAGGATGAGGCCGCCTTTTTTATTAGTGTTAGGGACGTTTCTTAACTCAGCTATAAAGTGTCCCCGTAGCGGGGACACTTTATATTCAACTTGAGAAACGTCCCTGGGAATGCCAAGATGACCTTTGAAGAGCTGGTAAAAAAATTAACTCCAAAATTAAAAGGTATAACCCACAAACTTAACGGGCGCTTCACGTTTTTTAACGATGAAGACCTTTTTCAAGAGGCGTTGATTAATTTATGGCAGGATTTCCGTGATGGAACCCTGGATGATAAGACTGATAGTTATATCCTGCAGGGGTGCTACTTTCACCTGAAGAATTACATCCGTATGCAAAAGTTAAGAACGCCGTTAGTCAGCCTTGAGGTTGCAGCCGGGGATGAAGAGGGATTAAGCCTGAAAGATACCCTGTGGTTGCAGGATGAGCGTTCGAAATATTATTTTGATTATTTAAATGATAAATTACTTGCTGACGCCATACATAATAACGGATTTACCAAAAGAGAAAAAGCAGTCCTGATTTTTTGCGCAGAGGGTTTGACTACAAGAGCTATAGGTAAGCGGCTCGGCGTTTCCCACGTAATGGTAGTAAAATTAATATCAAGGATCAGGGGCAAGTGTAAGAAATATTTGGAAAAATAGGGACGTTTCTTAACTCAGCTATAAAGTGTCCCCGTAGCGGGGACACTTTATATTCAACTTGAGAAACGTCCCTAACTAAAAAAAGGTTACCAGGGCAGGTGTTTTTTTACTTGTATCAGTGTAAAGCGCATGGATGCGCCATAAAACAAAGGCGTTCTTCTAATAAAAGAACGCCTTTTTTATTTTCTAAGAAATGGAAAAAGAAGAGAGAATGTTTTGTTATCAATGTTCGCAGGCAGCAAGAGGGATAGGCTGCGATGTCATAGGGATATGCGGTAAAAACCCTACACTTGCCCGGCTCCAGGATAACCTCATCTATTCAATCCAGGGGATGTCCGGCTATCTGTATCGCGCAAGGAGGCTGGGTTTTGCCCCGCCCTTGCCTGAGATAGATGATTTTATCAGTAGGGCTTTTTATTCCATGTTTACTAACGTCAATTTTGATGCGGAAAGCTTCCTGGAACTAGCCGTTGAATCCGGGAGGATGAACCTAAAAGGTATGAGGCTTTTGAAGGTGGCTTATATTGAAAGATACGGTGAGCCGGAGCCTACAAAGGTAGAAACAGGCATAAGGAAAGGCAGAGGTATCATTGTCACCGGACATGGGTTAAAGGTGCTGGAAGAGTTGCTCAAGCAAACACAGGGTACAGGAATAAATGTTTACACCCACTCGGAGATGCTGCCTGCACACGCCTACCCCGAGTTTAAAAAATATAAGCATCTGGTGGGAAACCTTGGTAAATCATGGCATGACCAGAGAAGATTATTTACAGAATATCCTATGGCAATATTGGGCACATCGAACTGTGTCCTTATCCCAAAAGAAGAATATAAAGATAGGCTCTTTACCACCGGGCCTGTAAGGCTTCCGGGTATCAAGCATATAAATGGATATGATTATACGCCTGTTATAGAAAAAGCGAAATCGCTGCCAGAGCTCGAAGAGAAGCCGAGTGAGGCTATATTAACTACGGGGTACTCTAGGTCAGCTGTTCTATCTTTAAAGGATAAAATAAAGGAGTTGGTGGTAAAAGGGAAAATTCGCCATTTTTTCCTCGTCGGAGGATGTGACTCTCCCACAGGGAAGATGGAGTATTACCGTGATTTTGTCCAACTCTTACCGAAAGATACGGTTATCCTTACTTTGGGATGCGGAAAATTTAGGTTCAACGATTTGGACATTGGAGAAATAGAGGGAATCCCCAGGCTTATAGATTTGGGGCAATGTAATGATGCCATAGTTGCCCTGGACATCGCTACTTCCCTTACGGAAGCCTTAGGCATACCGGCAAAAGAGTTGCCACTTACGTTGGTTTTGTGTTGGATGAACCAAGATGCTATTGCCATCCTATGGAGCCTTATTGCGCTGGGTATTAAGAACATATATCTGGGGCCAGTTCCGCCTGCATGGGTAAATGACGGCATTCTTGAGGTTCTCGCAAGCCGTTATGGTATAAAACTTATAGGAGACCCAGAAGAAGATATTGATGAGATGTTGAGCGTTGAGAGATTATGTACGTAAAGCAATTCTGTAAAAGAAAGGGGGAATTATGAAAATGTATCAAAGAGGGATAGTGGCGATTAGTTTTATTTATTTTATCATGCTATATTCTGTATCTGCTTTTGCCGATGGGAAAGATGAATTGATAGAAAAATTAATAAAGAGGGTTGATGGTCTGGAAAGTAAGGTCGAGGCCTTAAATAAGAAATTGAGTATTTACGAAAAGAGCCCAGCGGAGACCATTCCGGATGAGGTCATCCAGAAGAAGGTGGATGATTTGTTAGCAAAAAGAGAATCAATTGAAGGCGGGTTGGTTAAGGCGTTAAAAGATATCTCCTTAAGCGGTTTTGTGGATACAAGCTATACCTATAATTTTAGGGGCCCTGATTCGCGGACAAACACTGCCAGGGTTTTTGATACCGAAGCGAATAACTTTAACCTTCAGGCAGCAGAATTGGTATTTGAGAAACTTCCGCCTGATAGTGGAGGGGCGGGTTTTCGCACCGACCTTTATTTTGGCCAGGACGCAGAGGTGATTACGCCTGCAGGCTCAACTCGTGACCAATTTGATTTAGAGCAGGCCTATATCAGCCTTAAGCCGCCACTTAACTTTAATCTTCCTTTTGGGAATTGGCAGTGGATTAAAATCGGCAAATTCGTGACTATGCACGGAGCAGAGGTAATTGAGGCCAAGGATAACTGGAATTTTACCCGTTCGCTCCTTTTTGGCTATGCCATACCCTTTACCCATACGGGCATCCGCGCAGGTTATCAAATTTTTGACGGTCTAAGCGGTTATTTAGGTATAAATAATGGCTGGGATAATGTTAAGGATAATAATAAGACCAAATCAGTGGAAGGGGCTCTTGCCTGGGCAGCAAGTGATAAGCTGTCATTTAACCTTGCAGGTATGTATGGGCCTGAGCAGGCTTCTAATGACCACTCTCAACGGGGACTTATTGATTTTCTAACTACTTATAAACCATTTGATAAATGGACCCTGATGTTAAATGCTGACTATGGCCATGAAGAGGATGTGGTGGCTGCTGGTAAAGACGGCGCCTGGTCAGGGGTGGCGGGTTATTTAAGGTATGATACTAACAGCTGGATGAGTTTAATCAGCCGAACAGAATTTATGAGCGATAGGCAGGGTTTAAGGATTGTGAGCGGGACAAACCAGGATGTTTGGGAGCAAACTTTAACCTTAGAACTGCGTCCCTATAAAGATTTAATCACTCGCCTTGAATACAGGCACGATGAGTCAAGCTCGGACATATTTATTAATAATCAGAAAGCGGTTGGTAGGCAGGATACCATAGGATTAGAGGCAATTTATTCGTTTTAAAGTAGGGACGTTTCTTAACCTGAATATAAGATGTCCCCATGGTGGGGACACCTTATAGCTAACTTAAGAAACGTCCCTAATGAAAGGAGATAGAGATGAAGCAAGGATTAAGAAACTTTTTTAGGAAGCACGGATTAGTAATTTTATCCATGGCCATTATATTTTCTGCTTTATCAGTTGTTTCTATTTTTGCAGCAGGCCCTGACCCAAGCGGAGCAAGCACCGGCACGATAAACGATGTTACTGCAGCTGCAGCCGGAAAGCCTACTCTTGAAGAGGTGGCGCAGGCCGCAGGGCATAACAGAGTTGCAATTAACTTTGTCTGGACGCTTATCGCCGGATTTTTAGTTATGTTCATGCAGCCGGGCTTTGCTATGGTAGAGACAGGCATGACCCGCGCTAAGAATGCTGCGCATACTATGGGAATGAATTTTTTGATTTATCCTTTAGGCATGCTTGGTTTTTATGTTTGCGGTTTTGCGCTTATGTTCGGCGGTATAGGCGCCCTTGGCACTTTGGGTGGTTATGCTGGATTAAATAATGAATTTACAATTAATTTATTCGGGAAATCTTTTGGCTTGTTTGGGCTAAATGGTTTTTTCCTTAACGGCTCTTCCTACGATGTCGCTGTTTTTACATTATTTCTATTCCAGATGGTGTTTATGGATACCACCGCCACTATCCCCACAGGCGCCCTGGCAGAGCGCTGGAAATTTCTCTCCTTCTGTATTTACGGAATTTTTGTGGGGACAATAATCTATCCTATCTTCGGAAACTGGGTGTGGGGAGGAGGGTGGCTGGCAATGCTGGGCCAGAATTTCGGTTTAGGGCACGGCCATGTTGATTTTGCCGGCTCTTCAGTTGTGCATATGACCGGAGGAGTGATTGCTTTGGTAGCTGCCTGGATTGTGGGCCCTCGCCTGGGAAAGTTTAATCGCGACGGAAGCGCTAATCCTATTCCCGGGCATAGTATTCCCATGGCAGTTATAGGAACATTTATCCTGGCTTTCGGATGGTTTGGTTTTAATGCCGGCTCAACTTTAGCAGGCACGGATTTACGCATAGCAGTTGTGGCTGTTAACACTATGTTAGCTTCAGCCACAGGGGCAATAGCAGCAACTATATGGATGTGGGCGGTGCGCACTAAAAAACCCGACCCGAGCATGATGTGTAACGGAATGTTGGCTGGCCTTGTGGCAATTACCGCGCCCTGCGCATTTGTAAATTCTATCAGCGCTTGTATAATAGGCCTTATAGCCGGAGTACTTGTAGTCGAATCGGTTTATTTTGTGGAAGGCAAACTTAAAATAGATGATCCTGTTGGCGCTATATCGGTGCACGGAGTAAACGGAGCCTGGGGTTGCCTGGCATTAGGGCTTTTTGCCGACGGGACATACGGAGATGGATGGAACGGGGTCGCTGGGGCTGTTAGGGGGTTATTCTATGGAGACTCTTCGCAATTATTCGCTCAGTGTACCGGGGTGCTTTCAAATATCATCTACGTGGGGTCGATTACGTTTATAATCTTTAAATTCCTTGAGGTTACTGTAGGCAACCGTACAGAACCGGAAGCTGAGATAGACGGTTTGGATATCCCTGAAATGGGGGTGACGGGTTATAGCGGAGTAAAGTTAGATAAACATTCAGAAACTCCTATTTCCAAAGAATTATTTTCTTAAAACTATTTTTTAAAATGGAGGAACCCCAAAATGAAAAAGATAGAAGCGATAATTCGTCCTGAAAAACTCAACGAGGTGCGGGCTGCTCTCGGAGAAATCGACTGCCCCGGCATAACCGTGACCGAGGTCGAAGGCCACGGGAAACAAAAGGGGTTGGTGCAGCAATGGCGAGGCAAGAAATATAAAGTAGAACTTCTGCAAAAGGTTAAAATAGAAACGATAGTAAAGGATGCGGATGTAGGGCGTATTGTAAAGGTGATTATGGATAAAGCGCGCACGGATAAAATAGGCGACGGAAAGATTTTTGTTTACCCGGTAGAGGATGTATTCAGGATACGCACAGGTGAAAAAGGCGAGGCAGCAGTTTAATCAGTCAGGGACGTTTCTTAAGTTGAATATAAACTGTCCCTAAGGCGGGGACACCTTATAGCTGAGTTAAGAAACGTCCCTAAGAAA
Organism: Omnitrophica bacterium GWA2_41_15; assembly: GCA_919902445.1. Classification (GTDB taxonomy): domain Bacteria; phylum Omnitrophota; class Gorgyraeia; order Gygaellales; family Profunditerraquicolaceae; genus CAKKQZ01. Next base: position 42,724 of record CAKKQZ010000042.1, on the reverse strand, counting down.
ATGATAGATAGAGATTTGGTCCAGAAAATTAAGAACCTGAAAGTACAGAAGGGTTACACCCTCTATGACTTATCAAGAATTTTAGATATTCCGATTTCTACTTTACAAAGATGGCTGAAGACTTCGCACATTAATAGGATATATGCCAGGTTGGTCAAGGAGCGCTTAGGCATATAAAAAATAATAGAGGTAGGTCCTTCGCCCCGCCAACAGCTGGGCTGGAGGATCAATTCGCTTGCAAGGTCAAGAGGAGCGAGCGAATTGAGAAAGGAGGGTAACTTAAAAAAGGGAAAATTTTCTTGCTTCAAACCTCTCAATTGAATAAACAAGTGAGTAAATGCAACAGGAAAGGACGGGGATAAAAAATGGATATGAAGGTTGTGATTGATACTATCTGGGTTTTGATAACGGCAAAGATGGTATTTTTTATGAACTTAGGGTTCGCAATGGTAGAGTCTGGCTTTGCCCGCTCAAAGAACTGCGTGAATATCCTTTCTAAGAATTTCATCGTATTCGCAGTTTCCTCTTTAGGTTTTTTGTTGTTGGGCTGGGGCCTGATGTTTGGCGATGGCAATCCTTTTATGGGTTTAAAGGGGTTATTTTTTGCCAGCGGCCTGGATAATTCACCGGCAGTTGGCGCAGCTTATAAAGGCGTTTATTCCGCAATAAGCTGGACAGGCGTTCCTATGTGGGCAAAGTTTTTCTTCCAGTTAGTCTTCTGCGGGACTGCAGCCACGATTGTTTCCGGCTCAGTTGCCGAAAGAATAAAGTACAAATCCTTTATTCTTTTTTCTTTCATCATGACTATGGTAATTTACCCTATTGTCGGGCACTGGATATGGGGTGGCGGGTGGCTGGCAACAAAAGGGATGTTTGACTTTGCCGGTTCTACAGTAGTGCACTCTGTGGGGGGGTGGGCTGCTTTAGCTGGCGTATTGCTTTTGGGCCCGCGTTTTGGCAAATATACCAACGGAAAGATTAATCCTATTCCCGGGCACAATCTGTCTTTAGCAACTCTGGGCACCTTTGTCTTATGGTTTGGCTGGTTTGGGTTTAATCCCGGTTCAACTATGAACGCAGACCCTATGGCTATCAGCCACGTAGCCATTACCACAAATATGGCAGCTGCGGCAGCTATTATGAGCGCAACTATCCTTTCCTGGATTTTATTAGGAAAGCCCGACTTAGGTATGACCTTAAATGGCTGCCTGGCAGGACTGGTGGCAATTACCGCGCCTTGCGCCTTTGTCAGCGTAACGAGCTCTATCATCATTGGTTTGATTGCCGGGGCATTGGTTGTTTTAGCAGTAATTATGTTTGACCGGATAAAGATTGATGACCCTGTCGGAGCCCTGTCAGTGCATTTAGTCAACGGTGTTTTTGGCACGCTTTGTGTAGGGCTATTCGCGCAGGATAAAATCGCAGGCGTGGCTACCGGTAACGGCGTATTTTTTGGTGGCGGAAGCAAATTGTTTATGGCGCAACTTACGGGTGTAGTTAGCGTTGCGGCATACACCTTTATTCTTTCGCTGGCTGCCTGGGCTATTCTTAAAGCCACTATTGGTATCAGGGTGTCCTTGCAGGAGGAGATCGAGGGCCTGGATATCGGCGAACACGGTAATGCCGCTTACCCTGAATTTTTAAGCAGAAAACCAGCATACTCCTTTTTAGGAGCTAAGGAAGAGGAATAAGATTATAATTTTATAAAGCGGAGGGGATGATGAAAAGAATTGAGGCGATTATCCGGCCGGAAAAATTAGACGCAGTACGCAGCGCCTTAGAAAAAGCCGGATGCGGAGGGTTGATGATCAGCGAGATCGAGGGTCACGGCAAGCAAAAAGGCGTGGTGCAGCAGTGGCGCGGGGAGAAATACCGAGTAGAGATTCTGCCGAAGTTAAAGATTGAGATTGTAGTAAAAGATACTGATGTTGAGCGGATAACCAAAACTATCATCGATAATGTCAAGACCGGTGAAATCGGTGACGGCAAGATTTTTATTTCAAACATCGAGAACGCCATCAGGATACGCACCGGTGAAAAAGGAGAGATTGCGATTTAATTAACTAATTTAGGGACGTTTCTCAAGTTGAATATAAAGTGTCCCCGCTACGGGGACACTTTATAGCTGAGTTAAGAAACGTCCCTAAAAAGGAGGAGTAAAAATGCCCAAGAAAAAAATAGCGGCTGAAGTAAAAACATCCAATCCGCTAAAGAACGGAGCTTTTGACGAAAAAGCGGCACGGGATGTCCTGAAGTTTGTCAAAGAGAAAAATATCCAGATTATTGATTTAAAATTCAATGACCTGCCGGGGCTATGGCAGCATTTTTCTATTCCCGCATCAGAATTACTGGAGATGGATGACATCACCCGCTCTATATGGGTTGACGGCATCGGGTTTGACGGTTCATCTATCCGAGGTTTTCAGAAGATCCAGGAGTCGGATATGATTTTAATCCCCGACCCGTCAACTGCCATAGTGGACCCGGTTTGCGAAGTCCCCACCTTAAGCCTCATCTGCGATATTTACGATCCGCTCTCAAGAAAACCTTATAGCCGCGATCCACGCTATATTGCAAAAAAGGCAGAAAAATACTTAAAAAGTACAGGGATAGCTGACAGCGTATTCTTCGGCCCTGAAGCAGAGTTCTTTATTTTTAACAGCATCCGTTTCGACCAGACTGAAAACTCCGGGTATTACTTTATTGATTCTGATGAAGCAGATTGGAATACCGGCCGTGATGAGAATCCCAACCTCGGATATAAAATACGATTCAAGGAGGGTTATTTCCCTGTTCCTCCGCATGACTCACTCCAGGATTTAAGGAGCAGGATAATCCTGAAGATGAAGGAAGCGGGGATTAACGTGGAAGTGCATCACCATGAAGTTGCAACAGCGGGCCAGTGCGAAATCGATATGAAGTTTGATAGACTCACCAAGATGGGAGACAATTTATTGCTTTATAAGTATATCATCAAGAATATGGCTAAAAAGTACGGAATGGTCGCAACATTTATGCCAAAGCCGCTTTTTGCAGATAATGGTTCAGGAATGCACTGCCACCAGAGCCTGTGGAAGAACGGCGTAAACTTATTTTATGACAAGAACGGTTATGCGCTTTTGAGCCAGACAGCAAAATATTACATCGGAGGCCTGCTTAAGCACGCCAACAGCTTAATGGCTTTCTGCGCGCCCACAACAAATTCATACAAGAGGCTGGTTCCCGGATATGAGGCGCCGGTAAACTTAGTTTACTCGGCAAGGAACCGCTCCGCTGCAGTAAGGATACCGATGTATTCGGATAGCCCGAAATCAAAGAGAATAGAATTCCGGCCGCCGGACCCGGCTTGTAACGGTTACCTTGCATTCAGCGCCATGTTAATGGCGGGGCTCGACGGTATAGTGAACAAAATCAATCCCGGCGAACCAATGGATAAAGACCTCTTTGATTTAAGCGAAGAGGAGCTAAGCAAGATACCCACAGTTCCTTCGTCTTTGCGCCGCGCAGTAGATGCCCTTGAAGCGGACCAGGATTACCTCTTAAAAGGCGGAGTGTTCACCAAGGACGTAATCGATATCTGGCTTGAGTATAAGCGCAAAAAAGAGATAGATGCTGTAAGGATGCGGCCGCATCCGTATGAGTTCTATCTTTATTTTGATATTTAAATAAAAGTTTAGACGAAAAAAGGGGCCAGGATTATTTAAAAAATGATGCTGGCCCTTTTTTTCTAAAAATAGGACTTCCTTTTTAGTGGATTTGTAGTAAAATATATCATTAAATATAAATAAAATACTAATCAGGAGGAAGTTTAAAATGGGCATCAGGCATGAGGTTTTATTCAGGGTAAAGGGCGTTGAATTAAAAAGGATCGATTTGCCTAAAAAGGTATCGAGTTATTTTGGAGAGAATACCTTTACTATGGAGACGATGAAAAAACATATCTCCAAAGCTACATTCGAGGCATTTAAAACCTGGATGAGCGAGGGTAAAACTATAAGCTTAGCCCAGGCAGAGAAAATAGCAAACGCAATGAAGGGCTGGGCTATTTCTAAGGGCGCAACATATTATACACACTGGTTCCAGCCGATGACCGGGCTTACCGCCGAAAAACACGACAGCTTTATTTCTATAACCGGGCCAGGTAAAGTAGTAGAAAAATTTTCAGGAAGCAAATTAATTCAAGGCGAGCCTGATGCATCAAGTTTTCCTTCTGGAGGCATTCGCGCCACTTTTGAAGCGCGCGGATACACTGCTTGGGACCCTTCAAGCCCGGCTTTTATCATCGAAAGCAAGCTCGGAAAGACTTTATGTATTCCGACCATATTTATTTCTTATCACGGGGAGTCGTTAGACAAAAAACTTCCGCTTTTACGTTCTGAGGAAGCGTTAAGCAAAGCAGCAGTAGGGTTATTAAAACTTTTTAGGCATAAGGATGTAAAGAAAGTTTTCTCAACCTGCGGCCCGGAACAGGAATATTTCCTCATTGATAAACATTATTATGACCTGCGCCAGGATTTAGTCATGACCGGGCGCACACTGGTAGGCGCCCCTTCTCCAAAGGGCCAGCAGCTTGAAGACCAGTATTTCGGGACAATAAAAGAGCGTGTGGTTAATTTTATGTTTGAAGTGGCAGAGGAAGCATATAAATTAGGGATCCCTCTTATGACGCGCCATAATGAAGTTGCGCCGCATCAGTATGAGTTTGCTCCTATATTTGAAGAATCAAATATTGCCGCAGACCATAATCAGTTATTGATGGAGTTGATGAAGAAGGTTGCCTTAAGGCATAACTTAGTCTGCCTTTTGCACGAAAAACCTTTTGCCGGAATAAACGGAAGCGGAAAGCACCTTAATTGGTCATTGGCGGATAATAATGGCAATAACCTTCTTAATCCCGGAGATACCCCTGAGGATAACCTGCAGTTTTTGGCTGTTCTTGCCGCTGTATTAAGGGCGGTTTATCTGCATTCCGATCTTTTACGCGCTTCAGTTGCAATGGCAGGAAACGAGCACCGCTTAGGCGCAAATGAAGCTCCTCCAGCGATCTTGAGCGTTTTCCTGGGTGACCAGCTTGTAAAAATCTTAGAAATGATTGAAAAAGGCGTAAAGTCGCAGGTTTCTAAAAAGGATATCATTGATTTCGGTATTGCGCGCTTACCCAGATTTAATAAGGATATGACTGACAGAAACCGCACTTCGCCTTTTGCCTTTACCGGCACAAAGTTTGAATTCCGCGCAGTGGGCTCATCGCAGAATATCTCAACACCCCTCACAGTGATAAATACCATAATCGCCGAGAGCCTTGATTACGTTGCTTTAAGCATACGTAAGGCAGAAGGTAAAGATTTTAACACCACAGTAATGAAGGCGATAGCCAAGATTTTTAAGGAAACAAAAGATATACGCTTCGAAGGAAATAACTACGCCGAGGAATGGCTTAAAGAGGCAAAGAAAAGGGGGCTTCCAAATGTCGCATCAACAGCAGAGGCGCTTGAAGCTTTGACCAAAGAGAAAAATATTTCTTTATTTAAAGAATACAGGGTTTTCTCAAAAGAGGAATTGATTGCACGCTACCACATCTGGATTCACATGTATAATCTCACTCTTGAAATAGAAGCCAATACTTTAAACGAGATGGTTAACTCCTGTGTTGTCCCTGCTGGATACGAATACGAGAGGCTGCTGGCAAGCAATTTAAAGCAACTCCTGATGCTTACAAAAGGCGCGATAGTTAAAATCGATAAAGCGGTGATTAATGATCAAAAAGAGCATTTAAGCGAGATTGCAACCAAGATTTATTATGTCAGGCGTAATATTAAAGAGATGGCCAAACTTTTGGAAAAAGCCCAGGAACTCAAGGATGGGAAAAGGGCTAAACTTTACTTTGATGAGTTAAGGCCTTTGATGGAGCATATACGCAGGCACGTTGATGACCTGGAGCGCGTTGTTTCTGACGAAGACTGGGACCTTCCGAAGTACCGGGAGATGCTGTTTATAAAATAGGTCTTTATAAGGGACAGCGACTATTTTTTCAGGTAAATATACGCAGAAAAAATAGTCGCTGTCCCTATTTAAAATGATGAAGATGGAAAAAGAACAAGGGCTTTATGACGCGCGTTTTGAACATGGTTCCTGCGGCGTCGGGTTTGTCTGTAATATTAAAGGCAGAAAATCAAACCAGATTATAGAAGACGGCTTGCAGGTGCTTAGGCGGCTTGCCCATCGCGGAGCTACAGGCTCAGACCCCAAGACAGGAGACGGCGCAGGGCTTTTGTTTCAGATACCGCATGAATTCTATTCGGATGCCTGCGAAAAAGCAAAAATTGATTTGCCTGGCCTTGGCGAGTACGGCACAGGTTTAATATTCCTGCCCCGGGATGCAAAGAATAGAAAATTCTGCCAGGATGTTTTCCGGAAAGTAATTGAGGATGATGGCGAGTTACTTTTGGGGTGGCGCATGGTTCCTGTTGACGACTCTGATATAGGCAAGGCAGCAAAAGATACTGAGCCGGTAATAGAGCAGGTATTTATTGGCAAGGGAAATGAATGGTCCGCCAAAAGGCATGGCGGATCAGCCCTGGATGGACAGGGAAAAAGCTCAGACGGGCTGAATTTTGAAAGAAAGCTCTATATCATCAGAAAAAAAATAGAGAATATTATCCGCGCCTCAAGATTAAAAGAGAAATCCCTCTATATCACAAATTTATCCAGCCGCAGTGTTTCCTATAAAGGGCTGCTGATGCCTCATCAGGTTGAGAATTTTTTCCTTGATTTAAAAGATAAAAATATTAAAAGTTCTCTTTGCCTTGTGCATTCACGCTACAGCACCAACACTTTTCCGACATGGGACTTAGCCCAGCCATTTAGATTTTTAGCGCATAACGGAGAAATAAACACTTTAAGGGGCAACTTAAACTGGATGCGCGCAAGAGAGGGCCTCCTTAAGTCTAAATTATTCGGCCAGGGTTTAAAAAATATTTTTCCGACTATTGTGCCCGGAGGCAGTGACTCTGCGGCTATCGACAATGTCTTTGAGCTTTTGATCCTTGCAGGAAGGCCCCTGCCCCATGCCATGATGATGCTTATACCTGCTGCCTGGGAGCAGAATATCTTTCTTGATGCAAGGTTAAGAAGTTTTTATAAATACCACGCCTGTTTTATGGAGCCATGGGACGGCCCGGCGGCAATTGCCTTTACAGACGGGACAAGGATAGGCGCGGTGTTAGACAGAAACGGCTTGCGGCCTGCGCGTTATATAGTTACAAAAAATGATTTTGTGGTTATGGCTTCAGAAGTAGGCGTTTTGGATATAGCGCCTTCCGATATCCTTCATTCAGGCCGCTTGGAGCCGGGAAAGATTTTTTTTATCGATACTGAGGAGGGCCGCATCATCACCGATGATGAAATAAAGAGCCGGATTTCTAAGTTCAAGCCGTATCTAACATGGGCCAAAGAGAATATTTTAGAGCTTGAAAAAGTCCCTAAGGTTAAAATGAATAAAAAAGAGCCCGATACCCTGACAACCTTAAAGGCATTCGGCTATACGCGTGAAGACTTAAAAGTGATTATCAAGCCCATGGTTGAAAATGGGCAGGAGCCCGTGGGCTCAATGGGAAATGATACTCCGCATGCGGTCCTTTCTGATGCTCCGCAACTTTTGTACGTTTATTTTAAACAATTATTTGCCCAAGTCACCAATCCTGCTATCGACTATATCAGGGAAGAGCTGGTGATGAGTTTACAGACCTTTCTTGGGCCTGAGAAAAATATTTTGGATGAAACTCCGGAACACTGCCGTAAGTTATTAGTCAAACAGCCGATTCTTACTAATGAAGAACTCCAGAAGATAAGGCATATTAAGAAAAGCGGTTTTCGCACCAAGGCCATACCCATTCTTTTTAAGGTAGTTGATCCGAAAGATTTTGTAAAACGTTTGGATAATATTTGTAAAGAGTCTGAAAAAGCAATAAAAGACGGTTACACTTTTATTATTTTAAGTGACCGCGGCATAAATAAGGATTACGCTACATTGCCGGCCCTTTTGGCTGTGGCTTGTGTGCATCATTATCTGGTGCGCAAGGCTTTGCGCACGCAGATAAGCATAATCCTGGAAACTGCAGAACCCAGAGAGGTGCATCATTTCGGATGTTTATTTGGATACGGCGCAGATTGTATTAATCCCTATCTGGCGTATGAAGCTGTGAAGATGCTTATTGAAGATGGCCAGGTCATCCTTGATTTAGATAGGGCGCTGCATAATTACATAAAAGCAGTGGATAAAGGAATTTTAAAGATTTTATCCAAAATGGGTATATCCACCCTGCAAAGTTACAGGGGCGCGCAGATATTTGAAGCATTGGGCTTAAGCCCTGAAGTTATTGATAAATATTTCACCGGCACCGTTTCAAGAATAGGCGGAGCAACGCTGGATGTGATTGCCAAAGAAACTATTATCAGGCATAATAATGCGTTCGGCGAGAAAGAATTAGGGATTTCTTATTTAAAAACAGGTGGTTTATATCAATGGAAGAGGGACGGTGAGTTTCATCTCTGGAATCCGGATAGTATCGCTTGCTTGCAGGATGCTGCCAGGAATAATGATGAAAAAAAATACCGGGAATTTTCTCAATTAATAAATGACCAGTCAAAACATCCGGCTACATTAAGAAGCCTGATTAAATTTAAACATGCTGGCGCGATACAGCTTAAGCAGGTAGAGCCGGTTGAAGAAATTGTAAAGCGTTTTGCAACGGGGGCAATGAGTTTTGGCTCGATAAGCAGGGCAACGCATGAAACTATCGCCATTGCCATGAATCGGCTAAAAGCTAAATCAAATACAGGAGAGGGTGGCGAAGACCCTGCGCGTTTTGTGCCGCTTTCAAACGGCGACTCAACCCGCAGCGCCATAAAGCAGGTTGCTTCAGGCAGATTCGGCGTTACTACGAACTATTTGATAAATGCCGATGAATTGCAGATAAAAATCGCCCAAGGCGCAAAACCGGGCGAAGGCGGGCAGCTTCCCGGCCATAAGGTGAGCGCAATCATTGCGCGCACCAGATATACTACTCCGGGAGTTACCCTGATTTCTCCTCCTCCGCACCACGATATTTATTCTATAGAAGATTTAGCCCAGTTAATCTTTGATTTAAAGAATGTAAACCCGAGGGCGCGCATAAGCGTCAAGCTGGTATCTGAAATCGGAGTAGGAACTATTGCTGCCGGAGTTGCTAAAGGCCATGCTGATATGATTTTGATTTCGGGCGGCGACGGCGGAACAGGGGCGTCTCCTTTAAGTTCGATTAAACATGCCGGCTTGCCGTGGGAGCTCGGGATTTCAGAGACGCATCAGACTCTGGTCTTAAATGATTTAAGGAGCAGGGTACGCCTTCAGGCCGACGGGCAGATGCGCACAGGCCGCGATGTTGCTATCGCAGCGCTTTTAGGGGCAGAAGAATTCGGATTCTGCACCGCTGCCTTAATTATCTTAGGGTGCGTAATGTTAAGGCACTGCCATTTAAATAATTGCTCGGTGGGCGTAGCAACGCAGGATGAAATCCTTGAAAAGAGATTCAGCGGCCGGCCGGAATACCTGATAAATTATTTCCGGTTCATTGTTGAAGAATTACGCGAGATTATGGCGGCTCTTGGTATACGCAACATCAATGAAATGGTCGGCAGGACTGACCTTTTGGAATTAAATAATAATATCCTGCCATGGAAAGCAGGGAGGATAGATTTTTCTAAAATACTTTATAAGCCGGATGTCCCTAAAACCGTATCAACGCATTGCACAATAAAGCAGGGCCACGCGATAGATAAGATTCTGGATTTGAAACTTATTGACCTGGCAAGGCCGGCGTTTGACAGAAGCGCCCCGGTAAAAATAGAATTGGATATTAAAAATACCAATAGAACTACCGGCGCGATGTTAAGCGGTGAAGTATGCAAACTTTTTGGCGAGGTTGGTTTGCCGGATAACACTATTCATTATAAATTTATCGGCGTAGCGGGCCAGAGTTTCGGCGCTTTTCTAAGCAAAGGGGTTACTTTTGAACTTATGGGCATGGCAAATGATTATGTAGGAAAGGGTATTTCCGGAGGAAAAATTATAATTTATCCGGATAAAAAGTGCGATTACAAGCCGGAGGAAAATATTATTATAGGCAATACCACTTTTTATGGAGCTATAGAAGGAGAGGCATATATAAGAGGCGTTGCCGGAGAAAGGTTCTGCATCAGAAATTCCGGATTAAACGCGGTTGTTGAGGGGGTTGGTGACCACGGTTGCGAATATATGACCGGAGGAAGGGTGGTAGTTTTAGGCGAAACGGGAAGAAATTTTAGCGCAGGCATGTCAGGAGGAATCGCTTATATTTATGATAAGTGCGGAGATTTTAAAAAGAAGTGCAACATGGATATGGTGGAACTGGAGAAGGCCTTAGAAGGCAGCGATGACTGCGGGACAATCAAGAACTTGCTGGTGAATCACCATAAGTATACGCAAAGCACTATTGCAAAAAAAATACTTGATGATTTTAAAAATGAAATGAAAAGATTTGTTAAAGTAATGCCTTTGGAATATAAGAGGATACTGCAGGAAAAGAAGGTAATGGAAAAGAATCTGCAATTAACAGAGGTCTCGGATGGCTAATAGGGACGTTTCTTAACTTGAATATAAACTGTCCCCCATGCGGGGACACTTTATAGCTGACTTAAGAAACGTCCCTAAATACTAAATAAGAATGGGCGATGTTAGAGGTTTTTTAAAAGTCAAGCGGGTGACGGCAAAATACAGGCCTGTATGCGAACGCGTAAAGGATTATCGCGAGATATGTTTTGTGCCGGAAGCAGAGCATTCCGAAGAGCAGGCCTCCCGTTGTATGGATTGCGGCACGCCCTTTTGCCACTGGGGCTGCCCGGTAGGCAACTATATCCCCGAGTGGAATGACCTGGTCTTTCATGGACACTGGGAAAAGGCATTTCAGCTGCTCGATGCCACCAATAATCTTCCAGAAGTTACCGGAAGGATTTGTCCTGCCCCTTGCGAATACGCTTGCGTTCTGGGAATAAATGATGACCCGGTGACAATCAGGGAAAATGAATTGGCGATTATAGAACATTCCTTTAAAAAAGGGTTTATCAAAGCGCGGCCTCCTAAAAAACGCACCGGCGAGGAAATAGCTGTTGTGGGTTCCGGCCCCGCTGGCTGGGCTTGTGCGGACCAGTTAAACAGGGCAGGACATACTGTAACGCTCTTTGAAAAGGATGATAAAATAGGCGGGATATTGCGTTATGGAATTCCGGATTTTAAACTTGAAAAATGGATTTTAGACCGCCGGCTTAAGATTTTAAAAAGTGAGGGGATAGAATTTTGCACTAATACTTTTATAGGTGCAAGTTATACGGCAGTAAGATTGTTAAAGAAATTTGATGCTGTGTGTTTAGCTGGAGGTTCAGGGGTGCCGAGGGATTTAAATATCGAAGGGAGGCATTTACAAGGCATACATTTTGCCATGGATTACCTGATCCAGTCAAATAAGAGTGTTGCCGGAGAAAAAATCCCCGCAGAAAAAATCATAGATGCAAAAGGTAAAAAGGTTGTGGTTATTGGCGGAGGAGATACAGGAGCCGATTGCGTAGGGATTGCGCACAGGCAGAAAGCAAGTTGTGTGGTGCAGATAGAACTATTGCCTATACCTGCAACCTGCCGGACAAAAGATTTTTCCTGGCCGAAATACCCCATGCTTTTAAAGAGTTCAACCAGTCATGAAGAAGGCGGCGAACGCGAGTGGTCAGTGCTGACCAAGAAATTTATCGGGAAAGATGGATTGGTTAGCAAGCTTTCCTGCGTAAAAGTAGGATTTCCCGCAAAAGTTGGTAAGGGTTGTCCTATAATGAGCGAAATCCCCGGCTCTGAATTTGAAATTGAGGCGGATCTGGTAATCCTTGCCTTAGGATTTCTACATCCTGATAAGAAGGGTTTGATTGAGGAGCTTCGGCTTGATTTAGACCAGCGGGGTAACGTAAAGACAGACAAAAACTTTATGACTTCGGTTAAAGGAGTATTTTGCGCAGGAGACATGCGCAGGGGCCAATCCTTAATCGTCTGGGCCATCTCAGAGGGCCGCAGCACAGCGCATCATATCGACAAGTACCTAATGGGTGAAACTAACCTGCCGTAATTCTCAAACCATAAAAAAATTGACTTATCAGGAAAATATGTTATACTAAACCAGTGCTAAGAGTTAATGTTTTAGTTTGGCTTAAACAAAGGCGTTTGTGGGCCGGATTATCGGCACTAAACGCCTTCTTCATAAGGTATGGCTAAATATATTTTCATAACCGGAGGGGTTATATCAAGTTTAGGCAAGGGGATTGCCAGCGCTTCTATCGGCAAGATACTTGAATCGCGCGGGATAAAAGTAACATTGATGAAACTCGATCCCTATATCAATGTTGATCCCGGGACAATGAACCCCTATCAGCACGGGGAAGTCTATGTTACCGAAGACGGAGCTGAAACGGACTTAGACCTTGGCCATTACGAAAGATTTACCAATGCAGAGATGACAAAGTTTAATAATGCTACGACAGGCCAGGTTTATAATGCCGTAATTTCACGCGAAAGGCGCGGGGATTATTTAGGCAAGACCATACAGGTAATTCCTCATATTACTAATGAGATAAAAGACCGTATTAAAAAAGTAGCTTCTGTTTCTTTAGCCCAGGTTGTTATTATTGAGATAGGCGGCACTGTAGGCGATATTGAGAGTCTCCCCTTTTTAGAGGCTGCCAGGCAATTCAGGCTGGATATGGGTTATGAAAATGTCCTCTATATCCATCTGACATTAGTCCCATATATAAAGGTGGCGGGAGAAATCAAGACAAAGCCCACGCAGCATAGCGTAGGGACTTTGCGCGAAATCGGTATTCAGCCGGATGTATTGATATGCCGTACTGAAAAGTCTTTATCAGATGAAGTAAAGGAAAAAATCTCATTGTTTTGCAATATCAAAAAAGAAGCCGTAATAGAAGCCAAGGATGTAGATTCTATTTATGAGATACCTTTAGTCTTTAAAGGGCAGGGATTGGATAAAATACTTTTAAGGCATTTTAAGATAACCTGTAATGTTTTTGATTTAAAGGAGTGGAAGAAAAATGTTGTGGACAGGGCGCTTAATCCTAAGCATAAGGTAAAGATCGCCTTCGTCGGTAAATACATCGGTCTGCAGGATGCTTACAAATCAGTGTACGAGGCGCTCATCCACAGCGGCATAGCCAATGATAGTAAAGTGGAAATAAAAAGAGTGGATTCAGAGGAAATAGAGAAATTTGGGCCGCAGGAATTCTTAAAAGATGTCTCTGGCGTGCTTGTTCCCGGCGGGTTTGGTTACCGGGGAATAGAAGGAAAAATAGCGGCAATAAGATATGCCAGGGAGAATGATATTCCTTTTCTCGGGCTTTGCCTGGGTATGCAGTGTGCGATTATTGAGTTTAGCCGTAACGCATGCGGTTTAAAGAATGCAAACTCTACCGAATTTAATAAAAAGGCGCCGTATCCGGTAATCAGCTTACTGGAAGAGCAAAAGAAGATTAAAGACATGGGCGGCACAATGCGGTTGGGCTCTTGTGTGTGTAAAGTCAAAAAAGGAACAAAGGCGCGCGCGTTATACAAAAAGGGCCTGGTATATGAAAGGCACCGCCACAGGTACGAGTTTAATAATAAATATAAAAAATTACTGGAGAAAAAAGGCATGGCCTTTTCAGGCATATATCCTAAAAATAACCTGGTTGAGATAGTAGAGTTAAAAAACCACACCTTTTTTATTGCCGTACAGTTCCATCCGGAGTTTAAATCCAAACCGGATAAGGCGCATCCTTTATTTGAAGGCTTTATACGCGCGGCATTAAAAATTAGGAATTAGGGACAGCGACTATTTTTTCTGCCGATAAATAGGGAAAAAATAGTCGCTGTCCCTAATTAAGATAAATAGGGAAAAAATAGTCGCTGTCCCTAATTAAAAGATAGTATGAATGCAATATTAGCCTTAGAAGACGGGAAAGTTTTTAAGGGTAGGCCTTTTGGCGCCCAAGGTGAAAGAGCGGGGGAAGTAGTTTTTAATACCAGTATGACCGGCTATCAGGAGATACTTACTGACCCATCATATAAGGGCCAGATTGTTACGATGACTTACCCTCTGATAGGCAATTACGGGGTCAATGCGGATGATGTGGAATCCTGTAAGCCCTTTGTTGAAGGGTTTGTAGTAAAGGAATACAGCAAAATCGCAAGTAACTGGCGCTCGCAGCAGTCCCTCGGAGATTATCTGAAAGAAAATAATATTATCGGAATTGAAGGGATAGATACGCGGGAATTAACTTTACATATAAGGCAGCAGGGCGCAATGAAAGCGGTTTTATCTACGCAGGATCCGGATGAAAAAAATCTGGTAAAGAAAGCTAAAGAATCTCCGGGATTAATCGGCAGGGATTTAGTTAAAGAGGTTGTCTGCGATAAGCCGTATGAATGGAACAGGATCGGTAAATACAAGGTGGTTGCCATTGACTGCGGTATAAAATTCAATATATTAAGAATGCTTGCGCGAAACGACTGTAAGGTTACGGTTGTGCCGGCAGATACCTCAAGCTCCCAGATACTGGATATGGAACCTGACGGGCTCCTGCTTTCTAACGGCCCCGGAGACCCGGCAGCACTGCCGTACATAGTTGAAACTGTAAGGGAATTATTAGAGGAGCTTCCCATATTCGGGATATGTTTGGGCCATCAGATGCTCGGACAGGCATTAGGCGCCAAGACTTACAAATTGAAATTCGGGCACCACGGAGCAAACCAGCCGGTCAAGGACCTAAAAACAGGCAAGGTTTCAATCACAGTTCAAAACCACGGGTTCTGCGTTGATATAGACACTTTAAATAAAAAAGACGTAGAGATTACACATATTAATTTAAATGATAAAACACTGGAAGGGATGAGGCATAAGAGACTTCCCATATTCTCAGTGCAGTTTCATCCGGAGGCATCCCCCGGGCCGCACGACGCAGATTATTTATTCAAAAATTTTGTCCATTTAATGGAGGCACTGAGTGCCTAAAAGAACTGATATTAAAAAAATATTAATTATCGGCTCAGGCCCTATTGTAATAAGCCAGGCCTGCGAATTCGATTATTCAGGAACCCAGGCCTGCAAGGTATTAAGGCAGGAGGGTTTTAAAGTGGTTTTAGTGAATTCAAATCCCGCGACCATTATGACTGATCCCCAGTTAGCCGACAGCACATATATCGAGCCGATAACCACAGAAACAATTGAAAAGATAATCGCCAAAGAAAGGCCAGATGCCCTTCTTCCTACATTAGGGGGCCAGACCGCTTTAAATGCGGCTGTGGATTTGGCGGAAAAAGGCATACTAAAGAAATATAAAGTAGAGACTATCGGGGCAAATATAAAGGCGATCAAGAAGGGTGAAGACAGGTATTTGTTTAAGGAGGCAATGAGTAAAATCGGCCTGGACCTTCCTAAAAGCTCAAAGGCATATAACCTCAAAGAAGCAGAAGAGGCCGCTAAAAAAATAGGTTTTCCTGTAATTATCCGGCCGAGTTTTACGCTCGGAGGAACAGGGGGGAGCGTTGCTTACAATATAGAAGAGTTCAAAGGCCAAGCTAAGCGGGGCCTAGAATCCAGTATGATTAGCGAGGTCTTAATCGAGGAATCGGTAATCGGATGGAAGGAATTTGAGTTAGAGGTAATGCGGGACCTAAAAGACAATGTGGTTATAATCTGCTCCATTGAGAATTTTGATCCGATGGGGATTCATACCGGAGACAGTATTACTGTTGCGCCTATCCAGACTTTGACTGACAAGGAATACCAGAAGATGAGGGACGCTAGCGTTGCCTGCATCAGGGAAATAGGGGTTGAGACAGGGGGCTCCAATATACAATTTGCCGTGAACCCTGAAAACGGGCGGATGGTTATTATTGAAATGAACCCGAGGGTTTCCAGAAGCTCGGCTTTAGCATCCAAGGCAACAGGTTTTCCTATCGCAAAAATCGCGGCAAAATTAGCCGTAGGATATACCCTGGATGAAATACCCAATGATATTACTAAAGAAACACCCGCCTGTTTTGAGCCGTCAATTGATTACTGCGTGGTAAAGATCCCGCGTTTTACCTTTGAGAAATTTCCATCAGCGGACCCTACCTTGACAGTTTCCATGAAATCCATCGGTGAGGCAATGTCAATAGGCAGGACTTTTAAAGAAGCCCTCCAAAAGGGCCTGCGGTCGCTCGAGATAAAAAAATATGGCCTTGAGAGTTCGCTCTTTGACGACTTGACAAAAATAAACGCGGATAACGGCACCCTGGATAAGATTTACCAGAAATTAAGGGTCCCTAACGCCGAGAGGATTTTTTATATAGGGGACGCATTGAGGGCGGGTATTACCCTGGATAAAATATACGAACTCACTAAAATAGACCGCTGGTTCCTGCACAATATCCGAGAAATTATTACCTTAGAGAAGGATATCGTGAGAAATAAAAATAACCTGACAAAGGAACTGTTAACAAACGCAAAAGAATTCGGTTTCAGCGACAGGCAACTCGCTAAATTGTTAGGTAAAAAAGAAGAGGAAGTCCGCAACTTAAGGAAATCATTTAACTTAGAGCCCGCCTTTAAACTCGTAGATACCTGTGCCGCAGAATTCCAGGCTTTTACTCCGTACTATTATTCTACCTACGACAAATAATCCATGAATAAAAGAGAAAAACACGAGGTTGAATTTTTAGCATTAGTGCTGGTTATAGCATCCCTCTGGTATTTTGGAAGGTTTCTAACGTTTGATACCCAGGCAATAGAGAAATCATTAAAAACATACCCGCTGGTTTACAGCAGTATATTGTATATCCTGCTTTATGTAATCATCACCTTTTTTATATTTTTCTCAAAAGATGTATTCTGGCTTTCAGGGGCGGTTTTATTTGGCGCCGGCCTTAGTACATTATTTATATGCATAGCGGAAGTAATAAACGCAAGCATATTATTCCACATTGCCCGGCGCTTTGGAAGGACATACGTAGAAAAGAACATCCCTGAAAAATATAAACATTTGGATGAAAAACTTGGCAGGATAAATTTTTTCTGGCTTTTTATATTCAGGGCAGCCCCGCTTATACCGTATAGGTTCCTGGATTTGGGAGCCGGCCTTACAGGAATCGGTTTTCGTAAATACTTAGGAGCGGTTGTTATTGGTTCGCCGGTTAAGATGTTTTGGATACAGTATATACTCTACGGGGTAGGCAAGAATATAATCAACAATCCTTCAGCCTTGGTTGAATACTTCCTTCATAATAATACCCTTTTGCTTTTTAGCTTGGTGTACTTATTGTTAATAATTTTAGCTGTTTTAAAAATAGAAGAGAAGGACTAAATGCCAATAAGTTTAAAATTCTTAGGCGGTGTCCGCACAGTCACAGGCTCAAGCCACCTTATCTCTCAGGATAAATCAAGAGTCCTTCTTGATGTAGGGATGTTTCAGGGCCACCGCGATGAATCCTATCAGGCCAACACGAATTTTCATTATAACGTCCGCACTGTAAACTCACTTTTATTATCCCATGCGCATATGGACCATTGCGGGAACCTTCCCATTTTATTCAAAAAAGGCTTCCGCGGAAAAATTTACGCAACCTCTGCTACCAAGGACCTATGCAAGTTAATGCTCGGGGATTCAGGCAAGATTCAGGAAGAAGATGTCCGGTACGTTAATAAAATAAATAGAAGATTAGCCCTGCCGTTAAGAAATGCGCTATACACGCAGAAAGAAGCGAGTAAGGCAGCAAAAAAGATACACCCAGTATCTTACAAGCAGAAAATATGCGTTGCCAGTAATATTTTTGCCACACTTTTCGATGCCGGGCATATTTTAGGCTCGGCAATAGTTGTTCTTGATATAAAGGACAATGCGAAATCAATACGTTTAGGGTATGCTGTTGACCTGGGAAGAAAAGGGCTCCCCATACTTAATGACCCTACGTTTATCAAGGGCCTTGATTACTTGATTTTAGAGAGCACTTATGGCGGAAGGCAGCATGCGCCTATTGAAGATGCAAAAGTGAAATTGAAGGAAGCCATAAACCAGACAGTTGAGCGAAAAGGCAAGATACTTATCCCTTCATTTACGCTTGAACGCGCGCAGGAGGTAGTATATTTTTTAAACGAACTCCTGAAAGAAAAAGCAATACCCTCTATCCCTATATATGTCGATAGCCCTTTAGCCACAGACATAACAGAGGTATTTCAATCTCATCCGGATTATATGGATAAAGAAACCCGCGAGGCTATCAGTGGAGGCAAAAACCCTTTTGGGTTCTTAAGCCTTCGTTACATTCGCGACCAGAAAGAGTCCAAGGCGCTGAATAACGATAAGCGGCCGATGGTTATTATTTCAGGCAGCGGAATGTGCGAATCCGGAAGGATCCTGCACCATCTTATAAATAATATCGGAGATAGCAGGAATACAATACTTCTCGTAGGCTACATGGCGCCTGATACTTTGGGTAAAAGGATAGTCGACAAAGTGCGCTTCGTCAGGATATTCGGAGTGGAATATGAGCTTAATGCGCAGGTTGTGGTTATAAACGCTTTTTCCGGGCATGCGGACAAAGATGAGCTTTGGAATTTTGTCTCAGAGTGCCTTCCCTTAAAACGCATATTCCTGGTGCATGGCGACCTGGAACAATCGCAGGCATTATTCGATATGCTTACCCATAAGGGCTTAAATGTCCATATGCCGGTAAAGGACGAAGAGGTCTTACTTGATTAAATATTTAGGGACGTTTCTTAACTTAGCTATAAGGTGTCCCCTACACGGGGACAGTTTATATTCAGCTTGAGAAACGTCCCTAATCAATAAGACACCCCGCGCTTAAAAGAATTGCGCGGGTGTTGTCTTCGTAGACAAGGAGGAGAATATGGCAGGCGGAAAATCAACACCAAAGAAAGATAAGGCAATGAAAGTTTCAAGCGGGTATCCTGTAAAAACAGGCCAGATACTGGCGAGGGGTGTCAACCTTTACAAAGCCGGAGCAAATGTTAAAGGCTTGGGCACGATGTATGCGCTTTGCCCCGGCAAGGTTTATTTTACCAAAAATAAAACCAGCCATGGAAAAGTGCGTACCTTTATCAATGTGGCGAGCGAGAAAACAGAAAATAAATAAGTATGGCTGATTCAAAGGAAGATGTCCTTTTATTAAAAGCCAAAAAATACTCTCTTGCTAAATACGGCCTCTCCATACTTGAGGGCGCATATCTTACTACGCTCCTTCTGGCATTTTCCGGCTTTGGCATCTCAGAGAATCTCGCTGATTTACTGCGGCAGGTTAATCCGAACAAATATTTCTTAGTGCCTTCATATATTTTAGTTGCCTCTATTTTTTATTATCTCCTTAGTTTCCCCCTGACAATTTATCGCACATTTACCTTGGAGCATAAATTCTCTTTATCTAATCAGAAATCTTTAGATTGGTTCTCTGACCAGCTTAAGTCGGTAATAATATCTTACATAATCGCAACTTTACTTATAGGGGCATTTTATTTCATTTTAAAACATTTTGAAAAAAGTTGGTGGTGGGTTTATTCGCTCCTCTGGATATTTTTCAGTTTGATTTTTGCTAAGCTTACCCCCGTCGTAATAATACCTATATTCTTTAAGTACAAGAAGCTCTCAGATGAAAGATTGCGTCAACGTATCGTAAATCTTGCGGATAAGATGAAAGTAAAGATACTTGATTGTTTTGAGATAGATTTCAGCAGGAAAACTTTAAAGGCGAATGCCGCGCTTGTCGGGGTGGGTAGCTCAAGAAGAGTAATCTTGGCTGATACCTTGAAAGATAAATATACGCCTGATGAAATCGAAGTAATCCTTGCCCATGAATTCGCTCATTATAAATTAAAACACCTGCTAAAGTTAATCGCCATAAACACCTGTGTTACTGTAATCTGTTTTTATTTGCTCTTTAAAAGCAGCGCCTTGGCGTTAAAGCTTTTCGGATTCCTTTCACTGCAGGATATCGCTTTTTTACCGGTTATTTTAATATATTTTGTTCTATTCGGTATAATTATGCAGCCGGCGGAATGTTTTTTAAGCCGAAAATTAGAAAAGAACGCAGATAAGTATGCGCTGGAAGTAACCGGTTTAAAAGAGGCATTTATTTCTATGATGAAAAAACTTTCGGCGCAAAATCTTGCCGATAGATCCCCGCACCACCTAATAAAATTCTTTTTCTTCGACCACCCGCCGGTAGACGAACGCATAAAGATGGCAGAGTTACTTTGAAGTGCTTTTACGTATCTAGCTATGCAGGGCTTATCTTGTTTGGGGACAGTCCCTCTTATTAGGTAAGTTGTAGCTCTGACGGGGACAGTCCCTGTGGTTATGCAAGTATCTTGCTTTGACCGGGACAGTCCCTATGTAGGAAGGCAGTTATTTTAGAAAATTAATTATTATTTGGGCGGCGCGTAGGCCCGCACCGGTTTCACCGAGCGAGGATTTGACGAGGCCTAAATTATTTTTCATTTCCTCTAATTCCGATTGATTTTTGAGGATTCTTAACACCTCTGCTGATATTCTCTTGGGGCTTGCTTTTAACTGGATAAATTCAGGGACAACTTTTCTCTTCGCTATGATATTCACCATTCCTATATAAGGGATTTTTACCTGCGGCCTGTATAAAAGATAATTCAAAAGGCCCATTTTGTAAATTATCACAAAGGGTTTCTGCATGATTGCGGTTTCAAGTGTCGCAGTTCCTGAAGCAACCAGCGCAAAAGCAGATATATTGAGGCAATCGTAAGTTTTGCCTTCGACAACCTTTAAATCCAAACTAAATTTTTTAATTATCCGGTTATAAATATCCCAACCAACATTGGGGGATTTTGCGATTACAAATTGCGCATCGATTCTTTTGCCGATAATTTGAGCCGTTTTTAGCATAACAGGAAGTATTTTTATTATTTCCTGTTTGCGCGAACCAGGCAGAAGCGCAATGGTTGTTTTTGATTCCAGGAATTTAAGTCCGCTCAATAATTCTTTTTTATCCATCGTGGGCTTGACGATATCCAAAAGAGGGTGCCCTGTAAAATCAACATCTATCCCTTGCCTTTTATAGAATTCCTCTTCAAACCTAAAAAGCACGATAATTTTTGAGATATATTTCCTTAAAGTTTTAATTCTTCCCTGCCTTGAAGCCCAGACCTGCGGGCTGATATAATAGATAGTGGGAATGGTATTATTGATTTCTTTGGCGAAGCGCAGGTTAAATCCTGAAAAATCCACAAAGATTACCGCATGCGGTTTTGTTTCTTTGATTTTTTCAAGGAGAAATTTTTTTAAAGCGAAGAATTTGGGAAGTTTTTTTAAAACATCGAAAAGCCCCATGACTGAGAGTTCTTTTATGTCATATAAAATTTGCACTCCCGCATTGCGCAGAAGTTCTCCGCCCACGGCGTAAATTTTAATATCGCGGTTTATCTTTAATATTTCTTTGGCAATGATTGCTGCGTTAAGGTCTCCCGATGCCTCACCGCAAATTATTATAATATTTTTTTGCGCCATATCTGGTTTTGGATTTCTAAAGCAACTGCCATGGCTTCTCTGGCAACACTTCCTGATACGAGGGGCTCTTTCTTTCGCAGGACGCAGTCAACAAAGGATTGCAGTTCTTTTTGCAGGGGCTGTTCTTTTTCAATGGGGAGGTTTTCTTTTGTAATCTTTTTGCCAACTTTTTTGTAAACGCTTGCCTTAGCTTCTTTGTAGTCTAAGGATATATAGGTATCTTCCTGGAATATTCTGATTTTACGCATCGCTTCATCTGACACGCGGCTGGCAGTAAGGTTAGCAACACAGCCATTTTTAAAAGTTATTCTGGCATTAGCGATATCTTCGAACTTTGTAAGCACATTAACTCCGACAGATTCAACTTTCTTGATTTTAGAAGAGACAAGCCCTAAGATTATGTCGATATCGTGAATCATGATATCTAATACCGCGCCTACGTCAAGTGAGCGGTTTGGAAAAGGGCTTAAGCGGTGGCATTCGATAAACCGGGGACGCTTGATAAGCTTTAATGTGGCGGCAAATGCCGAATTAAACCTTTCTAAATGCCCCACCTGAAGTATCAGTTTTTCTTTTTTCGCCTCATTTATCAGCGAATCGGCTTCTTTTAGCGTCAAGGTAAAGGGTTTTTCAACCAGGGTGTGGATTTTATGCTTAAGGAGGTCAAAAGCTATTTTTCGGTGTAGTTTAGTGGGTACAACTACGCTTACGGCGTCTACTTTACCGAAAAGCTCGCGGTAATCGGAATAGGTAGGAACAGCCAGTACATGGGAAATAGCACTAAGGCGCTCCTTATCTATATCGCAGATAGCTGTTAAGGAGCAATTCGGGATTTCTTTATAGATTTTGGCATGGATACTCCCCAGATGGCCTACGCCAACCACGCCCACTTTTAGTTTTTCCATAGAAAATTAGTCCCGCTTTTGGCTGAACTATCCCGCTGTTACCTTAGGAAAGCAAGAAGCGGGATTAATTCGCCCAAACAACTTACGTTCACTAACGTTCCGTAAGTTATGCGCTCATTAAAAATCATAGCAAATCGCTCGACAAAAGTCAATTGATATGATAAAATATTCTTCCTTTTAGGAGGAGTGAAAGTTGAAGGATTATTTGAAGTTACTGAAATTTATCAGGCCATACCTTGGGCGCTTCTCAATAGCCACCGTTTGCATGGCTTTTTCTGCGGTCTTTGACGGAGCTTCCCTGGCCATGCTTGTCCCGCTTACTGATAAGGTCCTGACCAATAAAAGAATCATTATACCCACCAAATTGCCTCTTCTTTTATCCGGCTTAGTGGATAAAGTCAATAATGTCGAGCCGGCAGCGCTTTTAAATTATATGGCAGTAGGCATCCTGGTGCTTTTTTTCTTAAAAGGGTTATTCGGGTTTTTGCAGGCCTATCTTATGTCGGATATAGGGCAAAAGGTTGTCAGGGATATTAAAGCCAAACTTTACGCCAAGATTCAGACGCTATCCCTTGATTATTTCACCCATAAACGTGGAGGTGAGCTTATCTCCAGGATAACAAATGACGTAAAACTCGTAGAGAATGCGGTTTCCTACGGTTCAACTGACCTGATTTACCAGACCCTACAGGTAATTATCTTTACTTCCCTGACATTCTTTATTTATTTTAAGATGGCGCTTCTGACATTTATACTGTTACCCTTAATCAGCATTCCGATAATTAAGGTAGGCAAGGAGCTGCGAAAGCTTTCAAAGAGGTCGCAGGAAAAAATGGCAGATACAAATTCGCTACTATACGAAACAATTATCGGTACGCGTATTGTCAAGGCTTTTAATATGGAGGATTATGAGATAGAGAAGTTTAACCGCGTAAATCATGATTATTACAAAATTTCCATGAAGTCCATAAAACGCATGCTCATTTTAAACCCTGCTACGGAATTTCTAGGTTGTATTGCCGGGGTTTTTGTTTTTTTCTGGGGAGGAGGCGAGGTTATTGCCGGAAGGTTGTCGTTCGGCATATTCGGCCTCTTTTTGGGCTCGCTTTTATCAATGATCAGGCCGTTTAAGAAATTAAGCCAGGTTAATTCTTTGAATCAGCAGGCAATGGCAGCCAGCGAGCGCATCCATGAGGTATTAGAAACTAATCCGACGGTGGTAGATAAGCCGGCTGCGCTTGAATTAGGAGGATTTAAGAAAGATATTGTTTTTGAACATGTATGGTTTAATTACGCAGATAACGAGGTATTAAAAGATATAAACTTAAATGTCCAGAGAGGGCAGATGTTAGCGGTTGTGGGCCCCAGCGGCACAGGGAAAACCACTCTTTTGGATCTGATACCGCGTTTCTACGATCCTACAAGAGGGCGTATTTTGATTGACGGCATAGAGATAAAAGAAGTTAGTTTAAAATCCCTGCGCCGGCAGATTGGTATTGTTACGCAAGAAACCATATTGTTTAATGACACTATAAGGGCAAATATTGCCTATGGTAATCCCGCTTCAAGCCAAAAAGAAATAGAGCAGTGGGCAATCCAGGCGCACGCACATGAATTTATCAGGCATCTGCCGCAGGGTTATGATACAATTATCGGAGACAGGGGGATGAAGCTTTCGGGTGGGGAGCGCCAGAGGATAGCCATAGCGCGCGCTTTACTTAAAAATCCTCCGATTTTAATACTTGATGAAGCAACCTCGCAGTTAGATTCTGAGGCAGAGCGTATTGTACAGGAGGCGCTAGACCGCCTTATTCAGGGAAGAACCGTTTTTGTCATTGCCCACCGGCTTTCTACGGTAAGAAACGCCCACCGGATAGTCGTTATTGAGAGAGGAAGGATAGTAGAAGAGGGAAGCCACAGCGAGCTCTCAAGCAGGGAGGGCTTATATAAGCGGCTTTATTCCATGCAGGAGATTAATTCGCGCTAGATATGTTAAAATGTCCCTTCCCATTCCCAATGTCCCTATTAAAAATAGTTGCAACGGCTTGATATTATGATATACTAACATTTTAATTTAGCAACCGCATTAACAATTACAAGGGGGGTAAGAAAAGTGCCGTCAGAATTAATCAAACAACTACTAGAAGCAGGTGTGCATTTTGGGCATCAGAAAAAACGCTGGAATCCTAAAATGAAAAAATTCATCTTCGGCGAAAGAAGCGGTATTTACATCATTGACCTGGAAAAAACCGAAGAATGTATCAATCGCGCCAGGGATTTTCTACTGGATGTCACCTCTAAAGGTGAATTCGTGCTTTTTGTGGGTACAAAAAAGCAGGCGCAGGATGTTGTCCAAAAGGAGGCGATACGCTGCGGCATGTATTATGTTACCGAGCGCTGGCCCGGAGGGCTCCTTACAAACTACGCTACCATAAAAAAGAGTATAAATCGCCTTAAGGATATCGAAAGGATGCGCGAAGATGGCACCTTTGCAAAGCTTACCAAAAAAGAGGTTGCTAAGCTTGAAAAGGAATTAGCTAAATTAAACAAGAATTTCTCTGGAATCGTAAAAATGGAGCGTATGCCTAAGGCAATGTATGTGGTAGATACCAAAAAGGAAGAGACAGCTGTTAACGAAGCAAGCAGGCTGGGTATCCCGGTAATTGCGCTTATTGACACGAATTCAGACCCGAGTTTAGTTACCTATCCCATTCCCGGCAATGACGATGCTACGAAATCCATAGGCGCAGTAACGGCGATTATTACCGAGGCTGTAATTGAAGGTAGAAAGAGATTTTTATCTTATCTTTCTCAGGAGGGGGTTGCTGTAAAAGAAGAGAAGAAGGAAGCGGAAGTAGAGCAGCCGGTATTGCTCCCTGAAGAAGAGATAAAGATAAAAGAAATCGAAGAGATAGTTGAAACCGAAGCGCCCCTTGAAGAAGGGTCTAAGCCTGTAAAAAAAGGCCGTGCGAAACAGGGGCTTGATGAAAAGGGAAGAGTTAAAAGAAAGGGTTAAGTTCTGAAATGAAAATATCAGTCGATGCAATTAAGCAATTAAGAGATATGACTTGTTCATCCATTGCTCATTGTAAAAAGGCGCTCGAGGAAGCAAAAGGCGATATTAAAAGGGGAGCTGAAATCTTGCGCAAGCAAGGATTGGAAATAGCGGCAAAGAAATCTGAACGCGCAGCGAAGGAAGGCCGTATCGAAGCCTATGTTCACCTGGGTAACAAAATAGGCGTGTTGGTTGAAGTAGATTGTGAGTCGGATTTTGTAGCGCGAAACAGCGATTTCTGCCAGTTCACCAAGGATTTATCCATGCAGATAGCCGCATGCAGCCCTTCGTATTTAAAGAGGGAGGATGTGCCCAAAGATGTTTTAAAGGCAGAAAGAAGCGCGGATGAGTTTTGTAAGAATAACTGCCTGCTGGAGCAGCCATTTGTTAAAGACCCCAGCATCACTATAAAAGATTATCTTGGAAGCATTGTTGCTAAATTAGGCGAGAATATTGTCATACGTAGGTTCATACGTTACAAGATCGGCGAATAATGAACCACCCTGCCTATAAAAGAATAGTCCTAAAGTTAAGCGGTGAGGCGCTTCAGGGAAAAAGGCCCCACGGTATTGACCAGTCTGTTTTGGTTTCCCTCTCTCGCCAGATAAAAGAAATCAAAGGATTAAAAGTGGATGTAGCGATAGTTCTTGGCGGCGGGAATATTTTCCGCGGTCAGGAGAACACCGGCTCGCGCGGCCTTGATATGGATAGGTCTGTTGCCGACTATATGGGGATGCTTAGCACTGTGATTAACGGCCTTGCCCTGCAGGATGCACTGGAAAAAATAAATGTCCCCACAAGGGTAATGACTGCTATTGAAATGGAGCGTGTTGCCGAGCCCTATATCAAAAGAAGGGCTATAAGGCATTTGGAAAAAGGGCGCGTCATAATATTTGTTGCCGGGACAGGGAATCCATACTTTACTACAGATACAGCAGCAGCATTAAGGGCAATGGAGATAAATGCCGATGCGATTCTTAAGGCAACAAAGGTGGATGGTGTTTATTCCGCTGACCCGATGAAAGTGAAGAACGCAAAGAAATTTGATAGATTAAAATATATAGATGTCTTAAAAAAGGGCTTAAAGGTTATGGACGCTACAGCCGTAAGTTTATGCATGGATAACAAATTACCCATTGTTGTATTCAATTTGAATAAAGAAAGCAATATCAAAAGAGTAGTGTTAGGCCAAAGAATAGGCACTATTGTGCAATAACGAAAGGCAAAAACTATGACTGCCAAAGAAATCTTGCATCAAACAGAAGAAAAAATGAAAAAGGCATTGGAGTCTATGAGCAGGGAATTTTCCGAAATAAGGACCGGACGGGCAAGCCCGATTTTAGTAGAGGGCTTACATATAGATTATTACGGTACGCCTACTTTATTAAAACAGCTTGCTTCCATTTCCGCGCCAGATGCGCATTTACTCATGATACAGCCATGGGATATAACGGCTATCGCTGAGATTGAAAGGGCGATCATGAAATCCAATTTGGGCATTACTCCGTCTAACGACGGCAAGGTGGTCCGCTTATCCCTTCCTCCTTTATCAAAAGAGAGGCGCCAGGAGTTAGCTAAGGTCGTGCATAAAATGTCTGAAGAGGGAAGGGTGTCGCTGCGTACTATAAGGCGCGATGCAAAAGAAGCAATAGAAAAATTAGAAAAAGACAAGGCTATTTCTGAAGACGACA
The DNA here is from genome assembly GCA_919902445.1 of Omnitrophica bacterium GWA2_41_15. GTDB lineage: Bacteria > Omnitrophota > Gorgyraeia > Gygaellales > Profunditerraquicolaceae > CAKKQZ01. The sequence goes on along the minus strand of CAKKQZ010000042.1, from coordinate 15,440 downwards.
AGTTCCGCAGCATAGAAGAACTGCAGAAGTCGGTGGATAAATATATCGCAAAGATAGACGAACTGCTTAAGAGTAAAGAAAAAGAAATTTTAGAATTTTAGCTCCTAGCTCATGGCTCATAGTAAAATCTTTTGCTATGAGCTAAAAACTATGAGCTACAAGCTAATAGATTTGGGCCTCTAGCTCATCTGGTAGAGCAGCGGCTTTTTAAGCCGCGTGTGCCGAGTTCGAGTCTCGGGAGGCTCACTAATTATAACACCGAGCGAGAACTCGAAATCAAGCCGAGTTCTCCCTCTATGTAATTTTGGTGTTAAGGCGGGAATCCCGCTTGCGGAATTAATTGGCGCAGCGGTAGAGGCTCGGGAGGCTCACGAAATTTTGTTATTTCTCAAACTAAACGAGAATTCTAAAAGGGCGTGGGAAAAAGAGGGCTAGCAGGCGGACGTGGCGGAACTGGCAGACGCGGTAGCCTTAGGAGCTATTGGGGAAACCCTTGGGGGTTCAAATCCCTCCGTCCGCACCATTTACGCGGACAGAAATTATGCGGGAGTGGCTCAGTTGGTAGAGCGTAACCTTGCCAAGGTTAATGTCGCGGGTTCGAATCCCGTCTCCCGCTTAAAAAAAATCTAACAAAGGAGAAACATATGCAGGTAATGGATTTTTTGTCAAAAAAGGCAATCGTAACAGATTTAAAATCCACTAAAAAGGAAGACGTTATTAAAGAGCTCGTGGATGTTTTAATAAACTCCGGAGAAATAGAAAAGCGTTGCCGTAATAAACTTATTGATGCGTTGGTGAACAGGGAGTCTTTGGGCTCGACCGCTATCGGCCAGGGCATTGCTATCCCTCATGCAAAATCAGATTGCGTTACTAATCTTTTAGCCGCCTTTGGCCTTTCTAAAAAAGGCGTTGATTTTGATTCTTTAGATGGAGAATTAGCCCATATATTCTTTTTACTTGTGGCGCCTCAAGATTCTGCAGGCCCGCATTTAAAAGCGCTTGCGCGTATTTCACGCCTCTTAAAAGACAAGTATTTCCGCGATACCCTGCGCAGCTGTACCGATGATAAAGCCGTGATCAAAATCATCTCTCAGGAAGACGAGAAAAAGATTTGAAATCCTTAAAATAAACTAAAATATCGAGATGAAAAGAGTAGTTAACAGTATATTGAAGTGGTTATACCCGGGAATCGGCGTAAAGCGCTGGATTGGCTTAAGCGCCTTCGGCGTGATATTGCTGATTTTTGGGACAGCGCACCTACGCGTCCAGGAATTCTGGGCAATTAATATATTGGATACCATAGTAGTTGTTTCGGGAATTATTATTTTAATATTAGGAATCAGGATGATGATGCGTTCTTTTATCGCGGCATTCATCCCCTCACCAAGAAGCAGCGAATTAGTAGATATTTTATACCAGAAGAAACATTTGAGCAGGGGCCCAAGGATTGTAACTATTGGGGGCGGAACAGGGCTATCGGTTTTATTAACTGGCCTTAAAGAATATACTTCTAATATTTCTGCTATTGTTACGGTTGCTGATGACGGCGGTTCTTCGGGCAGGCTTCGCCAGGAATTCGATATTTTGCCCCCAGGTGATATACGTAACTGCCTGGTTGCTTTAGCAGATGCCTCAACTTTAATGCGCGACCTGTTTCAGTTCCGCTTTGATACTGCTTCAGAGCTTTCCGGGCATAGTTTCGGCAATCTTTTTATTACGGTAATGACCAGATTAACCGGAGATTTTGAAAAAGCAATCAAAGAGACAAGCAAGGTCCTGGCATTAAGGGGGCAGGTAATACCTTCGACATTGAATAACGTGGTCCTGGTGGCGCAGCATAAGGATGGCTCTACAACGGTCGGAGAGAATAAGATTCCAAAGACCAACAGGCCGATAGAAAAAGTATCACTAAGCCCTGCTGAATCGCTTGCTACTCCCGATGCGTTAAAGGCAATAGAAGAAGCGCAGATGATTGTCTTAGGGCCGGGCTCTTTATATACCAGCATCGTGCCGAATCTTCTTATAAAAGATATTTCGCGCTCGATTGCTAATTCCGGAGCGATTAAAGTGTATGTGTGTAATATGATGACTCAGCCGGGTGAGACGGATGGTTTTTGCGCATCAGACCATATAAAGGTGCTTGTAAATCACAGCCATCCGCGCGTTATTGATTATTGCGTCGTTAATACCGGGGAGATACCTCCGGAGACACTCAGGCGTTACGCCGAGCAGAACTCATATCCGGTCACCAATGACAGAAAAAAAATAGAAAATATGGGTTATCGTGTTATCGAAGATGATTTCGGGATTATCGAAGAGGGCGTGATAAGGCATGACCCGCTAAATTTGGCCAGAATAATCCTGGGGCTAATGGATGAGATATAAGATATGGCGGTCATAAGAAAAAAACTAATCGTAAAGAATAAACAGGGGTTACATGCGCGTCCCGCAGCTTTATTTGTGCAAATAGCGAATAAATTTGATTCGCGTATTACTGTTAAGCGCGAGGGAGAAGAAGTAAACGGAAAATCTATTATGGGCATACTAATACTTGGGGCTGAAAAAGGGAGCACGATTTTAATTGAAGCAGACGGCCATGATGCCCAGCTTGCGATATTAGAACTGGAAAAAATTGTCACCAGCGAGGAAGAGATATGATAAAGCTAAAAGGGATAGCGGCGGCTTCAGGGATAAGTATCGGGCCTGCCTATAAGATAGGCAGAGAGGAATTGGTCATCCCTAAAGAGATAATCCGCGATGAAGATATCCCTATCCAGATTCAACTTTTTGAGGAATCTCTTATCAAGACCCGCAGGGAAATCATAGACCTGCAAAAAAAGATCAGTGCTGAGATAGGCCAGGAGGAGGCGCAGATATTTGACGCGCATCTTCTGGTTTTAGAAGACCGCATGCTGATTGAAGAAGTTATCTCCAGGCTTAAGAAGGAGAAATTAAGCGTCGCATATATTTTCTCGGAAGTTTTAAAGAAATACATAGAGGTATTTTCTAGAATAGAAGATGAGTATTTAAAGGAAAGGGCAGCCGACATAAATGATGTGGGCAAAAGAATCCTGCGCCACATCTTAGGCAAGGTCCGGGTGGGGCTCTCTGATTTAAAAGAAAAAGTGGTTGTTGTTGCGCATGACCTTTCACCCTCGGATACAGCCGCTATGCATAAGCAGAAAGTCACCGCTTTTGTCACGGATATCGGAGGAAAAACTTCGCACACGGCCATCATGGCTAAATCCCTTGAGATACCTGCGGTGGTCGGTGTTGAGGAAGCTACAACCAAGATCAAGCCGCAGGATTTACTCATTGTCGACGGTAGTATGGGTATAGTTATCGTTGACCCCGACGAAGAGACCTTGCGCGAATACCGCAAGGAGGAAGAAAAAATAATAAGCGTCACGCAAGGATTCTTATCCGCAAAAGACCTTCCTGCGGTTACGCTTGACGGAAAATTAGTTGAGATAAATGCAAACATAGAGTTTCCCGAAGAGGTTCCCTCGGTAAAACAGCATGGCGCGCACGGCATAGGCCTGTACAGGACGGAATTTTTCTATATGAACAGGAAAGACCTTCCTACGGAAGAAGAGCATTACCATGCCTATAAATATGTTGCAGAACAAATGAAGCCGCATCCTGTTATTATCCGCACCCTGGATTTAGGGGGGGATAAATTTTTATCCCAATTTCAGATTCCGGCCGAGATGCATCCGTTTTTGGGGTGGCGCGCTATCAGGTTCTGCCTTGCGCGGCCGGATATATTTAAACTGCAACTAAGGGCGATATTAAGGGCTTCGGTGCATGGGAATTTAAAGCTTATGTATCCGATGATTTCAGGAATCGAAGAATTAGAGCAGGCAAATAAAATACTGAAGGAAGCCATGCAGGAGTTAAAGCTAAGAAAGGTGCCTTATAATGACGATATCAAGATAGGGGCAATGATTGAAGTCCCCTCTGCGGCAATGACAGCCGACATTTTAACCAGGGAAGCGGATTTTTTCAGCATAGGGACTAATGATTTAATCCAATATTCCCTGGCAGTTGACCGCGTGAATGAAAAAGTAGCGTATCTTTATGAACCGGCGCACCCCGCGATCTTAAGGTTGATTAAAAATATAATCGATTCAGGCCATAAAGCAAAGATCAGGGTGGGGATGTGCGGAGAAATGTCAGGAGAACCGAATTTTGTATTAATGCTTTTAGGGCTAGGCCTTGATGAATTCAGCATGCCTCCGCAGGTAATCCCTGAGATAAAATATATAATACGTTCAGTCTCGTTCAAAGAGGCGCAGGATATCGCCGCAAAGGCATTAAGGCTTTCTACCTGCAGGGAGGTCGAGGAGTTCAGCCAGAAAAAATTAAGGGAGATTTTGAAATGAAGAGCGGCGAGAAACAAAGTTTGGCTTTGGGGAATTTAAAAAAGTTAGATAAATCTAATATGCTGGATTTATTGTTAGATTTTCCTAATCAGTGCCTCGCGGCTTTAAATATAGCAGAGCGCGCAAAGATATTATTCGAAGCAAAAGATTTTTCAAAAATCGTGTTTACCGGGCTTGGCGGTTCGGCAATAGGCTCAGACCTTGTCAGGTCATATTTATATTTTGAGAGTAAAATACCAATCGTAGTCTCAAGGGACTATGAAATCCCAGCCTTTGTGGATAGCTCGACTCTTGTATTTGTAGCCAGCTATTCCGGTAATACCGAGGAGACGCTTTGTGCTTATAAAGAGGCACGCATAAGAGGCGCAACTATTATTGCGGTTTCATCCGGCGGAAAATTAAAGGAATTAGCGCAGGGCGACAACATTACCTTTATCGGTCTCCCCCAAGGAATTCCTCCGCGCTGCGCCTTCGGTTATCAAAGTATCATACCGCTTGTAATATTGGGTAAATTAGGGTTTATTAAGGACCACGGCGCATATATAAACCAGGCGATAAAGGTTTTGGAAGAATTAAGGGATAGTACATTAAGCCCTAAGGTAGCGCAGAAAGATAATATTGCCAAAACGGTTGCTATAAAACTGCATAATAAGTTCACGGTTATCTATTCACCCTCGGTGCATTTTGATTTTTGTTCTATACGCATGCGCGCTCAGATTGCGGAGAATTCAAAAGCGCTTGCATCAAGCCATGTATTTCCGGAGATGAACCATAATGAGATAGTCGGGTGGGTGAGCCCCAGGAAATTATTCAAGGATTTTGTAGTGGTAATGCTGCGTGATAAGGGGGTGCATCCGCGCGTTTCTTTAAGGATGGATATAACGCGGGATATCTTAAAAAAAGAAAGCGTAAGGGTAATTGAAATCTGGTCTCAGGGGGATGGGTTATTAAGCAGGATATTTTCTCTTGTATACACGGGAGATTTTATCTCGTATTATCTGGCAGCTCTTTACGGCATAGACCCCACTCCTGTGGAGAGGGTAACGTACCTTAAAAGTAAGCTAGCAAAAAATGCATGACAGTAACCAGAAACCGAAGTACAGTAACCAGAAAAATATTTTTCTGTAATCTACTGCTTAAGGGGTTTGGTTTCTCCTAATGAAGGACAAATGAAGGCATTGATATTAGCGGCAGGTTATGCCACGCGGCTTTACCCTTTGACAAAGAAATTCCCAAAGCCGCTCCTTGAGGTTGAAGGCAGGCCCATAATAGATTATATAATAGATAAGTTAAGGCCCATACCTTTAATTGACGAAATAATCGTTGTTACAAACTCTAAATTCATATCTTACTTTAAAAAATGGGCTAAGCGCCTTAAGCTTAAAAAGCGCCTGACACTGGTTGATGATTTAACGAAGACGCTAGAAGGTTCGCTCGGAGCAATAGGTGATATGAATTTTGCTATAAATAAGAGGCGGATAAAGGATGATTTGTTAGTGGTGGGGGGGGACAATCTCTTCGACAGCGAATTAAAAAGTTTTCTTTCATTTGCGGCCCAGAAAAAGAATAGCCCTCTTATCGGAGCCTACGATATCAAGAGTAGGCTGCAGGCCAAAAAATACGGCGTAATCAAACTGGATAGATTTAACAGGATAATAGATTTTCAGGAAAAGCCGGATAAACCAAAATCTACATTGGCAGCAACATGCATTTATTATTTCCCGAAAGCAAAAATAAAACTGATTAAGGAATATCTGGCTTCAGGAGAAAACAAGCGCGATGCTACCGGTTTCTATATAAATTGGCTAACAAAGAGGTCTGTGGTTTACGGATTTGTATTTGAGGGTTCGTGGTATGATATAGGTGATTATAAATTTTATAACCTGGCAAAGCAGAAGTTTAGTTAAAACAGTTACGGGACATTTTCCGAAACAGTTACGGGACAGCCTCGGTCAAAGCTGTTAGATTTGGCTCATCACGAGACTGTCCCGTTTAGGACAATGGAAAGTGTCCCGCCGATGAACAAAAAGGGAGGTTTGCATGGCAGTGCGTAAACACTATTTTACTTCTGAGTCAGTGGGTGAAGGGCATCCAGATAAGGTATGCGACCAGATATCGGATGGGGTATTGGATAAAATATTAAAAGATGATCCTACCCCTGAGCATGCAAGGGTTGCCTGCGAAACATATGTTACCATGGGGCTTTTGATAGTAGGCGGCGAGGTCACCACCAACGCCTATGTTGATATACAGAAATTGGGTAGGGAGATAATTGAGGGTATCGGCTATACCCATCCTAAATACGGCTTTGATTTTCATACCTGCGCAATCGTCAACACCATTAACCGTCAGTCTCCGGATATCGCCCAAGGAGTTAACGTGGGTGGCGCGGGGGACCAGGGTTTAATGTTCGGTTATGCTTGTAATGAGACCAAAGAATACATGCCGCTTCCCATTACTTTGGCGCATAAATTAGTCAAACGTATGGCTGATGTGCGTAGGAGCCAAACGCTTAAATACTTAGGCCCGGACTGCAAATCACAAGGCACTGTGCAGTATGAAAACGGAAAACCCAAACGGGTGGATACTGTGGTGCTTGCCTGCCAGCATACCGATGAGATATTGGACAAAACAGGTAAGCATATCACCAATAAAGCAAGAAGTGAGTTTATTGATGTTGTTGCCAAACCGGTATTAAAAGAATTGATAGATAAAGAGACAAAATATTATGTAAACCAGACCGGAAAGTTTCTTGTCGGCGGGCCCCAATCCGACACGGGGATGACCGGAAGAAAGATTATCGTTGATACATACGGTGGTTCTGTGCCTCACGGCGGCGGTGCTTTTTCAGGGAAGGACCCGACCAAGGTAGACCGTTCTGCAGCGTACATGTGCCGCTATATTGCTAAGAATATGGTGGCGGCTGGGCTTGCAGACAGATTCATGATTCAGCTTTCTTATGTTATCGGGCACGCAGATCCTTTATCTATTTATGTTGATACCTATGGCACGGCAGAATTATCTGATGATAACCTGGTCAGGCTTGTGCGTGAAAATTTCAAACTCACCCCCAGAGGAATAATAGAATCACTGGAGTTGCTCAAGCCCATTTATAGAAAGACCGCCTGCTACGGTCATTTTGGCAGGACTGATGAAGGTTTTGCTTGGGAAAAAACGGATAAGGCGACGGCTTTAAAGAAGCAAGCTAAATAAGTGCTGCACACAGGGACTGTCCCCGTTAACAGTTACGGGACAACCTCAAAACAGTTACGGGACATTTTCCGAAACAGTTACGGGACAGCCTCGGTCAAAGCTGTTAGATTTGGCTCATCACGAGACTGTCCCGTTTAGGACATGGAAGGTGTCCCGCCGATGAACAGGAGACTGTCCCTAAACAAGATAAGCGCTGCATAACTAGATAAGCAAAAAGACTTTAGGAGAGTAAAATATGACTTATGATATCAAAGATATTAGATTAGCCAAAAAGGGGGCATTAAGAATCGAATGGGCTGCAAATAATATGCCTGTATTAGCGCTTATTGCTCAAAGGTTCTCAAAAGAGAAACCTTTAAAAGGAAAAAAGATCGCGGCGTGCCTGCATGTTACCACTGAAACAGGGGTTTTAATGCAGGTATTAAAGTCAGGAGGCGCAGAAGTTTTTCTATGCGCATCCAATCCGCTTTCAACTCAGGATGATGTTGCCGCGTCTTTAGCAAAAGATCTTAAGGTGCCGGTGTTTTCAATTAAAGGAGAAGACACTAAAACTTATTATCAGCATATAAAGGCAGTTTTGGCAGTTGAGCCGGATATCACTATGGACGACGGAGCCGACCTTGTAAGCACCATTCATCAGCGCGCATTCTTTAAGCATAGCAATATTATCGGTGGAACAGAAGAGACAACCACCGGAGTAATCAGGTTGCGCGCCCTGGCGAAACAGGGTAAATTGCGTTATCCTATAATCGCCGTAAATGACGCGCTTACCAAACATTTATTCGATAACCGCTATGGAACAGGGCAATCTACCCTCGACGGAATAACCCGGGCAACTAACAAATTGATAGCGGGCTCAAATTTTGTTGTGTGCGGCTATGGATGGTGTGGCAAGGGTGTGGCGATGAGGGCAGATGGAATGGGCGCAAAAGTTATTGTGGTTGAAGTTGACCCCTTACGCGCACTCGAGGCAAATATGGACGGATTCAGGGTAATGCCGATAAAAGAAGCTGCCAGGATCGGCGATATATTCGTAACCGTTACAGGAGATATAAATGTGCTCCGCGGAGAGCATTTTGCGTTAATGAAAGACGGCGCCATTGTTTCAAACTCCGGGCATTTTAATGTTGAGATAGATATACCTGCTTTAGAGAAATTAAGCAGGAAGAAAAAACAGATACGCGATTTTACTGACGAGTATATTTTGAAAGACGGCCGCAAGATTTATCTTTTAGGCGATGGGAGGCTGATTAATCTTGCCGCAGCAGAAGGCCATCCCGCATCAGTTATGGATATGTCTTTTGCAAATCAGGCGTTCTCAGCCCAATATATAGCCAAAAACCACAGGAAATTAAAGAAGCAGGTTTACAAGGTACCTGATGATATTGATAAAAATATCGCTGTCCTAAAGTTAAAATCACTAGGTATTAAAATCGATACGCTAACTTTCGAACAAAAGAAATATCTTGCCAGCTGGGAAATAGGCACATGAAGCGAATCGCGGTTTTAACTACCGGAGGGGATGCGCCGGGAATG
>CAKKQZ010000042.1:2231-6206 GCA_919902445.1 Omnitrophica bacterium GWA2_41_15 | reverse complement strand
GAGGTTATCGGAGTATTCCGCGGATGGTGGGGGTTGATCAATGATGAAGTAAAATTACTCGGTCACCGCTCTGTATCAGGTATTATCAATGAAGGCGGGACAATATTAAAAACCGCACGCTGTAAGGAATTTTTAACTGAAGAAGGCCAGAAACGCGCGTTGGATACTATAAAAAAGCATTCTATAGAAGGGCTGATTGTTATAGGGGGCAATGGGAGTTTTCGCGGAGCGCATGAGTTTTATAAGAAATATGGCATTCCCTGTATCGGTGTTCCTGCTTCTATAGATAATGATATTAACGGGATAGATTTAACTATAGGCCTTGATACAGCAATAAACACAGCGCTTAACGCTATTGACAATATACGCGACACAGCCACATCCATGGAAAGGATTTTTGTGGTTGAGGTCATGGGCAGGGAATCCGGATTTATCGCTCTCAGCGTCGCTCTCGCCGGAGGATGCGAAGAGGCGATAATTCCCGAGAAGAAATTTGATTTGATTGATATCTGCCATGATATAGTGGGTGGGAATTTAAGAGGAAAGTTAAGCTGGATTATTGTCGTGGCTGAAGGCGCTGGTTCTGCAGTTGAAATTGCAAAAAAGATTACCGAAATAACTACCCTTGAAGCCCGGGCTGTGGTTTTAGGGCATATTCAAAGAGGCGGGCGCCCTACTGCCTCAAGCAGGCAATTAGCATTACGCTTAGGGCATGAGGCCGTTATCCAGTTATTAAACGGGACAAAAGATAAGGCAGTGGCTTTAAATAATCATAATTTTATCACCGTTGATTTTGAAACTGCGATAAAAAATAAAGAAATAAAAATTGATGAGATTTATAAGTTGATTAAAGTATTAACCTAATGGGGGTTGCTTAGCATGGGCAGGAAGCCTTTGGATGTAGAAAAAATTGTAATGGATTTGATAATAAGCGATGATTCTGCTACGAAGAAAAGATTAGCTAAAAAGATTTTTGCTCTCGCTTATAAAAACGGTATTTATCCTTCAAGTATTCATGATTTTTATACTGCGCGCGGAAGAGGCGAATTTAGCGGTTTTACAGTGCCGGCAATAAATTTAAGAAGCATGACTTATGATTTGGCGCGCGCGTTATTCAGGGTGGCAAAAACCAACGGCTCGGCAGCTTTCATATTTGAAATCGCAAAATCAGAAATGGGCTATACCAATCAACCGCCCTTGGAATATTCGGGAGTAATTTTAGGCGCTGCGATAAAAGAAGGTTATTCAGGCCCTGTCTTTATTCAGGCAGACCACTGTCAGTTAAACGCTAAGAAGTTCCTTGAGAATCCTAAGAAAGAGGTAGAGGCATTGCAGGGATTAATTGCCGATTGCTTAAGCGCAGGATTTTATAATATTGATATTGATTCGTCTACGCTGGTGGATTTATCAAAAAAAGATATAAAAAAGCAGCAGGAATGTAATTATGAGGTTTGCGCAAAGTTGACTCAGTTTATCCGCCGCATAGAGCCAAAGGGGATAACCGTTTCAGTCGGCGGTGAAATCGGAGAGGTGGGGCATCAGAATTCAACGCCTGAGGATATGCGCGCATTTATGTCCGGATTTAAGGAGAGATTGCGCAAGGGGTTAATCGGCATAAGCAAGATTTCCGTTCAGACAGGGACATCGCACGGAGGGGTGGTTTTGCCGGATGGCTCTATCGCGCAGGTAAAATTAGATTTTGAAACCCTAAAAGATCTTTCTGAGATTGCCAAAAAAGAATACGGCCTTGCCGGAGCAGTGCAGCATGGCGCGTCGACCCTGCCTGTCGAGGCATTCCATAAGTTTGCTGAATGCGGCGCAGCCGAGGTGCATCTGGCAACGGAATTTCAGAATATGATTTATGAAAGCAGGCATTTTCCAAACGAACTAAAAGCAAAGATGTATGATTGGTTAAAAGTAAATGCCGCTTCAGAGAAGAAGGATGGGGAGACCGAGGAGCAGTTCTTCTATAAAACCAGAAAGAAGGCGCTGGGCCCGTTTAAAAAAGATATCATGGGTTTGCCTATGGCTGTGCGTGATGCGATTGCGCAGGATATAGAGAATAAGTTTGATTTTCTCTTTAAGCAGTTAAACACCGTAAATAATAAAGCTTTAATCGATAAATATATTATCCTTAAGCGGGTTATAGTGCGTAAGCGAGAAGAAGGAAAAGAAGTGGTTCACGACGGCGAAGGCGCCGACTAAAATCAGGGACGTTTCTTAACTTGAATATAAAGTGTCCCCAGAAGGGGGACACTTTATAGCTGGCTTGAGAAACGTCCCTAAAGAGGTGGAAATATGAGATCGGATAAAATAAAAAAGGGTTTGGAAAGGGTCCCACACCGGGCACTTTTACATGCTACGGGTTTAAGCAGAAAGGATTTAAGCCGGCCTTTTATCGGAGTGGCTACTTCTTTTACGGATTTAATACCCGGCCATATCGGAATGCGTGATTTGGAGCGCTATATTGAGCGCGGGGTTTGTTACGGCGGAGGCGTTCCATTTTTCTTCGGGATCCCGGGTATCTGCGATGGTATTGCCATGGGGCATCTGGGAATGTGCTATCCTTTGGCACTGCGCGAAATAGTGGCAGACTCTATTGAGACAGTCTGTAATGCGCATCAATTAGACGGGATTGTCTGTTTGACAAATTGCGACAAGATAACTCCCGGGATGCTTATGGGGATTGCGCGTTTAAATATACCGTCGATTATCGTTACAGCCGGGCCGATGATTTCCGGGCATTTCAGGAAACAAAAGTTAGCCTTTGTCCATGATACCTATGAGGCGCTTGCTCGCGCCAAAAAAGGGGAAATTTCTCCCAAAGACCTCGCTTGTTTAGAAATGGAGGCCTGCCCGGGAGTAGGGTCATGCCAGGGCTTATACACCGCAAATACTATGTCCTGTTTAACAGAAACCCTGGGTATGTCTTTACCGGGAAGCGGGACTGCTTTGGCAATTTCCGCAAAAAAGCGCCGCATTGCCCAAGCAAGCGGTGAGCGCATTGTGGAATTAGTGAAAAAGAATATTACGCCGCGCCAGATCATCAACAAAAAATCCATGGAAAATGCTATTGTGGTGGATATGGCTTTAGGCGGCTCAAGCAATACGGTTTTGCATTTAATGGCTATTGCAAATGAGGCAGGGATAGATCTGGACCTTAAGACTTTTGATAAGATCAGTAAAGCTGTGCCGCATATTACCAGCCTTGAACCGATAGGCACGTATTATATGGAGGACTTAGAATATGCAGGGGGAATCCCCGCAGTGCTTAAGCGCTTAAGGAAGAGGTTGAATAATACAATGACCTTAAGCGGTAGGTCAATATACGCTATTGCTGATGAAGCGGAAATTTTTGATGAAGATGTGATCCGCCCACTTTCTAAGGCCTATCATAAACAAGGCGGAATCGCTGTCTTGTTCGGGAATATCGCGCCAAACGGAGCAGTGGTTAAACAGTCAGCAGTGCATGAGAAGATGATGAAGTTTAAAGGCAGAGCGCGGGTGTTTAACCGCGAGGAAGAAGCGATGAAGGCGATTTTAAACCGTAAAATAAAGAAGGGCGATTGCATAGTTATCCGTTATGAAGGCCCTGCGGGTGGGCCCGGAATGCGTGAGATGCTCGCCCCTACTTCGGCAATTGTCGGTATGGGCCTGGAGGATTCAGTGGCGCTGATAACCGACGGAAGATTTTCCGGCGGCACAAAAGGCCCTTGCATCGGCCATGTTTCTCCCGAGGCAGCATCAAAGGGCCCGATTGCGATTTTAAAAGACGGGGATATAATCGAGATCGATATAACCAACAGAAGGTTGGAGGCGCGATTAAGCAAAGCGGAAATCGCAAAAAGGTTTAAAAACTGGAAACCCGTGCCCCCAAAGATTAAAACAGGTTATCTTTCCAGGTATAGCAGGTTAGTAAGTTCAGCGGACAAAGGCGCAATATTATTGTGATAGTGTTGCAGTAGGGACTGTCCC
>CAKKQZ010000042.1:0-2131 GCA_919902445.1 Omnitrophica bacterium GWA2_41_15 | reverse complement strand
GGAGCGCAGATACTTTTAGAATGCCTGAAGCGCGAAGGGGTTGAGGTCATATTCGGATATCCCGGAGGCCAGGTCTTGCCTATATTCGATAAGCTCTATGATTCGGATATAAGGTTTATTTTGACGCGCCATGAGCAGGGCGCTGCGCATGCTGCAGACGGGTATTCAAGGGCAACAGGCAAGGTGGGAGTCTGCCTTGCTACCTCTGGGCCTGGAGCAACTAATTTAACCACGGGTATTGCCAATGCCTACATGGACTCTATCCCCATGATCGCTATTACCGGCCAGGTGAAAACATCCTTAATAGGCAATGATGCTTTTCAGGAGGCTGATGTTACCGGAGTGACACGGCCGATAACAAAACACAATTACCTGGTGAAGGATGTTAAGGAGTTGGCAAGGATTATCCGCGAGGCCTTTTATATCGCTTCAACAGGCAGGCCCGGGCCGGTCCTTATTGATATACCGTCGGATATCCAGCTTTCGGATACGGAATTTATCTGGCCTGAAAAAATAGATATACGCAGTTACAAACCGACTTATTTCGGCCATCCCGGACAAATAAAAAAAGCTGCAAAGTTAATTCTCGCTTCCCGTAAGCCCATTATCTATGCAGGAGGAGGGGTCATTACTTCCGGTGCTTATCGCGAATTGGAGAAATTAGCCGAGAAGATCCAGGCTCCTGTTACTATGACGCTTATGGGGCTAGGGGGGTTTCCCGGGACGCATGAGCTCTCCTTAGGCATGCTCGGGATGCACGGGACCGCATATGCAAACCATGCGGTTATGGAATCCGATTTAATCATTGCCATAGGCGCGCGTTTCGATGACAGGGTTACCGGAAGGATAGATGCCTTTGCCCCGTACGCAAAGGTTATCCATATTGACATTGATCCTTCATCCATAAGCAAGAACATCCGGGTTGATATCCCGATAGTCGGGGATGCAAAGAATATCCTTGCAGAATTGATAAGCCAGATAAAAGGGACACCCGATACATCCAGCTGGCTTAAAACTGTGGCATCCTGGAAGAATAAATATCCTTTGTCTTACAAGGATGACGGCAGGATTAAGCCCCAGTATGTGATTGAGCAGATTTTTGAGGCCACCGGAGGAGATGCGATTATTACCACTGAAGTCGGACAGAACCAGATGTGGTCATGTCAATGGTATAAGTATGACCGTCCGCGGACATTTATTTCATCGGGAGGCCTTGGCACCATGGGGTTCGGTTTTCCCGCGGCAATGGGGGTTAAGGTGGGCTGTCCGGATAAAGAGGTGTTTGATATCGCAGGGGACGGCTCAATACAGATGAACATTCAAGAATTGGCGACTTGCGTGGAAAGCAAGATAAATGTTAAAGTGGCAATTCTAAATAACGGCTATTTAGGGATGGTCCGGCAGTGGCAGGAGCTATTTTATAAAAAACGCTATTCCGGAGTCAAGCTTTACAGCCCTGATTTCGTTAAGCTCGCAGAAAGCTATGGCGCAGCCGGAATACTTGTCATGAAAAAAGAAGAAGTGCGGCCTGCCATTGGAAAAGCGCTATCCTTAGATAATACAGTGTTCATAGATTTTCGCATAGAGCCGGAGGAAAATGTTTTTCCGATGGTTCCTGCCGGGGGCGCATTAAACAGGATGATTGAGGGGTTAGCTTAAATGAGGCATACAATATCGGTATTGGTTGAAAATAAATTCGGAGTCCTGGCGCGGGTCGCAGGTTTATTCAGCGCCAGGGGCTATAATATTGCTTCTCTGGCTGTTTCCGAAACCATGGACCCGAGCGTTTCATATATGACTATAGTGGTTGAGGCAAAGGATGAAAAAATACTTGAGCAGATAAAAAAGCAGCTGAATAAACTCATAGATGTCATCAGCGTTACCGATTTTACTAAAAAAGAGCATGTTGACCGCGAGCTTATTTTAGCCAAGGTCAAGTTTTCGGCTAAAGAGAAAGCAAAATTAGAAAACATACTGAATAAATGTGCCGGAAAAATAATCAAGCATACAGGAGACAGCGCGATTATCGAAGCAGCGGGAGACCAGGCTCAAATAAAAGAATTGCTCGAGGCATTGAATAATTTCGGGATTAAAGAGCTTATCAGAACCGGCAGAATTGCTTTGGCATATT
>CAKKQZ010000041.1:10298-14067 GCA_919902445.1 Omnitrophica bacterium GWA2_41_15 | reverse complement strand
AAGATGTTCGCGGTCCTGAATAAACAAGATTTAGCCAGAGATATCATCGAGCTCATCGTTGAGGCTCCTGTAATTGCCCAAAAAGCAAAAGCAGGCCAATTTGTAACTATAGTCATTGATGAAAAGGGCGAGCGTGTGCCCCTGACATTAGCCCAATGGGATAAAGATAAAGGGACAATCACCCTGATATTCCAGAAAGTCGGCTACACTACAAAAAAATTAGGTAGTTTAAATAAAGGCGATAATATAGCGCATATCCTAGGGCCCTTAGGCCATCCTACGGAGATTAAAAACATAGGAGAGGTTTATTGTGTTGGCGGTGGGGTGGGTATCGCGGAGGTTTATCCTGTGGCAAGGGCGTTTAAGGAGGCAGGAAACCGCGTTATCGGCATAATCGGGGCGCGTTCTAAGGATATGCTTATCCTGGAAGATAAAATGAATGGCGTGGGCGATGAGTTGTTTATCACAACTGACGATGGTTCCTATGGCCTCAAAGGATTTGTTACCGACACCTTAAAAGAGCTCTTTGGGGTAATAGAAAAATCAACTCATACCAAATATCCGGGGCTGGTTTATGCCATAGGCCCGGTTCCCATGATGAAGGCTGTCAGTGAATTCACCAGGGGTTATCAGATAAAAACAATTGTGAGTATAAACCCTATAATGGTTGATGCTACAGGGATGTGCGGAGCCTGCCGGTGCACAGTTGGAGGAAAGACTGTTTTTGGCTGCGTGGATGGCCCTGATTTTGACGCCCAGCAAATAGACTTTGATGAATTGCAGGCGCGTTTAAATTTATTCAAAACACAAGAGGGTAAGTTAAATTATGAATAATCCGATAAACGGAAGTTTATTCCATGAAGATACAAAGAGTATGTTTGTATATTTCTCGCAGTTGATGGATCAGCGCGTTATTGACAGTAACGGGGTTTTGGTTGGCGAGCTATATGATATCATAGTCAAGCCCACAGAGGTTTACCCGCAGTCAACAAGTTTGATTATACGAAAAGGTTTTCCAAACAGGCAGTATGCCCTGATTAACTGGCCGGATATTTTAGGAATGGATGAAAAAGAGATTAGGTTAAAAATAGAGAACTCAAAGGTTGCTTTTAAAGAAAAACATAATAATAAAGTGGAACTGACCCTGCGCCGGGATATACTTGACCAGCAGGTGGTGGATACCTCTAATCATAAAGTTATCCGCGTTAATGATATCCACCTTCTTGAAGTGGACCATTGCTTCATGATAGCGCATGTGGATATAAGCATAAGGGGGCTTTTAAGGCGCTTAGGGATTGAAAAGCCGGTAGATTTTATTGTGGGAGTATTTAATAAGAATGCCGAGTACCTTAAAAAAGAACACCTAATCTCATGGAAACATATCCAGCCCCTATCCATTAATCCGGTGAGTATGACTATAAAGGTAGACATTCCGCAAAAGCAGCTCAATAGTATTCCAGCGGCAGATTTAGGGGAGATATTCCTTGACCTGAAGGCGCAGCATCAGATGGCGCTTTTTAAAACCCTGGACTTAAATACAAAGGCAAAGATATTCACGAATATCGATTTTAAGGCGCAAAGGTCATTGATAGAAGAATTAGACAATAAGGAAGTAGTGGATATCCTGAATAGTGTCCCGG
This sequence comes from Omnitrophica bacterium GWA2_41_15, assembly GCA_919902445.1. GTDB lineage: Bacteria > Omnitrophota > Gorgyraeia > Gygaellales > Profunditerraquicolaceae > CAKKQZ01. The sequence continues at coordinate 12,427 of CAKKQZ010000041.1, read as the reverse complement.
CTGATGAGGCAACCGACTTTTTAGAGAAATTACCCAGGGATATTTCAGAGCAGCTGCTTAGCCTCATGGAAAGCAAGCAGGCAAAAAAACTTTCTCAACTTTTGGGATATTCAAGCGACTCTGCGGGGGGCCTTATGACAACGGAATATATGGCTTTCGTTAAGGATACCGTTATAGATTCCGTATTAAAACAGATTAAAGAGCGTACCTTTAAAGTAGAGCCGGCGCAGTTTGTTTATATTGTGGATGAGTTTAACCAGCTAATCGGCTCTACAAATTTCAGGCGGCTTATTCTGGAAAATCCCGCTTTACCCATACAGAATGCCGCGTTTCCTAAAACCTATTTTGTGCACCTGAATTCAAGCGTCAAAGAAGTGGCCTACCTTATGGAGAAATATAAATATAACGCTATTCCTGTTGTAGATGAAAATAATGCCCTGCAAGGCATAATTACAGTCGATGATATCTTAAGCCAGCTTGTTTCTTTTGCCTGGCGCAGGCTTAAAAAGATTAAAATAAAACTTCCCCTGCGATGAAAGCAAAATTTAGAAGATACTGGAGAGAGATACTTATATTCCTTTCAATAATGGGGCCGGGTATTATCACTGCAAATGTCGATAATGATGCCGGAGGCATCACAACATATTCGGTTGCCGGAGCGCATTTCGGGTATTCTTTAATATGGTCGTTCATACCTATTATTATTGCGTTGGTGGTTATCCAGGAAATGTGCAGCCGCATGGCTGTCGTGACAGGCAAAGGGCTGGCTGATTTAATCAGGGAGGAATTCGGAGTCAGGGTTACTTTTTACGCCATGGCGGTTTTGATTTTCTCAAACCTCTTTAACACTATATCTGAATTCGCCGGGATCGCCGCGAGCGCAGAATTATTCGGGATAAGTAAATACGTCCTGGTTCCGCTATGCGCTTTATTTGTCTGGTGGTTGATAGTCAAAGGGACTTATAAGTCGGTAGAAAAAGTATTTTTGGTTGCCTGTGTTTTTTATCTTTCCTATATTATCTCGGGGTTTTTATCAAGGCCCGACTGGAACGAAGTTGTAAAGAGCTCAATAAAGCCGCAACTACATTTTGATAAGGCGTATCTTTTTATGCTGATGGGGGTAATCGGCACAACCATCGCCCCATGGATGCAGTTTTACCAACAGGCCTCGGTAGTAGAAAAAGAAATAAAATTAAAGAATTATAAATACAGCCGGCTTGACGTAATTATAGGCGCATTCGTGGTTAATATTGTGGCGGTTTTCATAGTTATCGTCTGCGCGGATACATTGTTTAAAAACGGAATAAGGATTGATACTGCTAAAGATGCTGCCTTAGCGCTTAAGCCATTGGCAGGGCAATATTGTTTTTATCTGTTTGCCTTTGGGTTATTGAATGCTTCTATTTTTTCTGCCTGTATATTGCCGCTGTCAACCGCTTATTCAGTTTGTGAGGGGATGGGCTGGGAGGTAGGTGTTAACCGCAGGTTTAGGGAGGCACCGCAATTTTATACGCTTTATACCGCGATAATTATTATCGGCGCCGCAGTTATTCTTATTCCTAACCTAAAACTTATCCCGATCATGCTTATTTCTCAGGCAGCTAACGGCATTCTCTTGCCCTTTGTTTTGATTTTTATGCTTCTTTTAGTAAACAACAAGCGCCTGATGGGCAAATACACTAATTCCAAAATCTATAATATCTTTGCGGTGTTGACTATTCTGGTAATGATCGGTTTGTCAATAACCCTATTATTAGCCAGTTTTATAAAATAATATGCGCCAGAAAATCCCTCAACAATCTCCTGAAGAGCGGGTAATAAATTTCCTTGAGGTTGCCTTTGGTTTTTCAAAGCAACAGGCAGAAGCAGAGGCCAAGCGCTGTATACAATGCAAGGACCCTCTTTGCGTAAAGGGTTGTCCGGTTGAAATAGATATTCCCGCTTTTATAAAATTAATAGCCGAAGGAAAACAAAAAGAAGCGTTACAGAAGATTAAAGAGAGGAATAATTTGCCTGCAGTATGCGGAAGGGTTTGCCCGCAGGAGGACCAGTGCGAAGGGGTATGTATTCTGAATAAGAAAAAAATACCCATAAATATCGGCGCTTTAGAGAGGTATGCTGCGGATTAT
>CAKKQZ010000041.1:0-10198 GCA_919902445.1 Omnitrophica bacterium GWA2_41_15 | reverse complement strand
AGCGGCCCTGCAGGGTTAACCTGCGCTGCAGATCTGGCAAAGATGGGTTACCGGGTTATTATATTTGAATCCCTGCATGTTCCGGGAGGGGTGCTTGTTTATGGTATTCCCGAATTTAGGCTGCCTAAAAAAATCGTTGAAAATGAAATAGGATATATAAAAAGTTTGGGGGTTGAAATTAAGACAGATAATCTGATAGGCAACACATATACCTTGGAAGAGCTCTTTAAGGATGGCTTTAAAGCCATATTCGTAGCAGTCGGCGCAGGCCTTCCGCAGTTTTTAGGGATACCGGGTGAAAACCTGGGCCGTGTTTATTCAGCCAATGAATTTTTAACTAGGGTCAATTTGATGAAAGCATATAAATTCCCGGAGTACGCTACGCCTATAAATATAGGCAGGAAAGTGGTAGTTATAGGAGGCGGAAATGTTGCGCTTGATGCTGCAAGGTCTGCGCTTAGGATGGGGAAGGAAGTGGTGTTGGTATACCGACGTACTGAAAAAGAGATGCCTGCCCGAATAGAGGAGATAGAGAACGCAAAAGAAGAGGGTATCAAATTTCAGGCCCTTACGCAGCCAATAAAAATAATAGGAGATGAAAAGAGGCTTGTAAAAGGCCTTGAATGTATAAGGATGGAATTGGGCGGTCCGGATGAATCCGGCAGAAGAAGCCCTCATCCAATAAAGGATTCTAATTTTATTTTGGAGGCCGATACTGTCATAATGGCGGTAGGGCAAAATCCGAACCCGTTATTGTCAAAAGTAACAGCCGGGCTTAAGGCCAATAAAGGCGGCACGATAGCGGTGGATAATAATTTTATGACTTCTATTCCCGGCTGTTTCGCCGGAGGAGACATTATTACCGGAGCCGATACGGTAATTGCGGCAATGGGTGCGGGAAAAAAAGCTGCCGCAGCTATCGATAAATATATAAGGGACGTTTCTTAACCTGAATATAAGGTGTCCCCGTCTCGGGGACACCTTATAGCTGACTTAAGAAACGTCCCTAAAGGAAGAGAAATGGAAGAGAGAAAAATAACCGTAAATGAAATATTATCCTTAAAAGGAAAGCGCAAGATTACCATGCTTACTGCCTATGATTATCCTTTAGCCTCTTTGGTTGATAGAGCAGGGATTGATATGATTTTAGTGGGTGATTCGTTAGCAAATGTAGTCTTGGGTTTAGAATCCACAACGCAAGTGGGGATGACAGAGATGATCCATCACGCAAAGGCAGTAACGCGCGCGGTAAAACGCTCTTTGGTAGTGGGGGATATGCCTTACGAATCTTATCAGGTTAACCCCGATGGTTCAGTAAAGAATGCTTTAAGGTTTATTAATGAGGCAAAATGCGATGCAGTGAAATTGGAATGGTTTGACAAATGCCTTGAGGTTACTCAAAAAGTTATACATGCAGGGATTCCGGTAATGGGGCATATCGGCCTGACCCCGCAGACAGCCGATAAACTTGGAGGTTTTAAGGTGCAGGGGAAGGACGCTGAGACTGCAAAGCGGCTGATAGAGCAGGCAGGCTCATTGGAAAAGCTTGGCTGTTTTGCGCTCGTGCTTGAATGCGTGCCGGATAAAATCGCCGGGCTTATCACTAAAAAATTAAAAATTCCGACCATTGGGATTGGCGCCGGGGTAAATTGCGACGGACAGGTTTTAGTCATACACGATATTTTGGGGCTTTTTGAGCGTTATACCCCTAAATTTGTGAAGAAATATATCAACCTTTCGCCAATGATACTTAAGGCAATCGAAGAGTTTAAAACAGAAGTTATCGGGGGTGAGTTTCCCGCCCGCGAACATACGTTTTCCATCAGCCAGGATGAATTGAATAAAATAGAATAAAATTATCCCGCCTTCGTAGAAGACTACTCCGCCATTGGCGAGAGTGGATGAATACGAAGAAAAAGCTCACTCGGCGGGATGTCACTAAATGGGCAAGCCAATGGGGTGTTCCATGAAACAAAAGGCCGCTAAATATATAACAAATGTGGCTGTCCTGCTTTTTGCTCTTGTTCTGGCGGCAAAGTTAGCAGGCCCGGCTGCTTTAAGATTATACATCGAGTCCGGTATAGGCGATTGTAAAAAAATACCTATACTTTGCATGGAACCCGCTCAGCAGATAATTAATCCAGATATTAATAAGGAGTGCATTTTAGAATCGCTGCCCTACAATTTTGAGAAACTATCAATTTGTGTCCCCAAAGGTTTTACGGTTATCCAGGAACGGATTAAAAAAGTTTATTACAAAAAGAGGGAGCATGAGCGAAACGGCCCTGTTATATATTTGCTTTATGAAAAACCGGACTTTTTTGTAAACTTATACCCGCAATTAAAAAAAGAAGGAATAAAAGATAATTATGAATTTGTAAAGCGTATAATGTTTGCAAACCTGCATAAGATGAACTCCCTGTCGGACGCTTTCTTTGTGATTATGAAAAGTATTTTTACCCCGGACTTAGGCGGCCAAAAGAATGTAGTTATGGCCGAATTCAACACAGAGGCTTTTAGGGGGTTTATAAATTACAACCTCTCAAAACCCAACCAGTATTTCGACTGCAATATAATCAATAAGGAAGGCGGATATTTTAAGATTTACATAAAAGATAAAGGCGCATCCTTGGACTTAAATAAGGTATTGGCGATTATATCTTCAGTAAAGGAAATTTAAGGTTGAACCTCTCCCGCTGCACCTTTGTAAAGCAAGAAGCGGGATAATTCGCGCATATAATTTACTCACACTTGCGCGTTCGTAAATTATGCGTTCATTAAAAGCTAAATATCTTGACAAGCGGACTTATTTAGGTAAAAATAAAGCTTTAAATTTAATCAAATGATCATCCCGCTGTTCCTTAGGAAAACAAGATGCGGGATTAATTCGCGCGCATAACTTACTCACACTATCGTGTACGTAAGTTATGCGCTCATTAAAAATGAGCGAAAACTTGATGGATAAAGTTGTTTCCCTTTGCAAGCGGCGCGGGTTTATATTCCAGGGCTCTGAAATCTACGGGGGTTTAAGCAATACCTGGGATTACGGGCCTTACGGCGTAGAATTAAAAAATAACGTTAAGCGCGCGTGGTGGCGTTCAAACGTCTATGAGCGCGACGATGTCTTTGGGATGGATGCCGCGATACTGATGCATCCCAAGGTTTGGCAGGTTTCCGGACATGTAAATAATTTTTTCGATATTATGCTAGATTGCGATAAATGTAAAAAGAGATTTAGAATAGACGAAGTAAGAAAAATACATGGTGATGATGTTTTAGCGGTAATAGAGGAATTAAAAGATATAGGAAAAGTGGTTATTTCACAAGTTAAAGGTTTACCAAAATGCCTTGAATGCGATGGTCAATTGAGTGTGCCGCGAAAATTTAATTTAATGTTTAAGACATTTCAAGGACCGGTTGAGGATATCGCTGATTTGTTGTTTCTTCGGCCAGAAACCGCACAGGGCATGTTCGTTAACTTTTTGAATATCCTTGATTCTAAGCATCCAAAACTTCCTTTTGGCTTGGCGCAAATCGGAAAGGCCTTCCGCAACGAAATTACCCCTGGAAATTTTACCTTCAGGACCCGCGAATTCGAGCAGATGGAGATAGAGTATTTTGTCAGGCCTGCCGAAGCCGATAAAAAGTTAGAAGAATGGATTGAATACCGTTTTGACTGGTATCTTGCCTTAGGCCTAAAAAAAGAAAATTTAAGGAAGCGGCCGCACGCAAAAGACGAATTGGCCCATTATGCCAAGGCATGCACGGATATAGAATACAATTTTCCCTTTGGCTGGTCGGAGCTGGAAGGGGTTGCTAACCGCACGGATTTTGATTTGAAACAGCACTCCATCGTAAGCGGTAAAGAGCTCAAAATTTTTGATGACGCAACAAAAGAAAAGTTCCACCCCTTTATTATTGAGCCTTCGGGTGGAGTCGATAGGAGCATGCTTGCATTTTTAGTTGATGCCTTTCATGAGGAGAAGGTCAAAGATGACATCCGCGTGGTTTTGAAATTAGATAAGAAGTTAGCTCCGGTAAAAGTGGCGGTGCTGCCTCTTTTAAGGAACCGTCCGGAAATCGTGGAATTAGCCAGAAAAATTTCTCAGGATCTAAAAAAATGTTTTATTAGCGTATATGATGATACAGGCGCTATTGGAAAGCTTTACCGCAGGCAGGATGAGGTGGGTACGCTTTATTGCGTTACGGTTGACGTGCAGTCGCTTGAAGATAAACAGGTAACTGTGCGCGAGCGCGATACTATGCAGCAGGAGCGAGTCGGAATTGACAAGTTAAAAGAATATATTACTGACAAGCTAAGGGACGTTTCTTAATATGAATATAAACTGTCCCTTCTTCGGGGACAGTTTATAGCTAGCTTGAGAAACGTCCCTAATGGAAGGAGGATTTTTAAGGAAATGGCAAAAAAATACGTTTACTTCTTTGGAGGCGGCAGAGCAGACGGAAACGAAGGCATGAAGAATCTCCTCGGTGGCAAGGGGGCAAACCTGGCTGAAATGGCAGGGAGTAAGGATTTGAAACTTCCCGTTCCATCGGGTTTTACTATTACCACCGAGGTTTGCATATATTATTATCAGCATAAAAAAAGTTATCCCGCAGGTTTAAAAGAAGAAGTGCGCAAGGCGCTGGAGAAAGTTGAGAAGCTGATAGAAAGAAAATTCGGCGATACGGATAATCCGCTTCTGGTTTCTGTTCGTTCCGGCGCCCGGCGCTCAATGCCCGGAATGATGGAAACGGTATTAAATGTGGGATTAACCGAGAAGACAATACCCGGCTTAATAAGAATAAGCGGCGGCAACAGCCGTTTTGTGTATGATGCATATCGGCGCCTGATTATGATGTATTCCGACGTAGTTATGGAAAAGGCAGCAGGGATTGAGCCAAAGGAAGAGCAGGGTATCCGCAAGCAGCTGGAAAAAATAATGGGCCAGCTAAAAAAAGAAAAGGGTTATACTTTAGATACGGATTTAACCGCAGACGACCTTAAGAGGCTTTGCATCCTATTTAAAGCAAGGATCAAAGAAGCGCTGAAAAAAGAATTTCCCGACGAGCCTTATGAGCAGTTATGGGGAGGCATAGGCGCTGTCTTTCAATCATGGCAGGGCAAGCGCGCAATCAGCTACAGAAGGATAGAGCATATTCCGGATGAGTGGGGCACTGCTGTTAATGTCCAGGCCATGGTTTTCGGTAATATGGGGGAAGATTGCGCAACCGGAGTTGCTTTTACGCGTAATCCCGGAAACGGAGAAGGTAAATTTTACGGAGAATATCTTATTAACGCGCAAGGCGAAGACGTGGTTGCCGGAATTCGCACCCCCTCTCCTATTAATGAGTATTCTAAGTCAGGGCATAATAAGGAGCTGGTAACGCTTGAGAAGGCAATGCCGGCGATTTACAAAGAGTTATTTGAAATACAAAAACGCTTAGAGAAACATTACCGCGATATGCAGGATATTGAGTTCACTATTGAAAAGGATAAGCTATTTATGCTGCAGTGCCGCATAGGAAAACGTAACGGACCGGCAGCAGTGCGTATGGCAGTGGATATGTTAAAAGAGAAGTTGATTAAAAAAGAGGAAGCGGTAATGCGCGTTTCTCCGGGGCAGTTAGATGAATTGCTGCATCCTATAATTGACCCAAAAGCAGAATTAGGCAACAGGCCTTTGGCAAAAGGGCTTCCTGCCGGGCCGGGGGGCGCAACAGGGCAGATAGTTTTTAACGCAAATGACGCTGTTGAATGGAAAAAGCAGGGCAAGAAGGTAATTCTTGTGCGCGAGGAAACTAACCCTGAGGATGTGGAAGGGATGCGCGCGGCAGAAGCTATACTTACGGCGCGCGGAGGAATGACTTCTCATGCGGCGTTAGTTGCCAGGGGATGGGGCAAATGCTGCGTGGTGGGGTGTTCTGCTTTGCATGTTGATAACGCTAAAAAAGAGCTACATGTTGACGGAAAAACCATTAAAGAAGGGGATTGGGTTACTTTAAACGGTACCAAAGGCAATCTATATGAAGGAAAACTTCCGATGATGGATGCCACAGAAGAAAATATACTCTTGACCGATTTTCTAAAACTCTGCGCTACTATAAAGAAATTGGGTATCCGCACTAATGCCGATACCCCTGAGGATGCTGTAAAGGCAAGGCAGTTCGGCGCAGAAGGTATAGGGTTGTTCAGGACAGAGCATATGTTTTACGGCAAGGGCTCTGATGAGCCGCTCTTTATCCTGCGTAAAATGATACTCTCTAAGACCCTGGATGAAAGAAAGAAGGCGTTAAGCGAACTATTCCCCTTTGTAAAAAAAGATATGAAAGGCACATTAGCGGCGATGGACGGTTTACCAGTGGTTGTCCGGCTGCTCGATCCGCCTTTGCATGAATTTGTTCCGCGGGAGAAAGCAAAATTAGAGCAACTGGCAACCGACTTAAATATTTCTTTGGAAGAATTATCCAAGAGGGCAGAGGGCCTGCATGAGTCAAACCCGATGATGGGCCACCGCGGAGTGCGCCTGGGAGTCACCTATCCTGAAGTAAGCGCAATGCAGATAGAAGCGGTGTTTGAAGCTGCCGCGGAACTTATAAGTGAGGGAAAAAAGCCGTATCCTGAGATAATGATCCCTGTGGTCTGTGACGCCAAAGAATTGGAAGATCAGCTTGCTATATTTAAGAAGGCCTATACAGGTGCGCTTAAAAAATATTCCTTGAAAAATATCAAGCATATGTTCGGCACAATGATTGAGGTCCCGCGCGCAGCGCTTGTTTCAGGAAAACTTGCAACAGTGGCGCAATTCTTTTCATTCGGAACAAATGACCTGACCCAGATGGGATTCGGTTTTTCGCGCGACGATATCGGCGGATTTCTTGCGGATTATATTGAAAAGGGTATTTTACCGGAGGACCCCTTCCAGACCATTGATCAGGAAGGAATAGGAGAGTTAATAAAATTAAGTATTGAGCGCGGAAGGAAGACGCGCAAGAATTTAGAGGTGGGTATTTGCGGAGAGCATGGAGGAGATCCGCGAACAGTGGAATTCTGCCACAGGGTCGGGATGAATTACGTCAGTTGTTCGCCTTTTCGCGTGCCTATAGCAAAATTAGCCGCAGCGCAGGCGGTACTTAAAGAGAAAAAATGGAAGCCTTAAAAACTTATTTAAAAGAAATCAGGAGTATCCTTTTATTAACTGCTAAGGAAGAGGTTGAGTTAGCTAAAAAAATACAAAAGGGGGATGAGCAGGCGCGAAAAGCAATGATACGCGCAAACCTGCGTTTAGTCATTAATATCGCCAAACGCTATATGCATCTGGGTATACCGCTTCTTGATTTAATCGAAGAAGGGAACCTTGGGTTGATGAAGGCGGTTGATAAATTTGACCACAAAAGGGGCTTTCGTTTTTCAACCTATGCGGCATGGTGGATTAAACAGGGAATCACCCGTTCCATATCAGAGCAGGGAAAAATGATACGCGTCCCCGTTTATATGAATGACCTGATTACAAAATGGAAGAAGACAAAAGAGCGGTTATCCCAAAAATTAAAACGCATACCCACCGACGATAAAATCGCCAAAATTTTAAACCTACCCGAGGATAAAATAGAGCAGATTAATTTCTGGATGTCAACAACCACTTCCTCTTTGGATGCGCCTGTCGGCGAAGAGAGCGAAAGCCAGGTATCCGATTTAATAGAAAACGAGGCCTCGGTTTCTCCCGATGAAGGCATAGAACATATGCTGGATAAAGAAAGGGTGAAAAATCTTTTAGGCGTTATGACTGAGCGCGAAAGGCAGGTCCTGGATATGCGTTTTGGCCTGATTGATTCAAAGCCCCATACCTTAGCAGGGGTGTCAAAAAAATTAGGCGTATCGCGCGAAAGGATCCGCCAGATAGAAGAAGCAGCTTTAAAAAAACTACGCAGGTTCGTTGAGCAGCAAGAACAACTTTAGGGGGACCCTTGAAACCAATCAAGGGGCACTCTTGTAAGAAATCGGAAGGGTGTTCCAGTAGGCGGAGTAAATTATGAAAAAACTAAACTTAAAAAATTACATTAGAAATATTCCTGATTTTCCCAAGCCCGGTATTTTATTCAGGGACATCACCACCCTTTTAAAGAATAAAAAGGCTTTTGAACAGGGAGTGGGCGCGTTAGCCGCTAAATTCAAGAATAAAAAAATAGATGTTGTTGTTGCAGTTGAGGCAAGGGGTTTTATCTTGGGAGGCGCCATCGCGCACAAGTTAGGCGCAGGTTTCATTCCGGTGCGAAAAAAAGGCAAACTTCCGGCAGCGGCCGGTTCCGTAACCTATGATTTGGAATACGGCACTGATACTTTAGAGATGCACCACGATGCCATAAATCCCGGAGATAAGGTTTTAATTGTAGATGACCTTTTGGCTACTGGCGGGACTGTAAAAGCAGTAACTGATCTGGTAAAACAAATACAGGGCAAGATAGTGGGTATAGCTTTTTTAATAGAACTGACCGATTTAAAGGGCATAGAAAAACTGAAAGATTATCCGGTTTTTTCTTTGATAAAATATTAAAACCGCGCCTGTAGCTCACACGGATAGAGCAAGAGTTTCCTAAACTCTGGGTAGCAGGTTCGACTCCTGCCAGGCGCAGACGTTAAGCGGGGACTATCCCTGAATTAAAATGTATAACCTACATACCCACACGCTTTTGAGTGACGGGGCCTTACTTCCTTCTGAGGTAGCAGTGCGCTATTTGTCATTAGGTTACAAGGCCATAGCCATCACCGACCACGTTGATTACTGTAATATTAAATCTACGGTTGCTGCGATTTTAAATTTTACTCGGCACTGGCCAAAAAGCTCCGGAATAAAAGTCTTTTCCGGAATTGAATTAACTCACCTTCCTTTAGAACAATTTAAGCCGCTCTCTAATTATGCGCGCAAAGCCGGAATTAAAATTATCATAGCGCATGGCGAGACCTTAGTTGAGCCGGTTATAAAAGGCACTAACCGCGCGGCATTAGAAGCGGATATCAATATCCTTGCGCATCCCGGATTAATCAGTGATGCCGATGTAAAGCTGGCTAAGAAAAAAAATGTTTTTTTAGAACTGACCAGCCGCCGCGGCCACCGCGAAGCAAATAAATATGTTGCCGGGCAGGCAGTTAAGTTCGGCGCAAAATTAATTTTGAATAATGACAGCCACGAGCCGGAGGATATCATTACCCCGCAGGAACTGCTCAAGGTAGGTTTAAACTGCGGTTTAAACCGGCAACAGATAGATGTAATTTATCAGGATGTAACTAGATTCCTGAAACAGAAGTAGACACCCGGCCATATCGGATTGGCCGGTGTTGTCTTGGTAGACAATACACCCGACGCTTAAAGGTATTGCGTCGGTGTTGTCTTGGTAGACAAGGAGGGATAATGAAAGCAAGGGCGTATCTTTTTTTTCTTTTAAGTATTTTTTTCATTTTTGGCTGCGCAGGGTCATCTAAAAAGGAGGACGGCCTGTTAAAAAACTCCTCCCTTCTTGAGCCTTCCGGTATATTTAAATTCAGCGATGTGCCTATTCCTATAGGTTTTAAGCCTCTGCCCCAGAGTTCATACTCCTTTGAAAGTTCCGGGGTGCGGGTAGGATTATTGAAGTATCAGGGTAAGGTAAATCCGGATCGGATAGTCAACTTCTATAAGGAACAGATGCCTATGTATAATTGGATGCTTTTGAATGTAGTTGAATATGGGCAGCGCCTGATGAATTTTGAGCGGGAAACCGAAACCTGCATTATCAGCATGGATCCAAAGGGGAGTAGCACCATACTTACGATATCCTTGGGCCCTAAAGCTCAGATTCTGCCTAAAAAGCCCAAACAGCCGGTTAAATAATACTTGACAAATAACGGGTTATATGCTAAAAATTAAAACAACTAGGTTATACCATTGGAGATGACTTTAATCTTAAGGCGTGAAAGGGGGTGAAGGACTTAAAAAAGCCCAAGGTCAGCCAAAATCCAGTGATATACATATATAGAAATAATCTAGGAAAACATTTTGACCCTAGTTAAATATAGTTTCATAGGTTAAATATCTCTTAAAAGGAGGTTAACAAAAATGAGTAAACGCTTAATATTAATTCTTGCGCTTGCGTTTGTGGTCGGCATTGCGTTTGCCGCATACGCAGAAGTGCAGAATGTGAAGGTAAGCGGTGATATAAC
>CAKKQZ010000040.1 GCA_919902445.1 Omnitrophica bacterium GWA2_41_15 | reverse complement strand
TCCACTGGTACTCCAGTTTAAAAACCCAAGAGGGAATAGGCCGGTAATTCATACCCATAGTATAGCGCCTCTCTCTATTTGCTCCTGTCCCGGCATCTCCGTCATCACCTATATCAACCCAATCATAGCGGCCGACAAGAGTAAGTTTAGGATCTTTAAAACCTCTCCCCAGAAAGGTATCGCTTAAAAACTTAGGCCAGAAGTGATACCTTGGTTCTACATAGAACCCACGCATATATTTCGGCGCGCTGACCGCTGCTGTAGTATTGCTATTATCATGATCTACGAGCGCACCCTCTTCAAAATCAAAATATGCAAAATCTCCGGCTATCTCGAATGGGCCTCTTTTAAAATCAATATCTGAACCTATTCCGAGTATGCCATCCTTGCCGTTACGGGTAGAATTGCCTGAGCGGCCGAATTTTCCATAATAGGTGCTAAGGCCTATCTCTAAATTCCGGTTAAGTCCAAAACCCAGCCTTGTCACAAAATCTTTATTGTTGTTAAGGTCGTTACTTGCCGAACCTCTGGCGTCCCTTAAACCCCTGTCAGATATATCTTCATCCAACCCGTTACCAACATAACTTTCATAATTAAGGTAAAAATCAGGAAAAATTTTCCAGTTGAACTTTTCTCCGACAGGTATTTCTCCAAGGAATCCGAAACCGGCATCAGTCCAGGTAGAAGGAATTAACCTGCGGGCAAATAAAGGCCTATCCGTTAACTCCTGTATGTCCGAATCGTGCAAAAGATTAAACTTTCCAAAAGGTACTAGAAAAATTCCCCCTTTTAAAGACAACCAGTCGTTTACAGCGTAATTCATCCACGCCTGTTCGATTTTTGCCTCTCCGTCTCCTCCGGGATAGTTGGTACCACCATGCTCAAGCTCAAATTCGCTGTAAAACAGGACCCTTTCATGTGGCTGGGCGCCTACATTTAAAACAAATCTAGCTTGATCAAAGGTAGAGTTTGCATTCTCGAAACTCTCAAACTCAATATCCCCGTAACCGCCTAAACTAACATTCCCGAATCCGGAAGGGTTTTTAATAAGCAAGCCTCCTTTTCCAAAAGGGCCTTCATATCTGCCTACATACTCGGTAGTTATAAGCCTATCTTCCATTTTCTTTTGTATCTGCGAAACTTTCTCTTCCTGATCTTTACTTAACGCATCAAACTGTGACTGAAGGCGTTCAATCTTTGCCTCGTAATCCTCCCTAAGCTCCTGAACCTGCTTTTTTAAATCTCCAATCTCATCGGCAAAAGCCAAGTTGTTAACGGTTACGCCATTAATAAGCAATATCGCTGCCAAAATAAACAACCTTAAAATCGCCATTTCTTCCCCCTTTGTTGAAAATTGTTTCAATAATATCACAAAAAGAATTGCCTCTCTCCTTTCTTGTTGAAAATTGTTTTCAATAACTTCTCAAAAAAAATCACGTTTAACAATTCCTGCATATCCCGAATATCTCCAGCTTGTGTTTTAAGGATTTAAAGCCGTGACTTTTCACCATATTCTCCTGGATTCTCTCTAATCCGGAATCAGTCACCTCAGTAAACTTACCGCATTTTATGCAGATAAGATGATCATGATGCTCATGGCCGTATTTATGCTCAAATCTTAACACCCCGTCTCCGAATTCGGTTTCTCCGCAAAGCCCGGATGCGGAAAGAAGCTTCATGGTCCTATAAACTGTGGTGTATCCGATAGCAGGGTCCTTTTTTCTTACCAGTTTATATAATTCATCAGCGGAGACATGTTTTTCTGTGTCAAGGAATACCGCAAGTATAGTGCCTCTTTGGGGCGTATGCCTTAATCCTTTCTTCTCTATAAATTCATCGAATATTTGAAACTCTTTTCGTGCCATGTTAACCCCTTATTGAAAAGCGATTTCAATAATACTATAATTTTAAATTTTGTCAAGGACTTTTTTAAAATTTTAATGTTTACTTTAGTTTTTTTGCTTATTTTGGCTAGGACACCCTTGGCAAACTGCACTTTTGGCGAGCATTATTTTTATCAAAGCTTTACCTTAAAATGCTGGTGACTTTTTGAGGTATAATATTCTAATGTTTCTGCCTTGAATTCAATAACCCCAAAATCCTTTTGCTTGAAACTTACGAAATATTTACCGGACTCCGGAAATGAATTGAATACATACTCTTTTATTTTTACGGAATCAACAATCCTTGCCTTTCCGAAAAGATTGACTACTTGCGTAAAGTCCTTTCCGAAAAACAATAATTCCGCGCGGGGATTTTTCTTAATCTGCGCTACTTTATTTGAAAGCGCAAATGTTTCCATATAATACCTGAAACCGCCTGCATTGACAAGTGAACCCATAAATCTTGAACGGGGAAAATTTCCGTCAACGGTAGAAAGGATAAACGCCTTGGAATTCCGGATTAACTTTTTGGCTTTTTCTTTTATTTCATTCTTTTCCATATTTCCTCCCTATTATCAGCGTTGTTCCAAAAACTGTGCCTTTCCTTTTAATGGCGCATAAACCTGATTTTTGCATCCATTGCCTTACTTCGAACTCGGTATAAGTATCTCCGCGCTCTGTTGCTACCAGCATATTCAACGCAAAAAGCGCCCCGAAAGCAGGAAGGGTCCTATCTTTATCCATAATAAAATCAACCACCACAACTTGCCCGCCAGGATTTAAAACGCCCGCGCATTTTTTAATCAGCTTCTGATTTTCCTTAAAAGAATTACTATGCGCTATCGCCGAGAGAAATACGAGGTCAAAACCTTTACCAAGATTATTAATGTTGTAATCGCCTGATACAGTCTTAATTTTATCCGACAGGCCTTCCTTCCTAATATAGCTTCTGGTGAGAGGAACGACTTCGGGTAAGTCAAAAACCGTAGCCTTGATTATTTTTTTAGCCCGGACAAAAGCCGCGGAAAAAGCCCCTGACCCTCCGCCAATATCCAACACCTTTAAAACACCGGAAAGGTCAACCAAGGAAACAGTATCCTTTGCCTGCATAGTTGCGCGTTCGTGCATGGCTGCGATAAATGCGGCCAACCACTCCTTTCCCCTTCCCCCCCATAGGCGCGTCAACAAAGATTTGCCCCTGCGCACTGCTTTTGTCAATGTACTCCATGTTTCCCATTGATTTACGGTATGCATCAAGCTTGATATATATTCTGGCCTGCCTTTCACAAGAAAACGCGATGCGGACGCAGTATTTGAAAATTTACCATTTTTTTTCTGCAATAATCCTAAAACGCAGAGCGCATTCATCAACCGGTCAGTAGATTTTACCGCTGTCTTTATAATCTTTGCCACTTCTCCTGAGGTCTTAGCTTTATAACCTAAAGCCGTAAACACGCCGAGTTCATATGCGCTGAGCAAACATCTGCTCTTCTGAAATGCGGTAGCCAAATCCCTGATACCCGCATAAGTAAAGTTCATAATACTTCCTTTCCCGTAACGGCCTATTTTTTCTTTGGTTTCTTACACTTATGCAAATCACAGTATTTTTTTCTTTTTACCCCAAACGCTTTTCTTCCCATCGCTTCCTCCTATTTAAGATGATTTTATCAATTCTTCCCATATTATATCAAGCGCTTCTGCTGCGCGTAAAGGTATTTTAATATCCACTAAATGTGAAATTCCCGTATTATCGGGGTTTATTTCAACGGTAGGCTTTTTAGCCTGCTTCGCATAAATAATCGGCTGCTGTATATAGGGAAAAACGCTTGTTGTTCCAATTGAAAAATAGATGTCAAAACCCTTATAGAGGTCGTCATAAAAAATCTTAGTTTCTTTGTGAGGCAGCTGTTCACCGAAAAAAACCACTTCCGGACGGACAATGCGTCCGCATTCAGGGCATTTCGGCGGAATATTTATTTCACTAAAGTCTTTAATAGTTTTACGCCATGCGCATCCCTCACAAAACAACTTATGCATATTCCCGTGAATTTCAATCACATTACGCGAGCCGGCACAGCGGTGGAAACCCTCGATATTCTGCGTAAGGACCCAAACCCGATCAAAACTTTTTTCCATCTCAGCAATAACTTCATGGGCGCGGTTAAACTTTGCGTTTCGGCAATTTTTTTCTATTTGTGAAAGATACTTCCAGGTTATGAAGGGATGACTTTTAAGAGTTTCACCGGCTAAGGCCATTTCAATCGGAATTCCCTCTTCAGTAGCTTTATCATTATATAGCCCTCCGATACCTCTATAAGTAGGCAGGCCGGAATCGGCCGAAATCCCGGCACCGGTAATAAACAGAATACTTTTTGATTCTTTTAAAATCCTGACGATTTTGTTAATCTTTTCTTGCTCTTGAATTTGAAGAATCATTATCTATTTAACATCCTATTACGCAGAAACTTTATTTTGATGCTCGCTTATCGATTTCAATGACTCTATTACCTTTATGGCCTCATTTTTAGTAAGTTTATCGATTTCGTATTTATGGTAATATTTACCCAAGAAATTATTAATATGCGTATCGTCCCATCCTAATTCCTGAACAAGATATTTGAGGTACATTTTCTGACGCATGGTGAGGCCAAACCGATTAACCTGATAATACTTACTACGGACAAAGTAGTTCATTAATTTCTTAAAACTAACTTCATCCAGATCTTTGGCGCTTTGCACTCCCACAGCCTGCTGAAGTATGCGCCTATATTCAGCATCACCTAAATTGAGCTCTTTTTTAATAATATGTATAAGGGCTAATTTTTTCTTATCCATCATGCCAGAAATACAGCGTTAACAAAAATTTATACTCAAAATTTAAAAAAGGGGTCAATTATTGATATTATTTTACTGCTAAAAACTGCGCTTTGCAACGCAAGAATTATTTTACTAGAATTTGCGGAATTTTTGGCTGGTTTGATTAGGGCTACGTTTGAAATGTCTTGCCGCAGGATGAACCGGGGATTGAATAAATTGTTCCGTTGGTATATGCGGATGCTTAGAAACAGGCAGGGTAATGCGGATAAGTTTTTCGATATCACGGACGTCATGGCTTTGGTCTGGAGTCGCAAAAGAAATCGCATGTCCTTTATGCCCTGCCCGTGCCGTACGGCCGATACGATGCACATAATTCTGCGCATCCTCCGGAAGGTCGTAATTAATAACCAACTCGATTCCGGTAACATCGATACCCCTGGCTGCAATATCAGTAGCAACTAGCACCTTGTATTTTCCGGATTTAAAACCCTCAAGCGCTTCACGGCGCTGGTTTAAGGAACGGTTAGAATGTATTTCTGCCGCACTGTAACCCATATCCCTTATCGAGCGCACAATTTTGCTTGCATTATACTTCGTACGGGAGAATAAAAGGATAGCCCCCCGATATTGAGCAAGTATTTTACTAAGGAGCTTTGATTTGGATTCTTTTTTTACAATAAATAATTCCTGGGTAACGAGTTCGACAGTAGTTCCGGAAGGGGCAATCTCTACGGAAACAGGAAGCTTCATATGTTTAGCTGCGATTTCCATAATTTCTTTAGGGATAGTGGCGGAAAAAAGCATTGTTTGCCTTTCCCTCGGCAGAAAACGCAAAATCTTCTCAATCTGAGGGGCAAACCCCATATCAAGCATACGGTCTGCTTCATCGAGCACCAGCATTACAACTTCATCCGGCAAAAAATTCCATTGGCCCATATGGTCAATAAGCCTACCCGGTGTCGCTGTTACCACGCGGGGATTTTTATGAAGCGCCTGCACCTGATCATACATCGGGGCTCCTCCGATAAGGCAGGCAGTGCGCATACCGAAGGCACCTGCTATTTTCTGAAAAGATTCATCTATCTGAATAGCCAACTCGCGCGTCGGCGCAAGGATAAGCCCTACCCCTTTTCTTTGCGCAAGGCGCTGGACCATAGGTATGGCGAATGCGTGGGTCTTACCTGTTCCGGTCTGCGCGATACCGATAACGTCCTTGCCTTGAATAGCCATGGGAATCGCCTTCATCTGTATGGGGGTCGGCACTTTGAATTTTATTCGCTCAAGGATTTCCAGAATCTTCGGCGCAATACCCAAGCCGTAAAAACCCTGGTCCGATTGATTGACCGTCCTTTGAGGAAAACTATCTATACCGGCAGTTCTATGCGGCATAATACTTAAACCCTCTTGACCTTTTGCAGCTGATCAACCTGCCCCATATGAACATGGCAATATACCTCATGGTTATATATACTTAAAATGTGCTTACAATGAGGAAATTTGCACTTTCGCCCCTTTAGCGATGTCTTTACTTTTTTGATATTTATCCTTTCTAAGTTAGCCAGCACATGTTAGCGTTACGCTCAACCCATTCACGGACAATTCTATGGCCCATAAAACGAAGCAGGGCGTTACGGAAA
The DNA here is from genome assembly GCA_919902445.1 of Omnitrophica bacterium GWA2_41_15. Classification (GTDB taxonomy): domain Bacteria; phylum Omnitrophota; class Gorgyraeia; order Gygaellales; family Profunditerraquicolaceae; genus CAKKQZ01. The sequence goes on along the minus strand of CAKKQZ010000040.1, from coordinate 5,071 downwards.
CTAAGTTTAAAAAGCAGGGCAAAAGACCTGGAGAGAGAATAAAATTTTATGTACGCTTTGAGCACATTTAATTGCAGCTGCCTGGCGGACAATAACCTTGGGTTAAAAACTACATGCTGGCCGTCGTAAAGGTTCCAATCGCGGCTAAAAATACGCCTTTCGCGATTCAACTCCTCGTGGACCTTTGTGCCTGGAAAAGGCGTAAGAATCATCATCTGGATGGTATCGATTTTTTCTTTTAACGAAAATTTTAGCGTATCCCAGACAGTCTCTTCATTGTCGGTGTCGCTGCCTAAAACGAACATCCCGTGAACTTTAACCTTTTTCCTGTGAAAAGAACGGATTGCGCTGATTATATCATTAATACTCTGCTTCTTCTTATAAGCCTCTAATGTTTTAATACTTACGGATTCAAACCCCACACAGACGGTTTTACATCCGGCCTTTGCCATCAATCCTAAAAGTGCGTCATTCTCGGTTACATCGCAGCGCACCTGGCAGGACCAGCGGGGCATTTTATGTTTTAGCATCAATTCTAATAAGGTATGCGTGCGCTCAGGATGGGCGGCAAAATTATCATCGCAAAAAAAGAATGAAGCTGTATCCCTGGATAATAATTCTTTTATCACATTCTCTGCGCTGCGAAAACGGTACTTGCGGCCGAATATTTTTGTCACGGAACAAAAGGTGCAGTCAAACGGACACCCCCGTGAAGTAGAAATAGGCATTATAAATGGCCGCTGCTTATAACCCTTGATTAAAGAAAAATCCGGCTGCGGCAGGCTATCCAGGTTTTGAACCGGCTTACCCTGAACAATCGCATCCCTGATTGCCCCCTCCGCCACGCCAACGATTACCTCTTCTGCCTCACCCACCACTACCTGCCTGGCGAATGACTTTGACTCTTCAGGCAGTAGGCTGGCATGCACTCCCCCCAGAATTACCTTTTCTTTGGGAAATTTTCCGGCGATTTCATAACCGCGCTTCGCAGTAGAGGTTAAAATTGAAATCCCGACCAGATCAGCGTCTAACCGGGAATAATCGGGTTTAAATATATCCTCGTGGTAAATTTCAACCTCATGCCCTCTTTCCTTAAGAATAGTTCCCAGATATACCGGGCCTAAGAGCGGCATACCTAGTTCACTGTAAACATTTGCCTTTGAAGCGCGAGGCTCAATAAGCGCTATTTTCATTCTTTAGGCCTTTTTTGCTACCCGCACATTGACTGCACGCGGCCCTTTTTCTGAATTTTCAACTTCAAATTCTACATCCTGGCTTTCGGTTAAGTCTGAAAGTTTTACATCCACAAGTCCGCTCTGGTGAAAAAACAGCTCTCTTCCGTCAGAGTCGCTGATAAAACCGAAACCTCTTTCACTGATCAACTTTTTTATTTTTCCTGAATGCATTTTTACCTCCGTTTATGAGCACATAACTTACGAGCACGATAGTGCGAGTAAGTTATTGTGCGAATTAATCCTTGATACGTAAGATTCAGGTTAAAATGTCGTCGTTTTCGTATCAAGGATAGGTTCAACCGCATAACTTACGAACACGTTAGTGTGAGTACGTTATTGTGCGAATTAATAAGGCCCGGCTCTTCGAAGATACCGGGCCATTGTTGCGCCTATCCTTTAGTTATAGCTTGACTACGTTAGTAGCCTGTTCGCCTTTAGGGCCCTTTTCGATATTAAACTCGACTTGCTGGCCTTCGTCTAAAGACTTATAACCTTCACCCTGAATCGCGCTGTGATGCACAAAAACATCGCTGCCGCTTTCAGGAGTGATGAATCCATAACCTTTCTGGTTATTGAACCATTTCACAACTCCTTTTGCCATTGTTTATTACCTCCTTTTCTGCAAATTATAGTAAACCCCGTTAGAAATCTTTATCACTTTTACCTGCTAGATTTTGAGATTTCTAACGGGGCAAACAATGACTCAAACAAAAAAACGCAAGGTTAGCTATCCTGCACCTTGCGGCCTAAGACTTCTAAACTTTTATTTACTACCCTTTAACTATACCATATTTCTACCTTCTGTCAATATAAATATTTAGAACCGCAAAAACTTAGTACGCCTTAACGCTCTAACCCTCCCCCTTAAAAACCGGTTATGTTTTTTGCACCGGTAGATAATTGCGCCCTGGTCAGCTCACGCAGGCGTACAAAATCATACGCAAGAAAACCGGAGGTGTCTATCGGAGAAAGTACCTTTATGACACAGGAGATTTTTGTCGTGAATCGCCAACTTCCTTTTGGAATAGCATTTTTGGTCCCCTTAATCACAATAGGTAAAATAGGCACCTTCTCCTTTATGGCTAGCTTAAATGCCCCATTCTGGAATATTCCCATTTCGTGATTATCGCTTCTAGTTCCTTCCGGGAAGAATACAACTGACACCCCGTTACGAAGCCATTCCCCGGCTTCTCTATATACCTTCTTAATGCTTGAAAAGTCTCCCCGCCGAAGCCGTATATGCCTGGCAAGCAGCATGCTCCATCCCAGAACCGGAATTTTGAAAAGGCTATCCTTTGCAACCCACTTAAACTGCATCTTTGTCTTATACATTAATACAATATCGGCTAAGCTCTGGTGATTTGACACAACAACATATGCCTTATGATGGTCTATGTTCTCAAGGCCGCTCATTTTTACTTCCCAGTAAGGATTCAAAGCTGTCACTACATCAGTCCACCAGAAACACTGGGCGTGCACAATCTTGCGTTTTCTGTCAAAAGGATAAAGAACTATTGAAAGGAATGCCATAACAAGGAATAATATTACAATCAGGGCAATTCCCACAACCCATATAATCACAGACTGTATTGATTGTTTCATATTTCCCGCACGCTAGCCCGAAGGAGCTTCTTTGCGCCATGGCGGCGCTTTAATTCCAGAATCTTTAATTTCGCCCGGCGAGACCTCCTCCGTTTCTGCCGGCGGATCTTCTCAATACGCTTTTGTTCTTCAGAAGATTTCCTAAGAATAACGCTCTCTATCTTCTTAAACAATAGCTGCCGGGCGCGATAGCGATTCTGAGCCTGAGAGCGCTCTGCCTGGCATTTAACTTCAATCCCCGTAGGCAGATGACGCAAGTGTACGCATGTGGAAACTTTATTGACATTCTGCCCCCCGGGCCCCTGCGCTCGGATGAATCTCTCGATAATATCCTCTTCGCGCAAGCCCAAGCGCCCCATCATCTCCAGCAGTGACTTTTCCTTCCTGAGCCCGGCCATCAAATTATTCTTCCCAGCGGAAATGCAGGTAAATCCTTCCCCACCCCTTATCCGTTTTCTCAAGACGGGAATAAAGCTTACGGATATCTTTCCTGTTCAGAAAATTAAGTATGCGCTTCTTGATGCCATCTGCAGCTTCCCCATAAGCGATCTCGACAACCTTAGCGCGATTATCCACCGCTTCCTGAATAATCTCTGCAAGCTTCTCATCCATATCCGGGATTGCCGGATACACACTTAACTTTAACTTCATTGTTTATAGCTGCCTAAGTTTTCTGCGGCCCTTAAACCTAGATTCTTGCGGACGCCCGCTGCTTTTGCTCCAAGGCTTAGCGTCTCCTGCGGGCTTCTTCCACGGATTAGGCTTTTCCCCCGGCTTACTCCATGCCCTACTCTCTCCGGTAGTTTTATTCCACGGCTTAGGCTTTCCTTGAGATTTCTTCCAAGGTTTAAATCCAGTCTCGGGCGTCTTCCAAGGCTTAGACTCCTCTTCAGTTTTCTTCCAGGGCTTATGCTCACCGGAGCTTTTCTGCCAAGGCCTTGGCTGCTCTTCTCTTTTGCGCCACCGCATCGGATTTTCTTGGTTTTTACGCCGCGGCTTCACCTCTTCCTGCATTCCTACTAACCCTCGCCGTTTCATATAGCTATGCGTACGCCTCCCCCCTTTATATGTCCCCGGTTTTCTAAGGGTTGAATTACCCCAAACTTTCTTCCCCTCTCTTGCTTCTTTGGGATACTGTTCGGCTTTAGTGTTTAGCCTAGGCTGCCTCTCCTTATTTACCCCGTTAAAAATCTTGCTTTCTTCCTTTGGCGCTTTGGTATTTCTAATCTGGCTTAACTTACTCTCCGGTTTGACTTCTGTTTTAGGCCGCGCCGGACTTACATTAAGAACCCTGCCCATGAATTCCTTGTCGCTCAAGGCGGCTATAGCAGCGAGTGCCTGCTGCTCATCAGGCATCTCCACAAAACCAAACCCTCTTGACTTAGGCGCCTTTTTCTCCTTACTCATCACGATTGCCACGGAAGCGACATTTCCAAAACCTTCAAAGAGCTTCTTTACATCGTCTTGAGTGGAGCCAAAGGACAAATTACCCACAAAAATATTCATCTTAATCCCCTGTAATATGATTAAACCAAACCGTTATCTTTTAAAAATCCTTTTCCAGATAAGGAATTCATGGCGGATTTCTGGAGGCATGAATGTAAGAGGGATACGCCTAAAATTATTGCGAGGATCGTCCCCGAACTATTTTATTACGCTGCCTTTGCCAATCTGATAGAAAGAAGAAGCTAACTAAATACCTTCTTTTAACGGCCTTCGTTCTTACGCTTTGAATAACAATCCCTGCAGTATACCGGACGGTCATCCCTGGGTTTAAAAGGGACTTCGCATTCTTTCTTACATTCTGCGCAAATCGCCTTGTGCATCTCTCGCGGAGCTCCGCCGTATCCACCGCCGCCACCTTGTTGATATGCCATGTTACCTCCTTCGCAATAGCGAACACCGTCCTATCCGATAAGGCCGGGTGTATCTCTACTAATGATTTAGCCTTAAGTTGTGATTATAAGGCTTTAAAAAATAATTTCAAGTGTTTCTTTATACTACAAACGATTCACTCATTAGAAGACTCACTCTGAATCCGCCGCAGAGGGCGGCGCACTCGGCACTCCATTAAGCCGAGGTGCCTCCGCAGAAGCGGAGCACTTGCCATCCGATAAGGCAAGGTCCTCTTTTTCCTGTATGTTCTTTTTATCCAGTTTGCTTTGTTTCTTTTCTTCTTTTTTCTTTTTCTTTGCCAATTCTTTCTGATACTTTTTATATGAATAATTATCTCT
>CAKKQZ010000039.1 GCA_919902445.1 Omnitrophica bacterium GWA2_41_15 | reverse complement strand
TCCGTTATAAATTTCATTAATAAAATTTATGGCGATTGCCGAAATATTTTGGTAAATAAACTTATTTATAGTAGTCCGTGGTTTGTGTATATCGCAGAATGCAACGATAAGACCCTGTATGTAGGCATTGCTCTGGATGCAGATAAACGCATAAAAGCCCATAATACTACCAATCAATGCAGATATACAAGATTACGCAAACCTGTTAAATTAGTTTATAAGGAACTCTGCTCTACTCATGGTTTGGCTATGAAGAGAGAAGCGGCAATAAAAAGTTTTGATAGAAAAAAGAAATTAACGTTGTTCAGTAGTTAATAATTAAAATTTTGGAGAGGTCGCATAGTTGGTCGAGTGCGCGTGCCTGGAGTGCACGTGACCCGCAAGGGTTCGCGAGTTCGAATCTCGCCCTCTCCGATTTCTCCCCACATTTTCCCCATTTTTTAAATATGAATGAAGACAAGTTAGTTTCAGAATTCCTATCTTTAGTAAGGGTTGATGATTATAAAGATACCTACAGCAAGGATATCATAGAGGGTAAATATTTTGGTATGCCCTTAGAAGCCCTGATCGCTTCCGAGAAAAGGCTCCTTTCGGAGAGCGAGAGCGGCATTGCCTATTTCTCTATGGAATACGGTTTAGCAACGAGCTTCTACAATAAATTCTCGACTAATCGCGCCATAGGGGCAGGGAATAAGGCTTTGGAGAACGAGGTATTTTCTAACTTCCGGCTTGCCGATTATTTCTTTACTTTACAGGCGGATAATATAATTGACCTTCCGATATACAGCGGCGGTTTAGGGGTTTTAGCCGGAGATACTTTAAAGACCATGGCTGATTATAAATTACCTGCCGCAGGCGTTGGCATGCTCTGGCATTCGGGTTACTTCAGGCAGAAATTCTGGTTTAAATACGGCCAGGCACCGGAAAAGATGCACTGGGACCTTAAAAGTTATCCGGGGCTCATACCTTTAAAGAACAGGGTCAAGGTATCATTAAAATCGGAAGACATATTTCTTAAGCTTTGGAAGTATTACGTCTATAGCTATCAGCATGATTATGCCATACCGCTCATATTGCTGGATGCAAACATCGAGCCGAATAGCCAAAAGGCAGGTGAGCTTACCGACCAGCTTTACAGGGCAGACGACGTGCGCCTTAAAATACTGCAAAGAGTTATCCTTGGTTTTGGCGGTATTGCCGCGCTAAAAGAGCTCGGATACAATATTGAAAAATTCCATCTCAATGAAGGGCACGCTGTATTCTCTTTTGTGGAGAAAGCAAGAGGAGTTTCGCAGGAAGGAATTGAAAAATTAAAGAGTAAATTCTACTACACCTGCCATACTCCGGTGGAAGCAGGCCACGATAGATTTTCTTATCATGATTTGGAAGATATCTTCAAGAAAGAAGACCTTGCTTTGATTGAAAGGTTCGGAAGGGAAGAAGGGGACATGGTAAATTTGACGCTGTTATCTATAAACATTGCTTCTTCTACCAACGCTGTCTCAAAAAATCACCAAAAAGTAATGCATCTGCAGTTTCCTAAATATAAGGAACAGATAAAATTTGTGACAAACGGTGTTCATCCGTATACCTGGGCCTCGGATAGGTTTATGAAGCTATATGAGAAGCTCTCTTCGGTATTTAATGGCATCAAGTCTAATCCTAATCCCATGATTCTAGCCAAAGCGGTAGAATTAAAAGATAACCGTGAATTCAGGCAGGAACTCTGGAATGCGCACCAGGGGAATAAAAAAGAGCTTTGCAGTATGCTTGAAAAATGGAATCTCGATGAAGATATCTTCACGATTTGCTGGGCAAGAAGAGTGGCGGCGTATAAAAGGCCAAGCCTTATACTGCAGGATGTTAAAAGGCTTATTAGTATTGCTAAAGAAATAGGGCCGTTACAGATAATCCTTGCAGGCAAGGCCCACCCTAGTGATAACCTAGGCCATACTTATATAAATGATATGTTAGACAAGATTGATTCTTTGTCTGATTCTTACGATATCTTGAAGGTTATTGCTCTTGAGAATTACGATATCGCCATGGCCAGAACGCTTACCAGCGGAGTAGATGTTTGGTTAAACAATCCGCTTCCGCCTTTTGAAGCCTCTGGAACAAGTGGGATGAAGGCGATCCTTAACGGTGTTTTACAAATCAGCACTTACGACGGTTGGGTTGCCGAGGCCGCAGATAAAAATATAGGAGCCATCTTCGGGTATAGGAATAAAGAAGGTGAGGTAGGGGTTGAGTCCGATTTGCATCTTGACGATGATTCTAAGGATCTTTATAGCGCTTTGGAACAAATGATAAGATTGTATTATAAAACCAATCAGCACCCTAAATTAGACATTAACTCCGCCTGGATAGATATGATGATTAACTGTATTGCCGTAGCGTCACATTTTAATACCTACAGGATGCTTGATGAATACAGGCAAAACATTTGGAAAATTGATTAAAAGGATTGAATTATAAGAGTGGCTTGGTTATAATAAACTCACGCGCCCATAGCTCAATTGGATAGAGCATCAGCCTACGGAGCTGGTTGTTGTTGGTTCAAATCCAACTGGGCGCATTGATTAAAAAGGGGCTGTCCCCGCAAACAGTTACGGGACAGCCTCCGTCAAAGCTATAAGATCTGGCTAATCAGGAGACTGTCCCGATTAGCTAAGGGGGCTGTCCCTAAAAATTATGAGCAAGATTCACGAAATTTATATGTCCGAGGCCCTGAAAGAAGCGCAGAAGGCCTTTGAGGAAGATGAGGTTCCCGTCGGTGCTGTTGTCGTCTATCAAGCCAGGATAATCGCCCGCGGTTACAATCAGATAGAAAAGCTCAAAGATCCCACCGCCCACGCAGAGATGCTTGCCTTGACCTCCGCTTCAAACTATCTTCAGACAAAGTGGTTGAACGGCGCATCAATATATGTTACAATTGAACCGTGTAGTATGTGTGCCGGTGCAGTAGTCCTTTCGCGCATTAAAAATTTATATTTTGGCGCAAAAGACCCCAAGGCCGGAGCCTGCGGCTCGATAATAAATATCGCCAATCATAAAAAATTAAACCACCGCATAAAAACACAGGGGGGCATTCTAGAGAAAGAATGTTCCGTTTTGCCGAAAGAGTTCTTTAAGAAAAAAAGGATTAAAAGATAGATTTTTCCGCCTCATAAGATGTGCCTAAATTTTCTGCGATAATTTTGGCACATTCGGCGGAATCTCGCTATATAAAACATTAAGGTGCTCGAGGAGAGGTGGCTGAGTGGCTGAAAGCAGCTTCCTGCTAAGAAGTTGTCCTGGGAAA
>CAKKQZ010000038.1 GCA_919902445.1 Omnitrophica bacterium GWA2_41_15 | reverse complement strand
CTCTCGGAGTTAATCTGTTCATGCCATAACCTCCGTGTTTCCGTTCAGTGTTATACCAATGCACCCAAGCGTTCAATTTGTACTGAATATGATTCTGCTCGTCATAAAATCCGCAGTATCTCCAAAAAAATTCCATTTTAATCGTGCGGTGGAACCTCTCGATTTTCCCGTTCTGCGATGGCGTGTAGGCGGCAATCGTCACCACTTCAATCCCGATGGTTGCGCAAAACACTCTCAACTGTTTGCCATAGCGATTGTCGACTCTGATCCGCTGGATCCGGAACGGCGACACTCTGACCAATTCTTTCACGAACAGAATGGCGTTCTCGGCCGTTTCCCGGTCATACAATTTAGCCGTCACATAACGGGAGCAGTCGTCGATGGCATCGAAACAGACAATCTTCCGGCCTCGTCCGAACGGATAACAGGCATCCATTTGGAGCTCTAATCCTGGCGTTTCCAGGCAGTATAATTGCGGTTTGACCCTGGGCTTGGGCAGCGCTTCCCGGCAATATCTGATCCGCTTTCTCCGTAATATTCTGAATACAGTCGATTGGTCTTTTTTAATTTTGTATTTTTCAAATAGCTTCTCTGCCAATTCAATCGGGCCTAAACGTTTATTGTTTCGCGCCAGCTCAACCACGATATTTTCAATCCAATCAGCCGTCCGGTTAGCGGGCGGACCTTTCGGGCCGGTTTTCTTCGGCACGAACACGGCTTCGCCGTGTTCGGCATACCGCGCCTTCAAGCGCAGGAATGATTTAGGATGCATCAAGAGGAGCTTCGCTCCCTCCGTGCATAGCATCTGTCTGTCGATACATCGATCAAATACTTCTTTTTTCATAACAATTAGTTCCTCCTGGGTGTTTCGCCGTTTTATTTGGTTCATATTGAGAGAAATTATTTATTAAATAATTCTCCCACCATACCACATGGCTGCGAAACCCCAAAGGTAACCCTAATTGCTGCAATTGGAACATATCTTGTCAAATCCCCCTTGCTTCTCCTCTGCCTTCTCCCTCTGTTTTCACTCCTGGCAATCTGCGCCTAATCGCCGCCCA
>CAKKQZ010000037.1 GCA_919902445.1 Omnitrophica bacterium GWA2_41_15 | reverse complement strand
GGGTAGGGCGCTCAAAACCTAGTTAACTATCTTTTCGTTTTTGAAGAATTTATTTCTTTTAAATGATTGATTATCTGGGAATTGCATAGAAATCCATGCTTGTGTTTTTGGTACAGAAACGCTTTCCATTGCCGGGCAAATTCTGTCGAACAACTCTGCCTGGCTCAAGCAGTAAAGTGGGATTTCCAACACGTTCACGCCATTTTGGACCAATCGATTATCAGCATCTTTGGCTTTTCGTTTCCCGAACATACTTTCGATAACCTCTGAGGAACATTGCCATCGTTCTTTGACTTCTTTGACTAATTCGTTCATTTCTTGGAGGTATTTGAGCAATTGGGTTTTAAAAACTGTCAGAGCAGGGCAGGACAAGTTCCCCTGTTCAATCATCGAAAGGCACACTGTGATGTTTGACGTGCACAAACCTTCTTTTTTCAAGTACAATGAAAGGGATTTTGCCAACTTCAAGGCTTCGCCCAGTTCATTGAGTACAACTTCATGGCGCTTCAAATCGATGAAGGCCGCTTGTTCTTCTTTTGTCAAGCGCTCAAAGCCTCCCAGCATGCCTTTGCCCCACTCGACTACCGGTGCTATGTTCATAAAACGGGCCATGACCCTTTGCTTTGGCGGCAACAGATAAGCATAGGGGCGGTTTACGCCAGTGTGCTGCCAATAGACTACAGCCTTGCTAAAGGACTGATAACGAGCATCTTCTTTAAAGGCTTTTTCTAAACATCGGCCCATTGCGTGGCTCACGTCGGATATTCGTGGTATGTCGCTGAGGCGAAACGCCTTTTTTAGCTTGCTGTCATCATCGCTCACGCCGTAGGCTATTTTTTTGCCTGTTTGCCTTCCAACATCCGCCAATATGTGGCTGACCTGATCGCCGGTGTACGATTTGCTTACGCTCATGTGCAAGACCCTCACCTTCGAATAGTCCAATGGGCTGCTGTCCGTCTTTGCAGCGTTCAGGCCCAACACAAGGAGTTGTTTGTAGGGGCCTACCCGCATGCTCTCGTCCACGATCACACTTATGGAATCACCTAAACCCTCCCCTTTGCAATAAACCATCTCGTAATAACCCATTTTCTTCACCCAATTCTCAATCGTATTGGCACACGGTATGTCGGCTGTTTCCAGCACAGAACGCAGATGAAACACTTCTATAATTTTGACGATACTTCTGAAACTGCAGCCCGCAACCAATCGCAAACTCAGGCACAAACTCATCATATTTGCGCTGTACCAGTGCCTTGATACCCGCTGTTCAAGATGCTTCGATGCCCCAAAGCCGCGCCGCCCTAAAGACCTGACTTTCAAAATGTTGGCCTTAGATTTATCTTTCCACTTAGCCCGGCTGCTTTCAATTTCACGGATTCTTCGTGCTTGATTTTGATTGTTTTTTGTTAAACGTGCATTTTTTGCACGCGCTTTTTCTAACTTGCGTGATAGTTCTTTTTTGGACTCCATTTTCCTCCTTCTTTTGTTGTGTCGTAACTCCAAAAGTAAGGAGGAATTTTTTGGGGCATTTTGAGCGCCCTACCC
>CAKKQZ010000036.1:32044-43714 GCA_919902445.1 Omnitrophica bacterium GWA2_41_15 | reverse complement strand
AAGATCCGTAAGGATTTCAGCTAATGCGTACTAATCAGCCAATCGGCTTGGCCTTAAATTTTCCCGGCTATTTAAAGGTCGAGAAAATTTACTCCGAGTTTTCTTCATGCAAAAGTGTTGAAAACGAGGAGCTCTGATTCAAACGGTTGTAAAAAAGTAGTTTTACCAAATACTTGATTTAGTTGTTGAGGTTTTAAAACTTGGAGTGCTTATACCGAGGGGGAAACACCCGTTCCCAAAAACGTGCTCCGCACGTTTTTCCAAAGGGGCTCTGCCCCTATGGCGCTCGGCTAAAGCCTCGCTGTTACCCCGAAATCGTGAGGAAGCTTCTTCCCCACACCCCATCTGGGAACGGGGTAACAAGTTGATAATCTTGGAGTGCTTATACCGAGGGGGAAACACCCGTTCCCATTCCGAATACGGCCGTTAAGCCCCTCAGGGCCGATGGTAGTGTGCTCGTAAGGGCATGTGAGAGTAGGTCGGTGCTCCTTTAAAATGTGCCTGCTATTCAGAAATGAGTGGCAGGCATTTTTTTATTATCTGCACATTTTAAAGTTTGTTCGGCCTACTTTCACAAAAGGGGTGTGGGGGAAAATTTCTCCCACGTTTGGGGGAGAACAGCGTTTGATAATAAAGACAACTGACAGCGTTAGGAGGGGGCTTGCCCCCTCCTAAGGAGCGATACGCCGTAGGCGTAGAGTGACGTGAGAGTTAGGTTGGTGCTCTTTTAATTTGCCCGCTGATTTAAGCGATTAAGTAAACGGGCTTTTTTTAGATAGAGACTGTCCCTAAAATTTTATATAAGGATTGGCTAAAATCTCTATTCGCTCGCACCTCGCCAGCTGCATTTCTGTGGTTGACAAGAACTTTGAAAAGGGTAGAATAATGTCCAAAAGTAAATGTGTTCGGAATTAGTTTTGAAAAATAAACCTGGTCTCATATTGTTTGTTTTTAGGGGCTAGATATAATACTACACAAAAAATTATTAAGTACGTAAAACAGGAAAATAGTGAAGAGTCATATCTTTTAATCCCGATCATAAACGCGAAATGTGTTTGGGATTTTTAGTTTGAGGGGTATAATAAATACATGAAGGGAAAGAAAATAAAAGCCAAGAAAGGTATTAACTGTATTGAATGCAAAAGCCAGGCAGATTGTTGCAGGCTTGGGGCGTGGATAGACTTGGAAGAGGCTAAGAAAATAATATCTCTCGGCCTAAAGGGGGATTTTTTTCATTTGGAGAAAGATAAGGATTTTCCTTCCGGATACCGTGTTGGCACCAGTTACGTGGATGAGCCATGCTCTTTTCTTGGTTCCGATGGCCTTTGTTCAATCCACAAGCTTGATTATAGCCTTAAGCCAAACACCTGCAAGGAGTTTCCTTATGAAAATAATAAAGTTTCACCTTTTGCGGATGTATTATGTACTCCGTTTAAAGCTAAAATACGAAAGAAGAAAATAAAATAAGCTATGAACGTGGTAACTTATTTGCAAAAACAAAAAGAGGAATTTAAAGAATACGATGCCTTGTGTAAAAGGTGCGGAGCTTGTTGCGGGGCTTATGGTGGGGATCCCTGCGTTCATTTGGAAAAAGATGAGGGAAATAAATATCACTGTAACATTTATGACAATAGGATAGGGATGCAGAAAACTCTTTCGGGAAAACAATTTGCCTGTGTGCCTATCCGTGATCTTAGCCCGAATCTCCCCTTTAAGGGCTGTGCGTATTTCAAGTAGAAAATTACAACTATTCTCGATTCAACCGCCCTTAATACGACTATGCAAAAAATAGGTAATGTACAATTAAAATCAAACCTTATCCTTGCCCCTATGTCCGGTATTACGGATTTGCCGTTTCGTATGCTTAACCGGAGGTTCGGTTGCGAACTGGCATTTATTGAAATGCTCAATTGCCGTTCACTTAGCCATAAAAGCGCAAAGACGCTCCAGATGTTATCTACTCATCCTAATGATAAGCCGTTAGGGGCGCAGATACTCGGATGCGAAGAGCGATTTATCCTTAGGGCCTTGGATGTGCTCACGAATCATAAGCTTGATATTTTGGATTTTAACGCTGCCTGCCCGGCGAAAAAGGTTGTGCGTAGAGGAGAGGGGGCAAGTTTATTGAAAGAGCCGAAAAAATTGCAGAAGTTGCTTAAATTGGTAGTTAAGAATTCCAATGTCCCGGTTACCGTAAAAATACGCGCGGGATGGGATAAAGATTCCGTTAATGCAAAAGAGGTTGCGCTTTTTGCGCAGGATGCGGGGATAAGTGGGTTATTTATTCACGGTAGGACAAAATTACAGGGGTACTCCGGAAACGTAGATTATAAGGTTATACGCAAGGTAAAAGAAGCATTGGATATTCCAGTCATAGCAAGCGGAGATATATTTAGCGCGCAACTTATTAAGAAAATGATTGATGAGACAGGATGCGACGCCGTAGCGGTAGCGAGAGGCGCCTTGGGAAATCCATGGATATTTCAGCAATCACCCAATAAGCCGTTCACAGATGAAATTACCGGTGTAATGGTTGAACACCTTATTTCTTGCGTTGATTTCTATGGAGAGAGGAAGGGCGTTGTTATATTCCGTAAATTCTTTGGCTGGTATACAAAAGGTTTTCGCAGGGTACGCCCGCTCAGGGAAAAATCTTCGCGGGCAAAAACAACCGATGAAATGCGGGATATAATCCATTCTTGCGCAAAAGCCCTGTAAACAAAAAACCCCCGTTTTTTTCGGGGTTTTTTGCAGGTGATAGGCCTTAATAGCCTTCGCTATCTTGCCTCCTCTTTAGTTAACCTGACTTCTTCCTTTGATATTAGTATGCCATATTTTTTACTAAATTTCAAGTGCGAAACCTTCCTTGACATCGCTTGACAGATGTGTTAAAAAATAGGTATGAAAAAGGTATTTATTATTTTGATTTTTTCTTTTTCATTCATTTGCCAGTGTTTCGCGCAAACGCAGATAAAATCCGAGGTAGATAAGAAAAAGATTTCTACTGACGAGGCCCTGACTTATAAGTTCACCGTAACTTCTTCGGAAAAAAAGATAACCCAGCCGAAATTCCCGGAATTTAACGATTTTATAGTCCTTTGGCAGGCAGAGTCCTCAACAGTTTCTTTTATAAAAGGAGGCGCAAAAACAATACTTGTTTGCAGCTTTTTACTTGCGCCTAAAAATACCGGAAAATTCACTATCGAACCTACCCAGATAAAAGCTGAAGGCGAAACATACACAAGCGAAAAATTTGAAATAGAAGTGACAGCTGGTAAGTTTGAGCCAAAGGCCCTGCCTGAAGAAAAACCGTTCCAACCCAGGAAGTCCCTCCCTGAACCTGAAGAGCCGCAGGTAACACTTTAAAATCATGAAGAAATCATTTCTTTCGCCTGTCCGTTATTTAAAAGGGATAGGCCCTAAAAAGGCGAAGGCCTTTAATAAGCTCGGTATTTATACAATAGAGGATTTGCTTTATTACTTTCCCAGGCGTTACGAAGACCGCACCAATTTTGCCTCTATCTCAAAGTTAAAAGAAGGCCAGGCCATGACTACAAAAGCGCAGATCTTAGCTAAGGCTGAGCGTATGTCCTGGCGTAAGCGCGGATTTAGTATAATAGAATTGGCGGTAGGAGATAATACGGGAAAGATATACTGCGTCTGGTTTAATCAGCCTTATTTAAAAGAGTATTTTAAAGTAGGAGAAACTTTAATTTTATACGGTAAAGTAGAGCGTTACGCTAAAAGGCTGCAGATGAACAGCCCTGAATTTGAAATTGTAGTTGAAGATAACGCGGATTCCTTAAATATCGGCAGGATTGTCCCTGTTTATCCTCTGCCGGAGATGATAACTCAACGGAATTTACGCCGGCTTATAAAACATACCCTCGATGAATTCCTCATCCTTACAACCGATTCTATTCCCTACGATATCAGGTCCAGGAATAACCTCTTAAATCTTGCTAAGGCTTTGCTCAATATACATTTTCCCGAAAATCGGGATATGCAAAAACGCTCATATGAGCGCCTCTCATTTGAAGAGTTTTTTCTTTTTCAATTGCCGCTTGTAATTCGCAAATTAAGGAGAAAAGAAAAGCAGGGGATAGCGCACAGAATAGAAGGCGAATTAGTGCAAAATTTCATTTCCAGCATTCCTTTCAAGTTGACTAAAGGACAAGAGAAAGTTTTGCAGGAGATAAAACTGGATATGGCTATTCCTCAAACAATGCAGCGGCTATTGCAAGGGGATGTCGGTTCCGGTAAAACAATCGTGGCAACTATTGCCGGTGTTATCGCGATTCAAGGAGGATACCAGGTTGCTTTTATGGTTCCAACTGAAGTTTTGGCAAAGCAGCACTATCAAAATATCGTATACCGCTTATCGCATACCGCTTATCGCGGAAGAAAAATAAACACCGCCCTACTCACTGGCAGTTTGGGCAAGAAAGAGAAAGAAAGATTTTATCAGGAGATAAAAGAGGGTAAAATAGATTTGGTTATCGGCACGCATGCTTTACTGGAAGAGTATGTAGAATTTAAGAATTTAGGATTAGTGGTTATAGACGAACAGCATAAATTCGGCGTTGGCCAGCGCGCGCTTTTGCCTAAAAAAGGCACGAATCCTGATGTATTGATAATGACTGCCACTCCAATCCCCAGGACTTTAGCAATTACCTTGTACGGAGACCTTGACATTTCGGTAATAAACGAACTTCCTCCCGGACGGCTGCCGATTAAAACCTTGCATTTTACGAAGGGCCAGATACAAAATACTTACGGAATAATTAAAGAGCAATTACGTTTAGCCCATCAGGTATTTATAGTATATCCTGTAATTGAAGAATCGTACGCCCTTGATATCGAAGGCGCAAAAAAGATGTATGAAGAGCTGGGTAAGAGCGAATTTAAGGATTTTAAGCTGGGTTTAATTCACGGGAGGCTAAAAGAAGAAGAGCAGGATGAAATCATGCAAAAGTTTAAGGATAGGGATCTGGATATTTTAGTGGCAACTACGGTATTGGAGGTGGGTATCGATATACCAAATGCAACCTGCATGCTTATTGCGCACGCTGAACGTTTTGGCTTGGCGCAATTGCATCAGCTGCGCGGCAGGGTAGGCAGGGGGGGATTTGAGTCTTATTGTATCCTGGTATCCGACTCCCAAACAGAGGAAGCAAGGATGCGTATTGAGGCAATGGTAAAATATAGCGACGGTTTTCGCATTGCGCAAGAGGATTTAAAAATAAGGGGGCCGGGTGAATTCTTTGGCAGGCGCCAGTCAGGCCTTGCTGAATTAAAGATCGGCAATCCATTGACTCAGATGAAGTTGTTAAAACATGCCCGCGAAGAGGCTCTAAATTTACTCAATCTAGACCCTAAATTAGAAGAACGCCCGCATTTACTCTTAAAGGAAAGATTATTACAGAGGTTTCCGGAGTATGAAAAGCTGATTTTGGTGGGTTAAATTATCCGCCTTAGCGCAGTCCACCCCGGGTGTAAAATTCGGATAATGAATGCGGTAACCAGCGCTACGGTGGATGTCGTTGTATTGTGTTGAAGGCGGGTAAATATATGAACAACGGTTGTAATGCCGTGTGGGCTCCATGAGAATAATAACAGGTAAATACAGGGGCAGGGCCATCAAAATGCCCAAGGGAATCCGGCCGACGCAGGACAAGGTCAGGAAAGCAGTATTTGATATCTTGGGAGATATCAATGGCTTGTCTTTTCTAGAGTTATTTGCCGGTTCAGGGGCGGTTGGTTTTGAAGCTGCGTCAAGGGGGGTTACAGAACTAACCCTGGTTGAGGATAGCCGGGATGCCTTAAAGGAAATCAGAAACAATATCGAGTCCCTTAAGCTAACATCCTGCAATTTATACCCTTTTGCCGCTGAAAAAGCTGTCCAGGTATTCTATAAAGATAAGCTCAAGTTCGATGTAATCTTCATAGACCCTCCTTATTATGAGGATATGGCAAAAAAAACCTTGCAAATGCTTGGTGGCTATGATATATTAGCGCCCAATGGTTTGGTGATAGTCCAGCATTTTAAGAAAGATATTTTGCCAAACAAAGCAGGAGATTTAAAGTTATTTAGAGAATCTAAATACGGCGATACGGTCTTGTCATTTTTTAGAAAGTCTCCAGACTAGTACTGCTGTAGGGAAGTTTAGGACAATGGAAAGTGTCCCGCCGATGAACAGGGGACTGTCCCTGCCAAGGTAGATACGGTTTGACCGCTGCTCAAGCCAAAAGGGAACTAGATAAGCTAAAAAATGAGCCAGATAGCCATATATCCGGGAACTTTTGACCCTGTAACCTACGGGCATATTGACCTGATAAAGAGGGCGCAGCAGATATTTCCGAAGGTCATTGTGGCAGTAGCCCACAATCCCTATAAGAAGCCGCTTTTTAGCGTGGAAGAAAGGGTATCTATGCTTAAGAAGGGGACAACCGGTTTTAAAAGAATAGAGGTTTACGATTTTGACGGTTTAGTTGTTAATTATGCGCGCAAGCATAAAGCAAAGGTTTTAATACGCGGATTACGCATGGTTTCCGATTTTGAATATGAATTCCAGATGGCTTTAACCAACAGAAAACTCTCGCCAAGTATCGAGACGATCTTTTTGATGCCGCAGGAATCCTACAGTTATCTTTCCGCTAAACTTTTAAAAGAAGCAGCTTCTTTAGGCGCGAAACTTTCCAGTTTTGTCCCGGGTTTTGTTGAGAAGGCGCTTAAAGAAAAACTGCGCATACAGAAGTGAACCTCGCCCTTCCTATCTTGAAGAGTAGGGTATAATAGAAAGGAAGAGTGGGATGAAGATAGAGGTAAATCAGATTCCTCCTGAGGGCATGGTTCTCGCAGAGGAAATTGCATTAGGTGCGCTAGACCTGGAAACGGATTTGATAAAGTTTAGCGGCCCGGTTAAAGTCAAGGCAAAGGCCGATAAAATTACTAACGCAATCACCGTGCATTTGAATGTGGCTGTTCCTATGTACCTTATCTGCAGCCGTTGCCTTGAAGATTTCAAGATAGATTTTAAAAAGGATATAAATTTAAATTATCCGGTCAGCAAGAATGAACTTTCTGTCGATTTGGACCCGGATATAAGAGAAGAGATAATTCTTGATTATCCTATAAAGCCTTTGTGTAAATCTGATTGCAGGGGACTTTGTCCGAAATGCGGTAAAAACTTAAACCAAGGAGGTTGTTCCTGTGGCACTACCTAAAAAGAGGCATTCTAAGGCGCGGGGGAGAAGGCGCCGCACTCATTGGAAACTTAATCCTACAAATCTTACGCCATGCCCGCAATGTAAACAGCTAAAAGCACTCCATCAAGTTTGCAAGGTTTGCGGATTTTATAAGGGTAAGCCCGTTATCGAAATCAAGGTAAAAGAGAAGAAGAAAAAACCACAGTAGGGACTGTCCCCGTCAGAGCTAAAACTACGCCTTGCAAGAGGGGCTGTCCCCAAACAGTTCGGGACATTTTCCAAAACAGTTACGGGACAGCCTCGGTCAAAGCTATTAGATTTGGCTCATTACGAGACTGTCCCGTTTAGGACAAAGGAAAGTGTCCCGCCGATGAACAGGGGACTGTCTCGTTTATTGGAGATAAACAAATGAAGATTGTTGTCGATGCTATGGGCGGTGACTATGCGCCGGGTGTGGTAATTGAAGGCGTTGTCGCAGCTGTCAGAGAATACAATGCAGAAGTAGTCTTGGTGGGAGACGAAAACACTATAAAATTGCTTCTAAAAAAGGCCCGATACGCTGGAAGCAATATCTCAATTCAGCATGCCGAAGAAGTAATCGGTATGGATGAATCTGCGGCTACGAGTATCAGGAGAAAGAGGAATTCTTCGATTGTGATTGGGGTAAATTTGGTTAAAGAAGGTAAGGGTGAGGCTTTTTTTAGTGCCGGCAACACCGGAGCTGTTGTCTGTGCTGCAACACTCGGCCTTGGCTTATTACCCGGAATTGAGAGGCCCGGTATCGCCATTGTCACTCCTACGCAAAAAGGGATATCCATAATCATAGACGTCGGCGCAAATATCGACCCTAAGCCCTCGCAATTATTACAATACGGGATTATGGCGGATGCATATTCCCGCTATATTTTGAACATAGCTAATCCTAGCGTCGGGCTTTTGAATATAGGAGAGGAAGAGGCAAAAGGGACTGATTTTATAAAAGAGACACACGAACTTTTAGGCAAAAGTAGCCTCAACTTTACAGGCAATGTTGAAGGGAAAGATTTATTCTCCGGTAAATGCGATGTGATTATCTGCGATGGGTTTGTGGGAAATGTTGCTTTAAAGGTTTCCGAAAGCGCTGCTGAAACCATGCAGGTATTTTTAAAGAAGCATCTTTTAAGCAATCCGTTGGGAAAAATAGGGCTGCTTTTTTTGATGCCAAGTTTAAAACGTTTCAAAAAAGAATTGGATTACTCTGAGTACGGCGGAGCCCCTTTATTAGGCGTTAACGGCGTTGTTATCATTGGACACGGCCGTTCAAATGTCAAAGCAATCAAGAATGCTATCAGGGTTGCAAAAGAAGAAGTGGAAAGGCAGTTTAACGAAAAGATATTAGAGGCAATAGGCAAAAGATAAGTACTGAAGTAGGGACTGTCAAGGGACAGTCCCCTTCGGGGACAGTCCCTTGCAAGGAATGACTGTCCCGTTTCAAGGGAGACTATTCCTACCAGCGTTAGAAGCGCTGTCTAAGAAGATAAGATAAATAATATGCGTAAAGTAAGTATAGTAGGCGTAGGAAAATATCTTCCGAAGAAGATCTTAACCAACTGTGATTTAGAGAAGATGGTGGATACTTCGGATGAATGGATTACTACTCGAACGGGAATAAAACAAAGGCGCATGGCAGCTAAAAATGAGGCAACCAGCGACCTAGCTATAAAAGCGGCAAAAGAGGCGCTGGAAGATGCGCATTTAAAGGCGCAGGACATTGAATTAATCCTAGTCGCCACAATCACTCCTGATATGGCCTTTCCCTCTGTGGCCTGTCTTTTACAGAATGCGCTCTTAGCTAAAAATGCGGTTTGCCTTGATATCTCCGCTGCTTGCGCAGGATTTGTTTATGCGCTGACTATTGCCCAGCAGTTTCTTGCCAGCGGCACCTATAAAAATGCTTTGGTGGTAGGCGCAGAAATACTTTCTTCAATAACCGACTGGAAGGACAGGAATACTTGTGTTTTATTCGGTGACGGTGCAGGAGCGGTGGTTATGTCAGAGGTAAAATCCGGAGGAATTCTCTCTACTTACCTGGGCAGCGACGGTTCAAAAGCCGACCTTTTGATGATTCCCGGAGGCGGCTCAAGGCATCCTTGCAGCCGTGAGACCATAGATAAGCGGCTTAATTATATTAAAATGCAGGGCAATGAATTATTTAAGTTGGCGGTTACCACCATGGCCCATGCTGCACAGGTTGTTTTAAAAAAAGCGGGCCTTGAGTGCAAGGACGTAGATTTAGTCATTCCCCATCAGGCAAATATACGTATTATCATGGCAATGTCAAAGAAATTAGGTTTGCCTGCGGAAAAGATTTACCTTAATATCGAAAAATATGGGAATATGTCATCTGCTTCTACTGCTACAGCATTGTGCGAAGCGGTAAAAGAAGGTAGAATAAGAAAAGGTGATATAGTTCTTTTAGACGCCTTCGGCGCAGGCCTGGTTTGGGGCGCCTGTGTCATTAAGTGGTAGATGAGTACTGTAGCAGGGACTGTCCCTGAAGGGGACTGTCCCTGCCAAGCGAGATGCGGTTTAATCACTGCACAAGCCAAAAAGAAGTCGTTACTTCCAGTAGGGACTGTCCCTGAACAAGCTAAGTATTGTAAGAGCTAGATAACTAAAAGCTTTTCATAGTGGAAAAAGTCGGTTTTTTATTTGCAGGTCAAGGCAGCCAGTATGTTGGTATGGGAAAGGATTTATACGAGACCTTTCCTGAGAGTAAACTGGTCTTTGACAAAGCAAACAAAGCTTTAGGTTTTTCCCTTTCTGGGCTCTGTTTTGCTGACTCACCAGAAATGTTAAAGCTTACTATTATGTCTCAGCCGGCAATTTTAACCACGAGCATTGCTGCTTTTGAGGCATTTAAGGCAAGAATAAATGTGCAGCCTACTTTTGTAGCAGGATTAAGCTTAGGAGAATATTCGGCTTTGGTAGTTTCAGGCGTTCTTCAGTTTGAAGATGCCGTAAGGCTGGTGCGCAAAAGAGCGGAATTAATGAATGAAGCAACACTGAAACATCCTGGCAAGATGGCTGCCATAATAGGGATAGATAAAGAAACAGTTGGGCAGATATGCTTAGCATCAGGGGGTGTTTTTATTGCGAATTTAAACTGTCCAGGTCAAACAGTAATTTCAGGAGAAAAAGAGGCGGTTGACAAGGCAAAGGATTTCGCTTTGCAAAAAGGTGCTAAGATGGCTGTAGATTTGGAGGTAAGTGGCGCTTTTCATTCTTCGCTTATGTGGGAAGCAGCGATGGAGTTTAAGAATTTTATAGAACAGAGAGTACCATTTTGTGAGCCAAAGATTCCGGTGGTTAGTAACGTGGATGCGCGTCCTAAATACAAGATTGTGCAAATTATGGAGAATTTAGTGACGCAAATTTATAAGCCGGTATTATGGGAAGATTCCATGCGCTTTATATTATCCCAAGGTATAACTAAATTTTACGAATTTGGCCCGGGAAAGGTCTTAAAGGGTCTTATGCGCCGCATTGACTCAAGCGCGCAGGTAATAAGCATAGAAAAGAAAGAGGACATCTTGGCACTGCAGTAGCTGTCCCTAAACAGAATTAACATAGCTAAAGAAGCTCCTTTACAGGTTATCGCGGGACAGCTTCCGTCAAAGCGAATACTTAATTGCTCCTAGGAAACTGTCCCGACCAGACTGAATAGAGTAAGGAGGCTTAAATGCGTCTCAAAGATAAAGTTGCCTTGATAACTGGCGGAGCAAGAGGCATAGGTCGCGCCATCGCCTTATTATTTGCTCAACAAGGAGCAGATATAGCGCTGGGGGATGTAAATATAGAAGAGGCAGAGAAGACTTGTCTTGAGATTGAAGCCTTGGGCAGGAGGGCTTTACCTTTAGGGATGGACGTTACGGATTATGTAAAGGTGGAAGAAGCGTTAAATAAAATTCTTGACAAATTCACAAAGGTTGATATATTAGTTAACAATGCCGGCATTACAAAGGATAACCTGATATTGCGAATGAGCCAGGCAGAGTGGGATGCAGTGTTGAATGTAAACCTAAAAGGCACCTTTAATTGCATCAAAGCTGTATCCCGGCCGATGGTTAAGCAGCATAGCGGTAAGATAATCAGCATTGCCTCAATCATCGGCTTGATGGGTAATCCCGGACAAAGCAATTACTCTGCTTCCAAGGCAGGTATAATCGCGCTTACAAAAACAGTGGCAAAGGAATTGGCATCGCGCAATATCAACGTCAATGTAGTAGCTCCAGGTTTTATCCAGACCGAGATGACGGCTAAGCTATCGGATGAGGTAAAAGAGAAGATGAAGGTAGCGATACCGTTAGGCAGGCTCGGCACACCGGAGGATGTTGCACAGGCGTGTTTATTTCTGGCATCCGGCGATTCCAATTATATCACAGGTCAGACCATGGTAGTTGACGGTGGGATGGTTATGGC